>JBAWHK010000132.1:0-11754 GCA_049593795.1 Solirubrobacterales bacterium
GGGCTGGTGATCATGGTTTCTCTCTCGTAAAACAAAAAAGGGCGGCTCGCTGAATGCGAAGCCGCCCGGAGGGATCGAAGTGCCGAATCGCGCTAGGCGGCGGCACCCTCCCGGGCGATCTCGACAAATCGGCGAAAGTCCTCGCGGTTGTTGACCGCGATATCGGCGAGCATCTTCCGGTTGACTTCGACGCCGGCTTTGTCCAGCCCGTGGATCAGCTGCGAGTAGCTCATGCCTTCGAGCCGTGCAGCCGCGTTGATACGGGTGATCCAGAGACGACGGAAATCACGCTTGCGGACCCGGCGGTCACGGTAGGCGTAAGCGCCCGACCGCATGACCTGTTCCTTGGCCAGCTTGTACGACGAATTCTTGCGGCCGTAATAACCCTTGGCCTCTTCAAGAACCTTGCGACGCTTTTTACGAGCGTTTACTGAACGCTTTACGCGAGGCATTATTTACCACCCAGCATCTTGTTGACGCGCGGGGCGTCCTGTGCCTTTACGAACACCGGCTGCGACATCGAGCGCTTGCGCTTCGGTGACTTCTTCTCCAGAATATGACTGGAATAGGCTTTGCGACCACGGAGTTTGCCCGTTGCGGTCCTTTTGAACCGTTTCTTGGCTCCGGAATGTGTCTTCATCTTCGGCATGCGACGGCGTATTCAATCAAAATTCGGTGACAGGCATCCTTCCCGTGTCCTGAACGACGGATACTGTGCGCTCCAATGCGAATTTTTCATGTACTAGGAACCCGGCCGAACTTCGTCAAAATGGCCCCGCTGATCAGCGCCCTCAATTTGAGGATGCCCGAATCGGAGCAGGTGATCGTCCACACCGGGCAGCATTACGACCGGATGATGTCGGAGATCTTCTTCGAGCAGCTCGGAGTTCCGGCGCCCGACCACATGCTCGAGATCGGTTCCGGCAGTCACGCCCAGCAGACCGCACGGGTGATGGAACGTCTCGAGCCGCTGCTGGTCAGTGAACAGCCAGACATGGTGATAGTGCCCGGCGACGTGAATTCGACCGTTGCTGCCGCTCTCACGGCCGTCAAACTGGGTATCCCGGTCGGCCACCTGGAGTCCGGACTGCGTAGCTGGGATCGCACCATGCCGGAAGAGATCAACCGGATCCTGACCGACGCGATCAGCGACGACCTTTATGTCCACTCCGAGGAAGCCCTGGTGAACCTCGAACGTGAAGGCATCCCCGCGGAAAAGGCGCATTTCGTCGGCAATACGATGATCGACAGCCTGGTTGCCCTGGAAGGGCGCTTCCGGCCGCTCGAAGCCTGCCGTGGTTTCGGTGTGGATCCCGGGGGCTATCTGCTGGTCACCCTCCACCGCCCCGCCCTGGTTGACGGACCGCTGCTGTTCGAAGCGATCAGCGCCCTGAACCTGGTCGCCGCCGACATCCCTGTGCTTTTCCCCGTTCATCCCCGCACCCGGGCGATGATCGACAGTGGCAACGTCGAACTGGCAGCCGGCCTCAAACTGGTCGACCCGGTCGGATATTTGGAGTTTCTTTCGCTCGAATCGGATGCCATGGCCGTGCTCACCGATTCCGGAGGCATCCAGGAAGAAACCAGTTACCTCGGTGTCCCCTGCTTCACTTTGCGCGACAACACCGAACGGCCGGTCACGGTCGAACTCGGAACCAACACCATGCTCGGGCTCGATCCGGCACGGATCCCGGAACTGACCGGACTGATCGAGGATCAGGCAGGCAGGACTTCTACCCCGCCGCCCCTGTGGGACGGCGAGGCGTCAGTCAGGATTGCGGAGCTAATCGCTGGAAGAAGCTGAATCCGGGGTATCGGATTCGGGCGTGTCGTCACTTGAAGTGGCGTCGTCGCTGGGCGCTTCTTCGATGGTTACACCCTCGGATTCGGCGTCCGGGGCGACCGCCTGCGGGTGCGTGTTGACCGGTGCGGCTGGCGCTGCCGGTTCTTCCTTGGCCTTGGGCTCGGGCTTGTCGCCGCTCTTCTTGTCCTCGGCGATCTTCGCGGCTTCCTTGGACGGCCCGAGCAGCATGCTCATGTTGCGGCCTTCCTGGAGCGGCTTCGACTCGATCGTGGCCAGGCCTTCGAGGTCTTCGAACAGTCTGTAAAGCAGGTCGCGTCCACGTTCCGGATGGGCCTGTTCACGGCCACGGAACATGATTGTCACCTTGACCTTGTCGCCGTTCTTGAGGAAACGCTCGACGTGGCCCTTCTTGGTGTTGTAATCGTGAACCGCGATCTTCGGCCGCAGCTTGATCTCGCGCACGTTGACCTGGGTCTGGTGCTTGCGGGCAGCTTTGGCTTTCTGATCCTGTTCGTACTTGTATTTCGAATAGTCGAGAAGACGGGCCACCGGCGGCTTGGCGCCTGCGGCAACTTCGACCAGATCGAGATCTGCGTCGCGAGCCATCTGCCGGGCGTCGTCAGTCGTGACGATTCCGACCTGCTCACCATCTGCTCCAATAAGCCGGACCTTGGGAACGCGTATCCGCTCGTTAATACGAGTGGAATCCCGTTCTGGGGGACGGCGATCGAACCTGCGCGGAACCGGCACTAGCTAACAGCCAACGGATGGTTCAAGCGGACGGACGACCTGAAGTTATGCTCGCAACGGCGAGCGGAAACAGATTCTTTTCGAGACATTTAATCAAGTGCCAAGCAGCATACAGAACTTTTCGACACCCATTGAACCGAGTTCCCCTTCGTCATGGGAACGCACCGCAATCTCGGCTGTTTCGGCCTCCCGGTCACCGACCACCAGCATGTACGGGTATCGGCCCAGTTCGGCGGCACGAATCTTCTTGCCGACGGATTCGGAACGTTCCTCGACTTTCACCCGGACCCCCCGGGTGGTCAGGTCCGCAGCTATCTTTCTGGCGTAATCGAGGTGACGGTCGGCCACTGGCACGATCATTGCCTGCACCGGAGCCAGCCAGGCCGGGAAACGCCCGGCGTAATGCTCGATCAGGATTCCGGCAAAACGTTCCATCGAGCCAAGCAGCGCGCGATGAATCATCACTGGCCGCTGACGTTCATCTTCATTGTCGGTGAAGCTCAGTTCGAAACGTTCCGGCATCTGGAAGTCCAGCTGGCAGGTGCCGAGCTGCCAGGAACGACCGAGGGCGTCGGTTACGTGGAAGTCGATCTTCGGCCCGTAAAAGGCACCGTCACCGGGGTTGATCGTGTATTCGCGATCCTGGGAATCAAGTGCCCTCTTCAGGGTGGCCTCCGCCTTTTCCCACAGTTCGTCGCTGCCCAGGGATTTGTCCGGGCGGGTCGAAAGCTCGACGCTGACGTCATTGAATCCGAACCGGCTGTAGAGCTCATCGATCGACTGGCAGATGTCAGCGACTTCGCTTTCGATCTGGTCCTCGGTGCAGTAAACGTGCGCGTCGTCCTGGGTGAAGGCCCGAACCCGCAGCAGGCCGTGGAGAACGCCTTCGCGCTCATTCCTCGTTACCCGGCCGAACTCGGCCAGGCGCAGCGGCAGGTCGCGGTAGGAATGGCGTTCGTGGCCGTAGACCAGGCAGGCCCCGGGGCAGTTCATCGGTCGCAGCGCAAACCGGCGGTCGTCAACCTCCATGAAATACATGTCGTCGACGTAGTTTTCCCAGTGGCCGGAACGGTGCCACAGCTCTTCATCCATCACGTGAGGTGTGGCGATCTCCTGATATCCGTGACGATCGAGCTGCTGGCGGACCTCCTTCTCGATCAATTCGAGCAGGACGGTTCCGTTTGGCAGCCAGAAAGGCATGCCGGGCGCCTCTTCGCGCAACATGAAGAGATTCAGTTGCGGTCCGAGCCGGCGATGGTCACGCGCCTTCGCCTGCTCGATCTTCTCGAGATATTCGGCCAGGTCTTCCTTGTTGAAGAAAGCGGTGCCATAAATCCGGGTCAGTTGTTCCCGGTTCTCGTCGCCTCGCCAGTAGGAACCGGCAACCGAGTTCAGCTTGATCACCTTGATCTTCTTGGTGCCGGGGCCGTGCGGTCCGCGGCAGAGATCCTCGAATGGTCCGTTGCGGTAGAGCGAAACCGTTTCGGCGCCTTCATTGGTGATCAGGTCCTCGATCAGTTCGACCTTGAAGTTCTCGTCCTGCTCCCTGAAAATCTCGATCGCTTCCGCGACCGGCACGTCACGGCGCTCGAACTTCTCGTTCGCCTTGATGTGTTTCTTCATTGCTGCTTCGATCGCCGGCAGTTCCGCGTCGGTGATCTTCACGTCTTCGGGAAACAGGAAGTCGTAGTAGAAACCAGCTTCGATCGCCGGCCCGATCGTGACCTTGGTTCCGGGATAGAGCTCCTGGACCGCGGTCGCCATCACGTGGGCCGCATCATGTCGGATGATCTCGAGACCTTCCGGGTCACGCTGGGTGATTATCGAGATCTCTTCGCCATCGGCCACCGGTGCGCTCAGGTCACGGATCTGGTCTTCCACCTTGATTGCCAGTGCCGCCCGGGCAAGGCCTTCGCCGATTGCCATCGCGGCATCCGTCCCGGTCGCGCCCGCGGCAAGTTCCAGCGGCGTTCCATCGGGCAGGCTGACGGTTATTGATTCGGCGTTCGGCATTCATCCATCGTATTCATCACCGGGCTGACTCGGCGCGATCGGTCTGACCGGCCGTCGTGCCTATATTTAGGCGGTGGACCGCAGCGGCATTTTCTGGAGTCGCCCCCCGGGCGGCGAATCCCCCGAAGCAATCAGTCTCCGATATCACCTGATCAGGGTGCTGGTAACCCTTTCCGTAGCTGGAGGGGTCACGGTGCTGATCGGGCTGGCGGCCCTGATCGATCCGGAGAACCTCCATCCGCTCCGTTATTTCGGGGGCTGTGCGGTGACCGCGCTCGTGCTCGGGGCCCTGGTCACGATTCTGGTCCGGAAACGAAACCTGCCGGTCACGACCATCGAAGTGATTGTGGTGGCCGGTCTGCTGACCACATATGCGAACACGATCTATGGCGGTGTGCTCGGGGTTGACCCGTGGTGGCAGGTCTGCGGCTATTCGATGGTGATCATGGTTGCCGGAGGGGTTTCACTACGGCGGTGGTCTGCCTTCATCGTCTTCATCAGCGCCATGCTGATCGTCTGGATCATCGTGATCAGCGACGCTGGCCTGGCGAACACTTTCGTTTTCGACACTTACGTCCTGATGCTCCTTGGCGCGGTGACAGCCGGAGCGATCCTGCTGCTCTTCCTGATCGAACGCCGCCGGGTCACCGCCCTGAACCGGGACCTCCAGGCGAGCGCAAGCCACGATCCGCTGACCGGGGTCCTGAACCGGGAAGGCCTGCTGAAAGCCCGACAGCACCGGCGCCGGGGAGATCTCCCTTACGGAAGCGAGCCGGCCTGGTGTGCGTTTGTCGATGTTGACCGTTTCAAACGGATCAATGACGTGAACGGCCATGACCACGGCGACGAAGTGCTGCGTATCGTCGCCCGGGCACTCGTTGAATCGACGCCGGAGGGAAGCCTCACTGCCCGCTGGGGTGGCGACGAGTTCGTGGTTGTCGGGTTCGGGCCAGCACCGGATGGATCTTCGATCCGGACTTTGGTCAACTCCAGGATTGCCGAGATTGAACCGGACGGCAGCATCACGATCGGCCTTGCGTCCAGTTCCGAAGCTGGCACATCCGACATCACTTCACTGTTGAAACTCGCTGACAACCGGATGTACGACCAGCGGCTTCAGGACAGGTCCTCGGTCCCGGCTGACTGAAAGAGCGCCCCGACCCGTCTGGCCAGCACTTCGTGGGCCGCACGGGACGAGCGCGAAACCGTCTGGTTGAACCACGCATGGACCAGCGGAAAACGGTCGAGGGTCACTTTCACTCCGGCTTCACCGAGCCGCCGGGCATAAGCCTCACCTTCGTCACGCAGGGGGTCGGCCAGGGCCGTCGTTATGTACGCCGGGGCCAGTCCGGAAAGATCGTCCGCCAGGATCGGTGAGGCCCTGACATCACGGCCATCTTCGCTGCTGACGTAGTGCGAGTCGTACCAGTCCATGCGACTCCTTGTCAGGTAATACCCGGTCGCGAACATTTCGCGTGACGGCCAGGTCCCGCCGATCTCAACCACCGGATAGATCAGCACCTGGAAAGCCGGCTGTGGCCTGCTGGCTGCCCGGAGGTCCTGGCACAGCACTGCGGCCAGGTTGCCACCGGCACTGTCACCGCCGACCGCGATCAGATCCGGATCCGCACCGAACCTGGCGGGCTGCGCCGTGACCGCATCCCATGCCGCGAGGGCATCGTCGGGCGCGGCCGGAAACATCTGCTCGGGCCCGAGGCGGTAGTCGACGGCCAGTATCCGGGTCCCGGCCAGGTGAGCCATCCGGCGCAGGGACCAGTCGTGACTCTCAATCGAGCCAACCACCCAGCCACCACCGTGGAAGTAGACCAGCAGCGAACCGTTCTCGACCGCCACTGCCGGCCGGTAGAGCCTCGCGGGAAGACGGGAACCGTCGACACCGAGATCGAAATCGGTTGTTTCAACCGGGAAAGTGGTCGGGTCGGACACCGCTTTCGCCAGCATTTCCGTTTCGGCCCGCATCGCCACCGGATCGGTCGCTGCCGCTTTGCTTTCAGCCAGGTCGGTGAGCCGGCACAGGGCCCAGGCGTCGGCGCGCAGGCCGGCAGCAACCTGCGGCGCGGTGCCGAATATTCTGGTCAGCAGGCCATCGGGCAGGTTGAAAAGAACGCGGGCCAGGATCCGGATCGCGGAGCCTTCAATTTTCACAAGCAGGCTTGTTCCCATTTCGCCATCGTAGTTACGAGACGGACGTATAGTCAGCCCATGAGATTCATCGACCTGTCTTCACCGATCGTGCCCAGTCCGGATGACACACCCGATGTGTTGAAAACATCGATCGAGTTCAGCGATCACGCGGAAGGGGCCGAGGTGATCAAGTCGTTGTTCGGGGTCGACCGGGAGTTGCTGCGCGACGGCGAAGGCTGGGCAAACGAGTTCTTCACCCGTTTCGGAACCCACAACTCAACCCACGTCGATTCGCCGTACCACTACAACTCGACGATTCAGGGCAAACCGGCCCAGACCATCGATGAGCTGCCCCTCGAATGGTTCGTCAATCCGGGAGTCGTACTTGACTTCGCCGGCCGCGAGGACGGGGATGCGATCGAGATCAGCGACATCGAAAGATCGCTGACGGCTTCGGGCCACCAGCTGGAGCCGCTCGACATCGTGCTGGTCCGGACCGGTTGCGACCGCTGGATCGATTCTCCCGAATACATGGCCCACGGGCCGGGTGTCAGCGGCGACGCGACGAAGTGGCTTTTCGATCGTGGTGTGCGCGTGATGGGAATCGACGCCTGGGGCTGGGACCGTCCGCTCTGGATGCAGGCGGCCGAAGCAAATGAATCCCGGGAGCCAGGAGTTTTCTGGCAGGCCCACCAGATGGACCTGCCTTACTCGCAGATCGAAAGACTGGTCAACCTGGACCAGCTTCCGGCCACCGGCTTCACCGTTTCGTGCCTGCCCCTGCGGATCGTTGGCGGCAGCGGTGCCCCGGCCCGGGTGGTGGCGATGATCGACGAAAGCTGAACCGCCTCTGTATGCGGTCTTTAGAGGTTCGTGGGATCATCGGGTGATGCTCACCTCGGGAGGGAAAGTCTCTGCATGGATGATCGCCGCGTTCGGCCTGTTTCTGCTGTTGCCGGTGGCGGCTTCAGCAGCAGACGAGCCATGTAACGGTTCGGTTCTGCTTTGCGAGCGCACCCTCGACAACGTAGTCCTGCCCGGCACCCACAATTCGATGTCCAGTTCGGAAGACGGCTGGAATCTGCCGAATCAGACCTACAACATCGCGAATCAGCTCGATATGGGTGTGCGGGCCCTGCTGTTCGATACCTATTACGGCGAGGCTGACGCGAACGGAACCGTCACCAGCATTCCGAAGTCCCAGGGTCATTCCGAAGGTGCCCAGACTTTCATGTGCCACGCCTACTGCCAGCTCGGCTCGGTCGACCTGACCGCCGAACTCGAGCGGATCAAGGATTTCCTGGTGGCCAATCCACGCGAAGTCCTGATGTTCATCAACGAGGATTACATCCATCCCGACGACTTTGCGACCGCGGTGGAAAGCAGCGGCCTCCTCCCCTACATCTACGACGGATCGGTCACCGACTTCCCGACCCTGGGACAGATGATCGACAGCGGGAAACGCGTAGTGGCTTTCTCGCAGGGCAATCCGGGAAGCGTGTCCTGGTACCACAACGGTTACAACGGCCCGATCATGGAAACGCCCTACACCTTCGTCGCCACCTCCGAACTTCCGACCGGCGGCCTGACCGACCCGGCGCTGCTTAACGAAACCTGCGAGCCCAATCGCGGCAGTGAAGGCTCTCCGCTGTTCCTGATGAACCACTGGGTGACGACCGGGGTGACCCCGGACATCGAAAAGATGGCGCTGGTAAATACCCGTGAAGCCCTGGTCAACCGGGCCCGGGCCTGTGAAGCCCGACGCGGCAAGCTGCCGACCATTCTCGCGGTCGACTTTTTCGGCACCGGTGACGTGATCGGTGCCGTGCGCACTCTGAATGGCGTTCCCGACCCGATCGCCCCGCCCGAACCGGTCTCCGATCTCGTTGTCTTCAAGCCAAAGACAGCGAAAGTGAAGGCCGGGAAGAAAGCGAAATACGCGGTCAGGCTCGACAACATCGGCACCGCCGACACGACAGCAGTCAAGGTCTGCGCCAAAGCACCGGCCAGGCTTGCCCGCAAGAAGACCTGCCTGAAGGTTGGCCCCGTCGCCGCCGCTTCCTCGCAAACGGTCAAGTTGAAGATCAAAACGAAGAAGCGTTATCGCAAGGGCGCCGGGACCGTGAAGTTCGCGGTCAGCTCAAGCGAAGCGACGCTGGCAACTTCAGCGAAACTCAAGGTCAAGCCAGTCAAAAAGCCAAAGAAGCGCAAGAAGTAACGCAAGCAGGAACGTCTGTCGCTGCGGTGGCTGTGGCGACCAAGCACTGGTCCCGGCTCCGTTGGTAGGCTCCCCGATCCCGGGGCGCATAGCTCAGTTGGTAGAGCGCCACCTCGACACGGTGGAGGTCACTGGTTCGAGCCCAGTTGTGCCCACTCGGAATGAAAGCCCCGCCAACGCGGGGCTTTCTTGTTTTTCGGGCTCAAAGCCCCAGTTCAGGGCGGATTACGCAACTTGCCGAAGGCATAGTGTTTCGAATGTTGAAGCAGTGACCAGTCAAGCCCTCGATCAGCACAGGAAAGACCGATGAACCTGAAGCGGACTCTGACCACTTTCTCCCTGGCAATCCTGGCTGCGCTGATGGTGTTCGCCGGTAACGCAACGGCAGCTTCAATATCGATCGAGGTCCTCTCCAGCCAGCCGCAGCGGGTCACTGGTGGTGACGCACTGATCGCGGTCACCGCTCCTTCCGGGACCAAACCGGCGAAGGTAATAGTGCGCCGTAACGGGAAGGTTGTCACCAACGCATTTGAACCGGACCCGAATGATTCCCGGAAGCTGATCGGCCTGGTCGGCGGGCTTCGCAGCGGCAACAACGTGATTTCGGCCTGGGCCGGTGGCTTGCCAGGCGCTGCCCGCCAGAACCTTTACAACAGCCCGATCGAAGGCCCACTCTTTTCCGGCCCTCACCAGACACCATATTTCTGCACAACCGAACTGCTCGACGCGGGGCCGCCACTGGACGAAGACTGCTCGGCCCCGACCACAGTCAGGTACTGGTACCGCACTACTGGTGGAGACTTCAAAGAACTGGCGGACCCGACCAGCCGTCCGGCCGACCTCGCCCAGACCACTACCCGGACCGGCCAGACCGTCGACTACATCGTCCGGGTCGAGCAGGGCACGATCAACCGGGCCGTATATCGCTGGGCGGTGCTGGCCGCTGACGGCATCACCGGAAACGGCTGGAACCACCGCTTCTTCTACAACTACGGCGGCGGCTGCTCGGCCGGCCACCAACAGGGCGTCACCGTGCCAAACGCTTTGAACCATTCGGAACTGTCCCGCGGGTACGCGGTGCTCAGTTCGAGCCTCAATGTCCTGAACACCAGCTGCAACGACGTGCTTTCCGCCGAGACCACATCGATGGTCAAAGAGAAAGTGATTGAGACCCTTGGCCGGGCGCCGGTATGGACTGCCGGACAGGGCGGCTCAGGTGGTTCGATCCAGATCCAGATGATCAGCCAGAACTACCCGGGCCTGCTTGACGGCATCAACCCGAGCGCCAGTTTCCCTGACAATGCATCCCCGGACTACCCGGACTGCCGTCTGCTCAAGAACTACTTCAGCACGGCCGAAGGGTCCGCCCTTAGCAATGCCCAGCGGGAAGCCATCTCCGGGCTGAGCGACCCGGATGGATGCGTTCCGCTGAGCAGCGGGGCCGATGTGCTCAATGCCAGTGAAGGCTGCAACCAGAGCGTGGTCCCGGCTTCGGTCATTTTTGACGTGAACACCAATCCACTGGGGGTGCGCTGCACCATCTGGGACAACATGGTGAACATCTACGGCAATGATCCGGACACCGGACACGCCCGCCGGACGTTGGACAACGTCGGCGTTACCTACGGACTCAAGGCACTCCAGGCCGGTGACATCAGCCTGAATGAGTTTCTTGACCTCAACCAGGCAGCAGGCGGCTTCGATCTCAATGGGGTGCCGTCACCCGAACGCAGCGTCGGTGATCCCACCGCGATCAGGACCGCTTACGAAACCGGCCGCTACCAGCAGGGAGCCGGCGGGTTTGCTTCGGTGCCGATAGTTGACGAACGCGTCTATGTGGATGAAGAACCGAACGTCCACCAGTACGTCAATACCTACCGCACCCGGGCCCGCCTCGACCGTTTCAACGGCGGCCATGGCAACCAGATCATGTTCCGCGCCAAAGGCACTCAGAACGCGAACGCGATGCGGGACGCGGCGATTGACACCCTTGGCCTCTGGCTCGATTCGATCAAAGCCGACAATTCCAGTGCCAGTCCAGCCCAGAAGGTGCTGAACAACAAGCCGGTCGGTGCCGAAGATGCATGCTGGATCGGCGGCAACCGGATCAACGCGGTCGCCGCGATCGGGGCCGCCAACGAATGCGAAACCACCTACTCCCCCCACAGCCTGCCGATCAACCAGGCCGGCGCGCCGCTCGACTCGATCATCGCCAAGTGCCAGACCAAACCGGTGAACCCGGCAGATTTCGGCACTCCCAGCCAGAATCAGATCGATCGGTTGAACGAGGTCTTCCCGAGTGGCGTCTGCGACTACTCGAAGAACGGCGCCTATGAAACTGACGTGAGAGGCACCGACATCTCGTTCGGCCCAGCCCGTACCACCACCACGAAAAAACGCAAGCTTTTCATCAAGACCAGGCCAAAGAAGGTCAAGCGAACCCGAAAGGGCAAAGCAACGAAGGTCACCGCCACGCTCTATCCCTGTCCTGAAGCAATCTGGCAGCGGGTGATTTTCGAACGCAAGGTAAAGAAGGGCAAGAAGAAGGTCTGGAAGAAATCCGGATCGAAGATCGTCACCGGAAGCAACTGCCGGGCCAGCACCTGGGTGAAGAAGATCCGGAAGCAAACCCGCCTGCTAGCACGATCAAACGCGGTAACTGGCTTCCACCGGGTCTACGCACCCGGGAAAACCGTCAAGGTCCGTCGTTAGCTCCGGGTCGACTTTGCGGCAGCGGCCGCGGTAAAACCGACCCGGAGATTTCGCCCGATTCACCACCAGCTCCGGGTCGACTTTGCCGCCGCACAGCCGGTTAAACCGACCC
>JBAWHK010000133.1:0-1995 GCA_049593795.1 Solirubrobacterales bacterium
TCGCTGGTGACATTCCCCGGAACGCGGAAATCCTGAGCTCACCGGCAGGCCCGGCAAGTGAGGTTTACACCGGTGTCCTCTACGACCGGCTGGGATTCGGATCGATGGGCAAACGGGGCAGCGAACGAGCGGCCCGGCATGTGCTGATCGCGAGCGCGATGTGGGGGATGCTGCGGCCCGATGACCGCATTCCGTACTACCGGCTTTCAATGAAAGCCCGACTGGCCCGGGTCGGTGCCCTTGGCGCCTACTGGCGCAAGCCGGTGGAAGTCGCGATGCGGGACAGCGGCTTCGACGAATCCGGCGAGATCGTGCTGGACATGCGTTCCGGCCCTTACCAGTCGGTGTGGAAGCCGAAGCTGGCGAACCTCGTGCCGGTACGTGGATTCACCGAAAAGGACGGACAGCGCAAAGTCATTTCGCACATGGCCAAGTCAGTTCGCGGTGATGTAGCCCGTCTGGTGCTGAACGCACCGAAGATGCCAACCGACATCGACGGGGTAGCCGAGGTACTTGCGAGTGCCGATCTGCGGGTGGAAACCCGGGATGGAAACATCGACGTGATCGAGTCCGGTTAGGGTGGACTGTTCATGCCATCCAGCAGACACACCCCTGGAGATACCGGTTCCCGGGTGAGGGCGAACCGGATCAAAGTCGCCTCGGTTGGCGGGATTCTCGCTTGCCTGGCCCTCGCCCTCGGGATTGTTGTCGGTTCCGGTTCCGAACAGGTGCCGGCCAGCCGGGCGGCGTCGACAATCACCGTTCCCAAAGGCCTCACCGATCATCAGGTCGCCGGTCAGCGTTTCGTCGCCGGGTTCACCGGGACTTCGGTGCCGGCCGATTTCAAACGTGCGGTCAGGACCGGCCGGATCGGCGGGGCGATTCTTTTTGCCGACAACGTTCCAACCCGCGCGATCGCGAGGTCGGTCACCAGCCAGCTCCGGCGAATCAAAAGGCCACGCCAGCTGCGGAAGTTCCCCTTGCCGATCATGATCGACCAGGAGGGAGGGCTGGTCAAACGGCTCTCCGGCGCACCGACTGTTTCGGCTGAAGTCATGGGCAGCCGGGGCCCGTCCTTTTCCCGGAATCAGGGCAGGCTCACCGGCCGTAACCTGCGTAACGCCGGGATCAACGTCAACCTTGCCCCGGTGCTTGACGTGGCCCGGCCGGGCGGCAACATCGCCAGCGACGACCGTGGTTTCGGCAGTACAGCCGCGAAGGTTTCACAGACCGCGATTTCTTTCGCGAAAGGGCTTCAGGCAAACGGGGTGGCGGCGACCGCTAAACACTTTCCGGGCCTGGGTGCCGTCAAGCTGAACACTGACGACGCCGTTCAGACGATCCGGCTGTCAAAGGCGGCGCTGCGGAAGGTCGACGAAGCTCCCTACCGGCCGTTCATCAAATCGGGTGGCAGGCTGGTCATGGTTGGCACCGCGATCTATCCGGCTCTGGGCCGGAAGCCGGCGGCTTTCGAGAGCAAGGTGGTTCAGGGTGAATTGCGGGATCGTCTGGGTTTTGATGGCGTGACCATCACCGATTCGCTCGAAGCGGTTGCGGCCCAGAGTTTCGGTTCGTCGAAGAAGGTGTCGATCGTCGCGGCGAAAGCCGGTATGGACATCCTCCTTTTCGGCAGCCTCGGTGAAGCACTCAAGGGCGAAGATGCCCTGGCGAAGCGGCTGAAGAGCGGGAAGCTGAAACGGGCCGCTTTCGAGAAATCAGTCGGGCGGATCCTCGCGTTGCGATCGACCTTCCCCGGCTGAAACTTTCTACCGGAGGGCTGCGGTCAGCGGCCGGTCCAGCGCGGTTTGCGTTTCTCGCCGAAAGCGGTGATGCCTTCGAAGAAATCATCCGAAGCGAAGCAGGATTCTCGTAGCTCCACGAGTTCGGTGATCTGCTCTTCGGAGAGTTCGGGGTTGGCCAGCAGGGTGTTGATTGCCTGCTTGTTGCCTTTCATCGACAGCGGTGCGTTGGCGGCGATGCCGGCGGCCAGCTCTA
>JBAWHK010000134.1:0-2372 GCA_049593795.1 Solirubrobacterales bacterium
GCCGCCGCGACCGCCACCGCAATCGGTGCCGGCAGCGCAGCTTCAGGCCTTGGTGCGGTTGGCAGCGCAGTCGGTGTCAAAGCCCTCGCTGGTGTCGTTACCGCCGCCGTGATCACCGCCGGTGCCGTCGAAGTCAAGAACAACGTCGCCACCACCCCGGTCACTGAAGGCATCAACACGCCGAGCAAGACCGTTGCGATCGCTCCCCCGGTGAAAACCAAGACCCCGGAACGTGTTGTTGCGATCCCGCCGGTCACCGAAGAAGTGGTTGAAGTCGAGCAGGCGGTGGTTGAACCGGTAGTGACCGAACCCGTCGCCGATGTGACCCCGACAGTTCCTGAAGAAACCACCGATCCGATCGCGGAAACCCCGACCCATCCGCTGGCCCAGGAAAAGCCTGCTGAGTGTGTCGGTGACAGCTGTGTGTCCGGTGAAGTCGTGGATGTCCCGACCGAACATGCCCCGGTCGATCCTTCAGCTCCGATCGAGTCAGGCCAGATCGGCACGAAACCGCAGGCTCCGGCCAACCCGGCCCCGCCGGTAGCGCAGCAGCCGGCCGCGCCCACCCCTTCCAACCCGTCGCCAGCTCCGGCACCGGCTCCTGTGCCTGAGCCTGCCCCGGCACCTGGCGTCCCGGCAGGTCAGATCCCGAGCACCCCGCAGGGCTGATCCCGGCCAATAGAAATCATGTCGAAGGGCGCCATTGGCGCCCATCGACAGTTAAGCACCGGGAATCAGAGCGAAATGGTTTCGCCCGGCTGGACGATCAAGGCTTCGATGCCGTGATTGGTGAGGTCATCAGCAAAAGCCGCAACCTCGGTCTCGATGGCAGGAAACGTGTTGTAGTGAATCGGAATCACCCGTTTCGCCCCGATCAACTTCGCCGCATAAGCAGCGTCTTCACGATCCATCGTGTAGTGGCCCCCGATCGGAAGCAACGCCAGGTCAACCCCGTGGCGCCGGCCGATCAGTTCCATGTCACCGAAAAGGCAGGTGTCTCCAGCGTCGTAAACGGTCAGACCACCAATTTCGAAGACCAGGCCTGCGGGCACACCGATCGGGGTTCCCAGTTCGGCGCTGAACGGACGCTCGCCCGACCCGGGGATCGTGTTGGTGTGCCAGGCCGGAACCAGCTTGACCGAGCCCCAGTCGAAGCGGACGGTGCCACCAAGATTGGGGTCGCTCACGTTCTCGACACCGTTTTCTTCGAGCCAGTTGGCCAGCTCAACCATCGCCACGCATTCGGCGTTGGTGCGCTTGGCGACAGCGACCGCGTCGGCGACATGGTCGGCGTGACCGTGGGTCAGGGCGATGTGGGTCGGATCCACGTCGTCGGCTGTCGCGGTTGCCAGCGGGTTGTTCGGAGCGAGAAAAGGATCGACCAGCACGGTTGTTTCACCGTCAATCAGTTCGAAGCAGGAATGCCCGTGGTACCGAAGTTCCATGTTCAATCATCTCCTTGATCAGGTTCGTCGTTTTCGGCAAGTTCCGTTCTGAGTGCCCAGCCAACGGCAACCCCAACCATCATCCCGAGATGGGTTTCTTCCGATAGCAGGGCCCGCACCGCTTCGAGACGCTCCTCTTCATCCGGGACCGTCGCGGCCTTCAGCGTCTCCGACTGGAGCGACTCGCCAAACCAGCCGCCGGTGCCAAGGGCAGTGACGAGCACCCCCTGAAGGTCCGGCGCAACGGTGGCAATCACCCTTTCGGCATCCTCGAATGCTGCCGGATCGGAGAGCCGTTCGACGGCCTTTTTCAGTTCTTCTTCTGAATAGTTTTCGCTCATCGCCTGACCAAGGTAGCCGCAAGTCCGGCCAGGGCTCCGACCGCCCCGCCCGCAAGTGCGCTCCAAACGTTCGCGGTCGGAACCACGAGCGGCAGCAGCAGGATCACGGCGACGCAAACAAGAATTCCGATGATGTCCGGCTTTTCGTCCTCGAAGTCGGCGGTCTCATGGCGTTCAACCACGTACCAGGCGGCGATTGCCCCCAGCGCAATGCCGTTGCCCCCGCCGATGAAATCAAGAACGCCTCGCTGGTCCTCAACCCCGTAAGCCGCAAGCATGCCCAGCGATCCACAGGCGGCAAGGAGGATGAAAACCGGGATCGATCCGAGCCGGCGCTCGAGTTTCGGCACGAAAATCACGACGGCGAGAGCCACGGCAAAGAGATAACCGACGCTGTCATAGATGTAAGGAGCGGTGAGGAAACGCCACCACTCGGATTCGAGAGGAACGACCAGGGCGCCAAATCCGCCGAGGCTGAAATCGCTGGCTACCCGAACCAGCATCACGATTGCCGGGACCAGAATCATCAGATATGTGGCCCAGGGCCGTGTCTCGGTATACGAGGTCGCTCTCGCGGACTTTCGTT
>JBAWHK010000135.1:0-7110 GCA_049593795.1 Solirubrobacterales bacterium
ACCGCTTCCCAGCGTT
Source organism: Solirubrobacterales bacterium (assembly GCA_049593795.1). Lineage (GTDB taxonomy): Bacteria > Actinomycetota > Thermoleophilia > Solirubrobacterales > 70-9 > 67-14. Next base: position 17 of record JBAWHK010000135.1, read on the forward strand.
CTTCACCGCGGGTGAAGACCGGGGCCAGGGCGAAACCGACAACCGGAAGCACGACGGCCGCGCCGGCGAGTCCTCCGAGGGCCTGGCTGGCCACCGTGAAGACCTTGCGACGGGTCATCGACTCGCCCTCGAAGTAGCCGCGAGGCTGAGCTTCTGGGAGCTTCGTGCGGGGACGATCCTCCGCGGAGAGGTTTTTGTTTTGCGAGTCGGACAAGGAACTAGAGATTGGTGGGCTGGAAGTCTATTGCGTTACGCGCGGACACGAACCGTCGCCCCAGACCGTTACTTTCAGCTGTGTTCTCTGACCACTCTTTCAGACCTTCAAGCGATCCGTTTTCTCGCCGCTCCAGCGCGACGATCCTTTCGGCCAGATCATCGTCAATTCCGCATGACAAAGCCAAGAGTTGAGCCAGCCAGAGAGCTTCGGCCGCTTCGGTTCGATCTTCCGCCCGGAGCTCCGCCGCGACCCGGATCAAATCCGACAAAATTCCTACGGATTCCGGGTCATTCAGTGCAGCGAGTCCGTTGATCCCGATCGCGTAGAAGAGATCGCCGGCCAGAAGGGTGAGATCGGCGTCGGCTCCGTGCAGTATCCGGGGGGTTCCGTAATGGCAGAGATAACCCTCGCGGACGGCCTCGACGACGAAGGCGTACTCGGCGGGTGAACCGCTCGTCCGGGGGCCGGCGGCGACCAGCTCCCCGAGGGCCGGATCGGATCCCGGCCGGGTGTTTACGTGGGACGAAAGTGGTTCGCCTTCGGCGTCAACTGTCCGGCTGAGTTTCAGTAACGCATCAGCGGCACTCAAAGGATCTCCTCAAGGGTGAGCCTGGTGGCTTCCAGGGTTTCGTCGATCAAGGCGTCGTCGTGGGCCAGCGAAACGAACCAGGCTTCGAACTGGGCTGGCGGCAGGTAAACACCACGGTCAAGCATCCCCCGGCAGAACCGGGCGTGGGTTTCGAGATCGGTGTCGGTTGCATCAGCGAAGTTCTCCACCGGGCTTTCCCGAAAGAACAGGGTTACCAGTCCTGGAGCCGAAGCGACCTGAAGCGGAAGGTCCTTCGCCAGGGTTTCGAGTCCTCGGGTGAGGCGGTCAGTCAGCTGTCCCAGACGGACGTAAGCATCGCTGTCCAGCTGGCTGAGCGTGGCGAGACCGGCCGCGACCGCCAGCGGATTGCCGGACAGTGTCCCTGCCTGGTAGACGTCACCCGCCGGAGCGATGCGCTCCATGTATTCACGCGGACCACCGAAAGCGGCGGCGGGCAAGCCGCCGCCGATGACTTTGCCCATCACTGTCAGGTCGGGATCTATCCCGTAAAGCTCCTGGGCTCCGCCACGGGCAACCCGGAACCCGGTGATCACTTCGTCGAAAATGAGCATCGCGCCGTTTTCACGGGTCTGATCCCGCAAAAATTCGAGGTAACCGTCGGCCGGGGGAACAAGGCCCATGTTCGCGGCGACCGGTTCGACCAGCAAAGCCGCGACCTCATGCTTCTGAAGTGCATCGGCGGCCGCTTCACGGTCGTTCCACGGGATCACCACGGTGCCCGCGGCCTGGGCGGCCGGCACCCCGGGGCCCGAAGGAACGGCCAGTGTCGCCACCCCGGAACCGGCATCAGCCAGCAATCCGTCGCTATGCCCGTGATATCCGCCGGAGAACTTGACCAGGACGTCGCGTCCGGTGACGGCGCGGGCGAGACGGGCGGCGCTCATCGCCGCTTCAGTCCCTGAACTGGTCATCCGGATCATTTCGAGCGACCCCATTCGACTGACCACTTCTTCGGCAAGCTCAACTTCGGCTTCGGTAGCGGCCCCGAAGGTGGTCCCCCGGGTGGCAGCAGTTGTCACCGCAGCAATCACTGCCGGATTGGCATGACCAAGAATCAACGGGCCCCAGGATGAGATCCAGTCGATATAGGTGTTGCCATCACGATCGGTCACATACGGACCCTGGCCGCTCGCCAGAAAGATCGGGTCGCGCCCGATCTGCCGCATCGCGCGAACCGGACTGTTAACCCCGCCGGGAAGTACCCGTTGGGCACGATCGAAAAGTTCCATGGAATCGGGGCTGCGCCGGTCGGTCGATGACGCCTCAGGCGCCATGTGACTCTTCCCAGAGCCGGTAATCGTCGGTGAAATAACGCAGTCGGATCTTTTTGTATTCGGTCGAGGAATAGAGCGTGGAACGGTCGTCCGGTCCCATGCCGCAATCTTCGGCGATTGAATCGAGGATCGCGTCGCACTCTTCTTTGGAACGTCCGTGGGCCATCGTGAAAACACTGTAGGGCCAATCTTCATAGGTCGGCCGCTGGTAACAGTGCGAAACGCCGCGGTAGGAAGCCATGCGTTTGCCAACCGTGAGGATGTCTTCTTCCGGAACCTTCCAGACCCCCATGCCGTTCGCCGAGAATCCGGCTCGCCGGTGGAAGAGAATCGCCGCAACCCGGCGCAACAGGTGGCGTTCCTTCATCCCTTCGAGATGGGCAAGGAAGTCATCCACGCTCATGCCAACCTCTTCCGCCGCAGCGTCGAACGGCCGCGGAATGGCGTCCATCGGGCCCTGAAGCGCTTTGATCACCGCGATGTCGCGTTCGTCGTAAGGCTGTGCTTCGATTTCGCGCGGGGGTACGGCTTCGACCTGTTTTGAAAGGGCATCGGTTCCGCCCTCCATCTCCAGGTTCATGTTGATCTTGAAGAGAGTGAGGGTCGGCAGCTGGCGCATCGATTCCGCGCCGGCTTCTTCCATCAGTTTCTCCAGCGACAGTTCCAGGCCGAGCCGTGAATCTGGCGGGGTCGCGATCGTGAACCAGAGATTGAAGTCGTGGTTCCTCAGATAGTTGTGTGAAACGCCGGGATGGGCGTTGACCACGGCAGCGGCCCGCTGCGGGTTCTCCGAATCAACCTTTGCCGCGACCAGCATCGAGCTGTAGCCGAGGGCTCGCGTATCGAAAATCGGTGTGATCTCACGAATGATCCGGTTGTTGAGCAGGCGATTGGTCCGTTCGAGGGTTTCGGACAGCGAAATGCCTGTTTCCCCCGCCATTGCCGCATAGGGCTCGCGGATCAGGGGGAATCCGGACTGCAGGACGTTCATCAGTTTCTTGTCGACATCGTCAAGGGCGATGGCGGCACCATCCTTGCGCGCACGAACCTTCAGTTTTGGTGCTGATGGTGCGGATCTGCTCAGGCCAGCCACAATGCTGCCTCCTTGGCGTAGTAGGTGACAATGAAGTCCGCCCCGGCCCGTCTCATCGAGACAAGGGCTTCGGTTGCGGCGCGTTGCTCATCGATCCAGCCGTTGGCTCCGGCCGCTTTCAGCATGGAGTATTCGCCTGACACCTGGTAGGCGGCTACCGGCGCACCGGTTTCCTTCTTGATGCGACTGACGATGTCGAGGTAATGGCTGGCTGGCTTGACCATCAGCGCATCCGCGCCTTCTTCCAGGTCCAGCTTCGCTTCACGCACGGCTTCATCGGCGTTGGCCGGATCCATCTGGTAGCCGTGACGGTCCCCGAAGGACGGCGCGGAATCGGCCGCTTCACGAAAGGGCCCGTAGAAAGCCGACGAATATTTGGCAGCATAAGAAAGGATCGCCACGTCCGGATGGCCTTCTTCGTCGAGTTGATGCCGGATCGAGCCGACCCTTCCGTCCATCATGTCGCTGGGCGCAACGATGTCCGCCCCGGCCTCGGCATGCGAGATAGCGGTTTTCGCGAGCAGCTCAACGGTCAGGTCATTGTCGACTTCGCCATCCCGGATGAATCCGCACTGCCCATGGGATGTGTATTCGCAAAGGCAGACATCAGTGATCACGATCAGGTCCGGATGGGCTTCCTTGATCGCACGAACCGCCATCTGGACGATTCCTTCTTCGTCATACGCTCCTGATCCGGCCTCGTCCTTTTCTCCGGGAATGCCGAAAAGCAGCACGGCCGGAACCCCTGCCGCCTGGACTTCTCCGGCTTCGGCCACAAGTTCGGTTATCGAGAACCGGGACATGCCCGGCATCGCCGCGATTTCCTCCCGCACTCCCGTGCCGGCAGTAACGAAGAGCGGCTGGACCAGATCGCTTGGCGACAGGTCTGTCTCCCGGACAAGTCCGCGTAAAGACGGGGTCCGGCGGAGACGACGCAGGCGGGTAGCGGGAAAACTCATACTGGCTCAGTCTAGGGAGCCGGATTGTTCGCCGCGCCAGAAGCGGCTTGCCGGTTCAGAACCGGCGCAGGGCCAATCGGGCGAGAGTGCCATAAGCGCCGACCAGGATCAGCAGGTGAAGCATCGGTTGCCAGAGCGACGGGCCGGACAGCTCCAGCCCGCCGGTCAGGGCGTCAAGCGCGGGCCGGAATGGGAACAACGCGGTGACCACACTGATCACGGTTTCGATCGCCGGCCCGACCGCGTCGTCGGGAATCAGCGAAAGCAGGGCGAAAGGCAGACAGATCATTACCGCGGCCAGGGTCGCCGCCCGGACTTCACGGGTTGCTGCGCCCAGTGCCGCACCGACCGCGGCGAAAGCGGCCGCACCCAGAAGCCCGGCGAGAAGCCAGATTGGTGCCCGGCCCCACTGAATGGGAACGAAAACCGAGAGCCCGGCGAGCAGAATCACCAGTACCCCGAGGCCGACGACTGTGCCAAGACCCAGTTTGCCCGCAAGGATCTGGCCGCGACTGACCAGTCCGGCGGTCAGCCTGGCGAATGCGTTCTCCTCCTTTTCGAGTGCGACCGATCCGGCTACCAGCAGCACGGTCACGAACATCAGGGCGAAGGTGGCCGTGACCGCAACAGCAAAGGTGTCAAGGCCCGGTGCTTCATCACCAACCTCGGTTTTGTTGGCCTGGATCGGTTCGGCGATCGCGGTCAGGATCGGGCCGGCGAGATCAAGGTTTTCGGTGGCGAGTCCAGCGAAGCGGATCGCCGATTCCAGTTTTGCCCGTTCAGCCGGATCCTTGACGCTACCCCGGATCTCGGTAAGTACCTGTTCGCTCTTTTTCAGGCCGAGCACTTCGATGTCCTGCCCGAGCAGGCTGAAGTTGCCCCCTTCGAGGATCAGGTCGAGGTACTGTCTCGCCCCTTCGGCCAGTCGTTCGGCGATCAACTGATTCGCTTCGGCCAGCATCGCGTCGATCCGGTCGTCAACGATTTCGTTTTCAACGGCACTTGATCCGTTGACCACGATGTTGATCTCAGGGGTCTGCGGACTGAGCGAAGCCAGCGAAGCGATCTTGTCGCCGAGGTCTTCCGGCACGATCACCGCCGCGGTTGCGTCACCCGCTTCGACCAGATCCGAGGCTTCTTCGGTGCTTTCCGCTTCGATGCAGTCAACCCGTTCACAAAGCTGGTCGCGGATTTCGTCTCCGTCCAGTTCCTCGCCGCCGAAGCCAAGGGCTGAGCCTTCCGGCATCGCGTTGTAGAGGGCGACCGTGGACTGCTCCGGTCCGCGAGTCAAGGCAAAGCCGACCAGCAAGGCGATCGCGATCGGGTAAACCACAAGCAGAGCAAGCTGGATTGGCGAACGTTTCAGGATCTGCAGGTCTTTGAGCAGCAGCCAGCGCATCAGCGGCCCGATTTCCCGAGGAAATCAAGGAAGGAAGTCTCGAGATCCGAGTCCCTCTCCCCGGATGTGACCACCGCGTCGCGCAATTCGGTTGCGGTGCCATCGAACACCCCTTTGCCGTCGGCCACCACAAAGATCCGTTCGGCGTAACGCTCAGCTTCCTGAATGTCGTGGGTGGAGAAAACGACCGCGGTCCCTTCCGCGACCAGCCCCAGGATGAACTGCCAGAGCCGGGCTCGCTGGGCCGGGTCAAGTCCGACGCTAGGTTCGTCGAGCAGCAGCACCGACGGGTTGGCCATCAGCCCGATCGCAATGTTGATCCGTTGCTGGTTGCCGCCAGAAAGGCTGCGCACCTGATCGCCGCGACGGTCCCCCAGTCCGGTCAGGTCAAGCATTTCTTCGACTCTCGCGGCCGGTTCCTGATGTCCCTGGAGACGGGCGAAGAGCAGCAGGTTTTCGGCCACGGTCAGCCGCCGGTAAAGCGCTGCCTGCTGGGGAACCCAGCCGACACCACCACCGGAAGCTTCGACTTTGCCTTCGTCCGGTTCGGCGATTCCGGCAAGGATGCTCAACAGGGTGGTCTTGCCGGCACCATTCGGGCCGATTACCGCGACGACTTCTCCGGCACCTGCCTCGAAGCGGATTCCGTCCAGGGCGGTACGGTCACCGAAACGTTTCACGAGGCTGGTCGCGAGCAAAGCCTTTTCGGGTGGAACGTCGGGCATCAGGCGCGAACCGTATGCGATCCGGTGGATCGACCCGCTGCCAGTAAAGTCGCCGGCATGAAGCTGCTTTTCATCGGAGATGTGGTCGGCAGTCCCGGACGCCGCGGGCTGGCCGCCGCGATGCCCGGACTGAAAGAACGTTTCGTTCCGGACCTGACTGTGGTCAACGGCGAGAACGCCGCTGGTGGCATGGGCATCACCGAGAAAACCGCCCGCAACCTTTTTGACAACGGGGCCGATGTGATCACCCTCGGCAACCACAGCTACCGGCATCGCGATGCCTACGAGTTCCTCGACAACGCCGAACGGGTGATCCGGCCAGCCAATTACCGCAAGGCGAACCCGGGCAAGGGTCACGTAATCGTCGAAGCCGGGCCCGACGACATGCGGGTCGCGATCGTCAACCTCAGTGGAACGGTTGGACTTCGCGCCGCCCGCTCACCTTTCGACGAAGCCGATGCACTCGTTGCCGAACTCGATGGCCAGGCGGATGCGATCTTCGTTGATTTCCACGCCGAGGTCACCTCGGAGAAAGTCGCGCTCGGCTGGTACCTGGACGGTCAGGTCGCCGCGGTCTGCGGAACCCACACCCATGTGCCGACCGCCGACGGCCGGGTCCTGCCCGGCGGGACCGCTTTCATCTCCGACGTCGGCATGACCGGACCCCGCACCAGTGTGCTCGGGGTGAAGATGGAACAGGCAATCGAGCGCATGCGGACCGATATGCCGGTCCGTTTCGAAACCGCCACCGAAGACGTCTGGGTGATGGGCGCGGCAATCGAAATCAATTCTTCCGGCCTGGCCGATTCAATCGAAC
>JBAWHK010000136.1:0-4663 GCA_049593795.1 Solirubrobacterales bacterium
AGTTAACCGGGTCGCCTACGACATCACTTCGAAGCCGCCAGGCACGATTGAGTGGGAATAGGGATGTTGCCCTGCATCTGAGGCTGCGAGCTTCGAAAGGCCGCCTCTCAGGCGGCCAGGCGGGTGGTCGGGCTTTCAGGTGCACCTTTCGCAGGTTCCCCTGAGGGTTATGTCATGGGACTGGATCGTGAACCCGTCCCGCTTTGAGATCGCGTGGATCGCCTTCTCCAGGGCGAAATCCTCGAACGGGATCACCTTCCCGCAATCGGTACAGACGATGTGATGGTGGTGGTGTCCCTCGGGATCGACCTTCTCGTAGCCGGCCGACTCGCCGCCCATGTCGATCTTCTGGACCAGGCCCAGGTCTTCCATCTGTTCCAGGGCGCGATACACCGTGGCCCGGCCAACGCCATCGAGCCGGTCGTCAAGGTCCAGGGCGGTTATCGCGCACTCCTGGCCACCCAGCATTTCGATAACCCGGCGACGGGAGGCACCATTGTGAAACCCGGCGTCCGACAGCTCCTTCAGCGCGTGCTCTTCCCAGGTTGGATCGGGATCGTGGCGGTGGGCCATCAGCCAGCCTCAGGTCTTCTGCCCAGCCGGCCCTGAAGCGCTGACGTCGCGGCCGCAGCGAGGTAACAGGCAACAAGCGCGATCACGACTGAAGCCCCGGCCGCGGTGCCCAGGTAAAAGGAGGCGTAGATGCCGCAAAAACCGGCGACCACCGCAATCAAGGCGGCGATCGCCATCATCGGCCGGATCTGGCGGGTAACCAGCCGGGCGGCAGCGGCCGGGCCGACCAGGATCGCTGCGACCAGCAAATTTCCCAGTCCCTGGACCGAAACCAGGATCGTCAGGGAAACCAGGGCCAGCAGAATCACGTTGAGGGAACCCACCGAAATCCCGAGGGCCGGCCCGGAATCACTGTCAAACCCGATCGCCAGAAGACGGTCATGGAGCACCCAAAGAACCGCGAGCACAGCCGTTCCGACCCCGGCCGCAAGCAGAATGTCGGTGGTCGAAGCGCCGAGCAGATCACCGAAAAGCAGTTCCTGGATCCCCGGCGGGCTCGAAGGAGAAAGAGCTAGCAGTACACCGGCCCCGAACAGGGTGGTGATCACCACGGCAATCGCCGTATCGGCAGACTCATCGGCAAGGCGGGAAGCCAGGACGACCAGCAAGGCGGCGAGCAGAACACCGATCGCGCCACCAAGCAGCAACGGGGCTCCGATCAGGGCGGCGATCACCAGGCCGGGAAATAGCCCGTGGGCGAGGGATTCGGCGCTATACGAAAGTTCGTAAAGCACGATCCAGCAGCCGATTGCGCCGCTGACCACGCCCAGCACCGTGATTTCCACCAGGGCGCGCAGGGTGGTGCCGTAGGAAAGCGGCTCGGTGACCCAGTCGATCAATGATCGCCCTCATGCTCGTGGTCACAATGATGGGCAGGCAAAAGGCCCTGGCCGGGCTGGCCGGGGATTTCGACGATATGCCCGCCATAGGTCGCTTCGAGCACTTCCCGGCTGAGAGTCGGTTGTGGATGGCCAAAAGCGATCTGCCGGCCGTTCAGGCAGAGGACCTGATCCCAGACCCGGGCCTGATCGACGTCATGGGTGGCGATCATCACCGAACAGCCACGCACAGCCAGATCATTGATCAGCCGGTCCAGACGAGCGGCGCTGGTTGAATCAAGCCCGGTGTAAGGCTCGTCAAGCAGTAAAAGTTCGGCGTCGGCGGTGAGGGCACGGGCAATAAGGACCCTCTGGCGCTGGCCGCCGGAAAGATCGCCGAAGCCGTCCTTCGATCGTTCGGCGAGGCCGACGGTCTCCAAAGCCGCAAAGGCCTTCTCGCGATCCCGGCGTCCCGGCCGTTTCCACCACGGCAGACGTGAAAGCGCGCCCATTGTGGCCACATCAAGGCAGGTAACCGGATAGTCAAGGCGCGAACGATCCGACTGCGGCACCGTGGCGCAGGACGCGTCAACCGAAAGGCTGCCGTCGAGCGGCTGTATCTGGCCGAGCAAGGCCCGGAACAGGGTGGTCTTGCCGCCACCATTCGGCCCCAGCAAACCGACTTTCATTCCCGGGGAAATCCGGAAATCAAGGCCGTCCAGGACGATTCGTCCTTCATAGCCGACCGCGAGGCCGTCGGCCACGACGAAGTGGCGGGCAGGATCAGTTGAACTGGCAGCCACGTTCACCTCCGGTCAACCCGAGCATCAGGCTGTTTGTGTTTGCCTGCATCATCTTGATGTAAGTCGAGGCATCAGAACCATCGGGTCCGAGGGTGTCTCCATGAAGCTCGTATTCGGTGGTGGTGCCCGTGTCGCCAGCAAGCGCATCGGCGAGCTTCTTCGACACTGAACTTTCGGGGAAAATGGCCTTCACGTTTTCTTGCCTGATCGTCCGCTCGAGCTCGGCGAGGTCGCCGGCCGAGGGCTGGGCCTGGGTGGTCAGGGCGGGAATCACCGCTCCGACAACTTCAATCCCGTACCGGGACGCCAGATAGTTGAAGGCATCGTGGTCGGTGACAATTTTGCGCTGGTTCGCGGGGACGGAATCGAAACACCTGGCGATCGACCGGTCAAGGCTGGACAGCTGGGCCTGGTAGGCCTTCGCATTGGCCTTGTATGCGGCTTCGTGCCCGGGGTCAGTTTCGACCAGGGTGCTCTCGATCTCGTCGACCGCGGCCTTTACATTCACCGGGTCCTGCCACCAGTGTGGATCTATTTCTTCGCCCTCGTGATCCTCACCTTCGTGATCGTGGTCTTCGTCGCCATGGAGAGCAACTGGCAGTCCGGAGCTCAGGTCAACCACGACGGCGTTGCTGCCGCTGTCGCTGATCAGGCCATCGGTCCACTCGTCGAGGTGGCCTCCGCTCATGAACACGATGTCGGCGTCGACTACCGCCTCAACGTCAGACGGACGCGGCTCGTAGTCATGGGGGTCGGTGTTCGGCTGGAGGATCCGGGTCAGGTTGATCTGGCCTCCACCCACGTTCCCGGCCAGGTCGGCGATCTGGGTGGTGGTGGCCACGACGTTCAACTTGTCGTTTTCGCTGGCGGTACTTCCACATCCGGCAGCAAAGACCAGCAGGGCGACAGCGGCCGCAGCGAGGGCTACCGGCCGGGACTTTCTGACCTGCCGGACGATCAGGACCAAGGCGAATGCCGTGCCGCTCACAACCGCGATCGTTGCCCCGGGCGGGGCGTTCAGTTTCACTGAAAGCCACAGTCCCACGGTTCCTTCGGCGGCGACCAGCAGGACCGTTCCGACCTGGAGGGTCACGATCCGATGGGTGAGCATCCGGACTGTTGCCGCGGGAATCACGATCAGGGCCGATACGAGCAGGGCGCCGACCGCGCTTAGCGAGGCGGTGACCGTGATCGCGACAACTCCGAGCAGGGCCACATCGAACCAGACCGAACCGGACTTCAGGTTCGCCGCTGATTCTTCATCGAACCCTTTTGCCAGCCAATGAGTGGCGCAGAGGCGGGTCACCACGATCGCGAGCAGCGCGGATCCGCCGGCCAGCCAGAGGTCATTCGGTCCGATCGCGAGCAGGGAGCCGAAAAGCAGGGTGTCGATGTTTGCGCCCGAATTGAAGACATCGCTGGCCAGGATCACGCCGGCCGCCAGACACGAAACCAGGACCAGCGCAGTGACGCTGTCGTTGGCTGTCCGTTTCGATCGGCTGACCAGGGCAGAGAGCGCGGTGAATATTCCGGCCATGCCGAAGGCGCCGAGGGCGGGGGAGAAGCTGAGCCCGTCAGCCAGGACCAGTCCGGGAAAAGCCGCGGTACCGATCGCATGTGAATAGAACGAAAGGCCACGAAGCACCACCCAGGAACCAACCAGGCCAGCGGCGACAGAAAGCAGAAGGATCTCGATGAGACCTTCCTGGACATAAGGCAAAGCGAACGGCTCGAACAAAATTGACTCCGGTGGAGGACGTGGACCGGTCAATTTATATCAGAATGAGAATCAGTCTCATCGAACTGGCAGGGATGAGACTGGCCAGAGCTGAACCGCGTACCTTCCGCCCGGTTCAGTCTCCTGTCTGGTTCAGTGCCGGGGGGAGCGGCAACCCGAAGTCCTCGGACAGCAGGGTCTGGACGATGAACGCCGCCGCGTTTGATCCGGCTGCGATCGCTGCGGCAACCTGTGGGAACTGGCCGGAAACGTCACCGGCAACGAATACGCCGGGGACGGTACTCCGCTGGAAGGCATCGACAACCAGCCGGTCGGCGGCCATCGGATTGGGGTCCGCGTGGCTGGCGCCGAGCTGTGCGGCGAGGTCGGTGCGCTGGTGGAGCCTCGGTGCAACCATCAGGCCGCTGCGTTCAATCTCAGCGCCATCAACGAACCCGACCGCGGCGAGGTCGCCGTTCTCTGCTCGCAAACCGGCCAGCGGCCGCTCTTCGACCCCGACTGCGGCTGCTTCGAGCTTGCCGCGTTGTTCATCGGTCAGGTCCGCCGGACCGTCGGTCAGGAGGATCACGTCGTCGCTCCAGCCGCGCAGCATCAGGGCTCCATACACCCCCTGATCTCCGTTCCCGCGAATGGCGAGGGCTCCGTCACGGGCCTCCCAGCCGTGGCAGAACGGGCAGTGGAAGACCGAGTTGCCCCAGAGTTCATCCAGGCCGGGCAGGTCATCGACCCTG
>JBAWHK010000137.1:0-2129 GCA_049593795.1 Solirubrobacterales bacterium
AGGTCGTCGCCAGCCACGCTGCTCCTTCCGAAGCCGGGCAGATCGAACGCGAGGGTCGGACGGGATACCGACCGGGCGAAAGGATCCCAGCTTTCGGCGCTGTCCATCAATCCATGGAACATCACCAGTGGGTGACCACGACCTGATGTGCGGCGCAACCCCACACGAACGTCGCCGAGATCAAGAACTTCCTCGGTTACACCGCTCCCTGGCAGGCCGACGAGCGACCCGGATGGACTTTCATTTGGCATCGCGCGCATCAACTGGACGTACAGCTGAGACTTTCAGATGCCGGACTTCCAGGTAGTCCCGGTCCGGATCACGGACCAGGACATCTACAAACTGCCGGATTCAGGTGAGAGCGATCCAGGTCCTGGCTTCAGCCAGCTCCGAAGTCGCGAACACTTTTACGTCAGCTGACATCGCCTTGCCGAACATGGCAACCCCGTCGCGGTAGAGGCGATTGTCGGAAACAAGCGCTATCCGCTCGAAAGACTTGCGGTGGTGGAGACCAAGTTTCGTGTCCTCCCAGGCTGCATCAGCCGAGAATCCTTCGAATTCTTCGCCAAGCACGTAGAGAAAACGGATCTGGTCGCGTCCTTCAAGGGCCGCTTCCACGGCTGGCACCATCTCGTCTTCGTAGTCACCGCCGGTCACTTTGCCCTTTGCCTCGAAACCGAGCGTGTCGTCAGGTAGATCATTGATTTTGATCAGCATGACGTTGTTCTACATGATTCTGGTCACCATATGTGGCGGATTCAGGGGCCTTCTCTGGCCGTATTTCGCCGGCCAGCGCCATCCGGGAACTGAACGGTCTGGGAAACTTGGCCGCATGAGCGAACTGGAAAGGCCCGATGGGCGGAAATAACAGATCGAAAGTGGCCAGCAACCCGAGCGGACGCCTGGGCAGGCACTGGGATGCCCTGCGGGCCAGCTTCGGGTTTCTCTCAGGCCTCGCCATGCTTTCCGCGGTAATTCTCGGGATCGCCGTGCCATGGCTCGACGACGCCCTGCAGATCAGCCTTCCTGTGCTCAGCTTCGAAAGTCAGTCGTCGGCCCGCAGCCTGCTCGAAACGATCGGAACCACAACTGTTGCTGTCGCCGGACTCAGCTTTTCGGTGACCGTGGTTGCCTTCACGCTGGCGTCATCCCAACTCAGCCCCAGGGTCCTGCGCAACTTCAGCAGTGACCGGTTGAGCCAGGTGACCCTTGCCTTGTTTCTCGGGACCTTCGTCTATTCACTCGTTTTGCTGGTCAGGCTCGGGGTTACCGCCGATACGGGTGAACCACCGAACCTCTCCCTGACTCTTGCCGTGGTCTTCGCCCTGGGTTCGTTCGTGACCTTTGCCGGATTCATCGCGCACATAATCAACATGCTGCAGCCGTCGTCGATCATCGCTTCGATCGGAACCGAGGGCTCTGCCGGTCTGCCGAACCGTTTCCCGACCGGCCCGGGCGAACCGGAAGATCCGCAGGCTGCTTCCCGGACCGCCGAGCAGACGATTGACCGACTTGCCATGCGTGAACTGGAGGCCGACAAAGGCGGCTACCTGACCATGGTTGACACCGGGCTTCTGATCGCGGCAGCCACCGAACATGAAGCGCTGGTCCGCCAGCGGGTCACGGTTGGCACCTACGTCGTTCCCGGTCAGGTAATCGCGGAATACTGGGCAGCTTCGGAACCGGAAGAGGCCGGTGAGTCAATCCGGGATTCGTTCTGCATCGAGCAGCAGCGAACCCTCGTTCAGGACATCGCATTTCCCGTCAGGCAGCTGGCCGACATCGCCCTGAAAGGCCTGTCCCCCGGAATCAACGACCCGACAACCGCCCAGAACGCGGTCGAAGCGATGGCCGAGTTCCTGATCGAGTTTTCGCGGACCGAAACCCCAAATCCGGTGCGGGTTGACGATCACGGGGAGCCACGTTTCATTGCGCTCGGCCCGGACCTGAATGACCTGGTGCGTCTCGGGTTCAGCCAGGTACGGGTTGCCGCAGGCGTCCACCCCGCCCTGTCCCTGCGAATGCTGGATCTGATCGCAGAGATCGAACGGGCGGCCCGCAGGGAAGGTGCTCCGACCGGGGAACTCGCCCGGCAGCGAAGGCTGATTGGACTCGGCACCGGCCAGGAC
>JBAWHK010000138.1:0-7444 GCA_049593795.1 Solirubrobacterales bacterium
CCAACCTGGGCGCTGGTGTTGACAAGACCCGACGCCAGGCCCGCATCCTCACGGGTAGCACTGGACATCGACAGGTTCATCAAAGCCGGAAAGGCAAGGCCCGCACCGGTTCCCAGCAGGATCATCACCGGCAGCACATGCGACCAGTAGTCGCCCTCAACCGGGGCGCGGGTGAAGATGGCGAGCGCAAGGGCGATCAGCACCAGGCCGGGAATCAGGATCGTCCGTGGCCCGAATCTCATGATCAGAGGCTCGGAGTACCGGACCGAAAGGGTGCCCATCGCAATGGTGGTCGGCAGGAAAGCAAAACCGGTTTCGAGAGCGTCGTAACCGAGGACACGCTGGACGTAGAGGGCGCCAAGAAAGAAAACACCGAACATGCCGGCAGCGGCAAGGGCCTGAATCGTATTCGCGCCGGACACGTTGCGATTCCTGAAAATGCGCAAGGGAATCAGCGGCGTCTTCGCTGTTGATTCACGGATGACGAACAGCACCAGCAGCACGATCGCGAGGGCGCCGAGCCCAATTGTGATGCCAGCTGTCCAGCCTTCCTCTGCTGCCGGTTTTACCATCGTGTAGACGGCGACCATCAAAGCTCCGGTGATCAGAACAGCACCGGGGAAATCGGCCCCTTTGCTGAAGCCGATTCCACGGTCGTTTTCCAGCAGACGACGGGCAAATATCCAGGTGATGATGCCGATCGGGACGTTGATGAAGAAGATCCAGTGCCAGTTCAGAGCCTGGGTCAGTATGCCGCCGGCGATCAGGCCCACCGATCCGCCACCAGACGCCACGAAAGCGAAGATGCCGATCGCTTTTGCCTGTTCCCGCGCGTCCGGGAACATGGTCACGATCATGCCCAGGATCACTGCGGACGTGAGCGCCCCGCCAACCCCCTGGAGGAACCGGGCTACGATCAGCCATTCCTGTGTCTGGGCGGAGCCGCACAGCACCGACGCGATGGTGAACAGCACCAGGCCGATCAGGAAGATATTCCGTCGTCCCAGAAGATCACCGAGTCGCCCGGCCAGCAGCAGGAGGCTGCCGAACGCGATCAGGTAGCCATTGACCACCCAGGCAAGATTCGAAGTTGAGAAACCGAGGTCATCCTGGATGGTTGGGAGCGCGACGTTGACCACGGTTGCGTCGAGGACAATCATCAGCATGCCGGCGCACAGGACGTAAAGGGCGATCCAGCGTGAACGGTCGCTGGTCTCGTTTTCCAGTTCGCCGTGTGGACCTATTTCATGTTTCATCTGGGTTCAGCTTTCTTGAAGTTCGCATTTCCAGTGCAGACCGGAAGCGGCCACGAAAATAATCGTTTCGGCTGGATATTCGTTTGGTTCAGCTTGAGCACTCGCCGGCTCGGGCAAGCATTATCTGGCGGTCAGCCTGGTTTCCGGCGAGATCTGCGGCAAGTTCGAAGTCCACCCGGGCTTCGTCGTACCGGCCAAGCTTCTGAAGCAGATCGCCCCGAACACCTGGCAGATACGGATATCCGTCCAGATCAGCCTGATCGACCAGACGGTCAAGGATATCCAGTCCCTGCTGCGGGCCGTAGGCCATGGAAACGGCGACAGCCCGGTTCAGTTCAACCACTGGTGAAGGGTTGACCTGGGCCAGGGCGTCGTAGAGGGCGACGATCCGCGGCCAGTCGGTTTCGTTGGCCTTCCGGGCGCGGCCATGACAGCCCGCGATTGCCGCCTGAAGCGTGTAGGGACCGAACGGCACACCAAGCGATTCGGATCTGGCGAGCGCGCTGAGCCCACGGTTCAGCAGCAAACGATCCCACTTCGAACGCTCCTGTTCCAGCAGCAGAACTGGCCTGCCTTCGCTGTCGGTTCGTGCCGGGATGCGGGAGGCCTGGATTTCCATTAGCGCGAGCAGGCCGTGCGCTTCGGGTTCTTCGGGTACCAGGGTCACCAGCACTCGTCCCAGTCGCATCGCTTCCTGGCATAGCCCGGGCCGGATCCAGTCTTCGCCGGAAGTCGCCGAATAGCCCTCGTTGAAAATCAGGTAGAGCACCTCGAGTACAGAACCGAGACGCTTCTCGATCGCATCCCTGTCTGGGACTTCGAACGGAACTTTGGCTTCTCCGAGACTGCGTTTCGCACGAACCAGGCGTTGCGCCATCGTGGTTTTAGGCACGATGAAGGCCCTGGCTACTTCTTCGGTAGTTAGTCCGCCGAGCAGTTTCAAGGTCAGGGCTGCCCTTGCCTCGGTGGAAAGGACCGGGTGGCAGGTGGTGAAGATCAGGCTGAGGATGTCATCACCAACCGCATCGGCTTCGTTCGCGGCCACCTCATCCTCCGCCGAGCGGACCGTAACGTCCTGCCGCTGCCCGACTTCCTGGTATTTCGCATCGAGGTTCTGGTGGCGTCGGGCCGCGTCGATCGCCTGATTCTTCGCCGCGGACATCAGCCACGCGCCCGGGTTCTCCGGAATTCCGCCTTGTGGCCATTTGTCGAGGGCCGCGACCAGTGCGTCCTGGGCCAGGTCCTCGGCCTGGCCCAGGTCACCGTGGGTGAATCGCGCGAGGCCGGCGATCAGGCGCGTGGATTCAATCCGCCAGGCAGCCTCGATGCTCCGGTTGACCGCCGACTGCGCCAAGACCGTCAGTCCTGCTGCTCTTCGACCCGTTTCCGCAGATCGTCTTCTTTCTCCCGAAGTTCCTCGGTCATTGCTTCGCCGAAGTCGGCTGCGGTCACGAAGGGACGGATTTCGACCGAACCATCCTGTCCGTCGGCCGGGTTGGGCATGCGTCGGGCCCATTCGACTGCTTCATCCATCGATTTCACTTCCCAGACCCAGTATCCGGCGAGAAGTTCTTTGGTTTCGGCAAAAGGCCCGTCGGTGACGCTGTTGGTCCCGTCGGTAGCGAAATTGACCCTGACGCCGCTGGAACTGGGACGGAGGCCATCACCATCAAGCATGATTCCGGCATTGACGAGTTCTTCGTTGTACGCGCCCATCGCTGCCAGCATTTCTTCTGATGGCATCGCGCCGCCTTCTGACTGCTCGGTTGCTTTGACAATCACCATGACTTTCATTGGTTCATCCTTTGTTCGTCTTCGCGGCCGTATTTCCGACCCTCTATTTATACGACGAACGGCCCGTGCCGAATTCGACAAAGGCGAAAGAAAACTTTAGACCCCTCAGACTGGACGGGATCAGGATGAATGCCCGTCGCTTCCCGTGGCGGCCGGGCGGCCACCACGGGAAGGAGGGTCAGATGACTATTTGCCTGACGGCAGACGCTTGTTGAAGAACGCCGCCACGTCGGACTTCGCGGCTTCGAGAACGGTGCCGTGATCGACACCGGGGTACTTGATGTAGTTGACGTTGTCACCCAGGGCGACCAGTTCGTCGTTCAGCGCATCGGTGAGGAACGGGAACGTTGTCGTGTCAGTTTCGCCCTGTGCGAGCAGGATCGGGGCGGCTGTCTTCACGTCCGGGTTCTGCTTGTCGAGCAGGTTGAAGAATTCCTCGGTATCCGCGCCTTCGCGAATCAGGTCGGAAGGAGCGATCCCGCCAAGGCTGTCCGGCTCGGAAAGCTGCGGCAGGCATTCTTTGTCGACCTGTGGGTACAGAGCGAGCACTGGATCAGAAAGCAGTGCATTCGGATCGATGCTCGGATCGACCACGGTTCCGCCCTTGACGATCAGTGAAGCCAGTGCCGTGAGTGAACTCGGCGAGGTCAGGAGCGGCAGCGATGATGCCTGCAGCCGCATGTGGGAAGCCGGGGCGTAAGCCACGGTGCCACGAAGCTTCAGCTCCGGGGTCCATTTGGCGGCCAGACCGGCAGCGAAAAGCGAAGCGTGACCGCCCTGTGAGTGTCCGGCAATCAGGTACTTCTTCGAAATCTTCACGTTGAGATCGCGGGAAGCCCGGACGATGTCAAGCATGCTGCGGCCTGAGGCCTTGCCGATCAGGAACGCGTGGGTGCCCGGAGTGCCAAGACCCTGGTAGTCGGTCCGGGCAACGGCGTAGCCGGCCTTGAGCCATGCGTTCTGCTCATCGTCGGTGTAATTGATGTAACTCGTGGCCGGACCATTCGCGGTGTTCCGTGAGGGGGCGCATTTGTCAGCGATTCCTGTGGTTCCGTGTCCGTAAGTGATCATCGGCCAGCCACCCTTTGGCGCTTTGCCCTTCGGGATGCTGACTGAGCCGGAAACGGCAGTGCGTTCGCCGAGCGGGGTAACCGACGTGTAAAGCACGAGCTTGGTGAATTTGGCTGCCTTGAGCGGAACGACGCCCCGGGCCTTGTTCGTCCAGATCAATTTGCCGTGACGCTTCGGAGTTTTCTTCGGCGGCTTGTAGAAAGCGACGCCCTTCGGTCCCTTGACTACCTTCGAGGCTTTGTTTTTGCTCTTTTTCTTTCCGGCGTCGGCGTATCCGGGCTGCAGTGTCGCAGCAAAAAATACGGCACCTAACACAACGGCAAAAGCAGCAAGCAAAGTCTGAACCCGGTTCAGTTGAACGATCAAAGGGACCTCTCCTGTCTCAAAAGTGAACGTGAATCAGCCACCATATTGATCGGGGCGGCTGAGTAATAGCTCTATTAGAACACTGAACGGAGTCGTAAGTTGCTAAACCACGCTTGTTTCGTCTGTCAGAGAGGTGGAGAGCGCGACGGTTGCCGCCAGAACCATCTCTGGATCGTCGAGTTGATCTCCGTAGAGGTCCCGCAATTGCCCCATGCGGTAACGCACGGTCTGGGGGTGGATGAAGAGCGCGGCCGCGATTTCTTTCCGTCGGCCCTGATGGAGAAGCCAGGCCCGCAGGGTGTCAGTCAGCTTTGCGGTGGTTGAAGGTCGAAGTTGCGCAAGGGGTGCGAGCACCCGCTTTCTCAGGTCACCAAGGGCTTCAGGGTCAGCGCCGACCACAAGCTGGACCAGGAAGTCATCGGCATCGGCGGCCTTTTCCGTTCCTGGTGGACGCAAATATTTCACCTGAAGGGCGCGTGAGTAGGAGAGACCTGCTTCGACCCAGGGTCGCTCCGGACCGACGATCGCATGCTTGCCCTCCAGCAGGGCTTTGAGGCGCTCGCGGCCGGGAGTTCCGATCGCTGGTACCAGCAGAACGTTCAGATCCTGCCCGGCGGCGGTTCCGGGAAGGTCATCGGTTAGCTGAAGCGAGCGGGGATCGACCAGGGTGCGGATCCCGCGGGCGCGGGAAGAAGGAAGGATCACGGCGCAGAGGTTGTCCGGTGGCTGCCACCCCGCCTGATCGGCTTCGGCCTGAAGGAGTTCGGGAGGGCCACCGCTGAGTAGCCGGCGGGTGAAGTGTTCGAGCTTTCGTTGCTGGGTGCGGTCCAGGGTCTCGAGCTGGTCGGAATAGCCTGAAGCGCTGGCGGCGGAGAGTTCATCGATGTAAGCGAAGTTCAGCTCCGCGAATCGGGACAGCCAGTCAGCGGCGACCCCGGCTTTGACCGCGACCATTGACCATTCCCGCCAGGCAGCCCGGGCCCCGACGCGATAGGCGGACAGGAGGACGTCCATGGTCCGGCCACTTCTGGCTTCACCGCGGCCCAGCGAATAGGCAGCATCAAGGGCAGGCTGGAGGGGGGAGGCCGGATCGGTGCTGCTTGACCCTGACGCAGAGCTGAGGAATCCGAGCAAAGCGAGTTCGACGGCCTGGTCGAGCGTTGCTCCTTCCAGGCCATCGAGGTCACTGTAACCGGGGACTTCAGCCAGAACAGCTCCGGCGGCGGCTGAAGCGACTGCCGGAAGTTCGGCCCGGAGTTTCCTGGAAACGTCTTCGGTTATTTCGAGGGTGACAGGTGACATTTAGAACAACACTAAACAAAAGTTGTTTGTTTGGAACAAAAAGTGGCTGACAGATTCACTGAATACGGCCAAGAAGCTCACTCAAGAATGAATCAAGCTTGGTCACATGCCAACGACCCATCCCCGCCGCTCCCGGATCGGTGCCCTGCGCAGCAGGGTAGGAAAGATCGCCGGGCTCGCTGCAACTCCGCTGCTGCCCGAGGATTACATCGATCTGGTGAGTCCGCTTTCTTCGCGAACCGAACTTCGCGGCCGCATCGTTGGGATCCTGCCGGAGACAGCTGACGCGGCGACCCTCACCATCAAGCCTGGCCGGACATGGAAACCCCACACGGCTGGCCAGTACATCAGGGTCGGGGTGGACATCGACGGAATTCGTCAATGGCGGGCTTACTCATTGACTTCGCCCGCGAGTCGTCCCGATGGCTGCATCACTGTCACCGTGAAAGCAATGCCCGACGGATTCGTCAGCAACCATCTGGTTCATAAGGCAGAAACGGGAATGATCGTCCAGCTTGATCAGGCATGCGGTGAATTCACACTTGGCGAGACAGTTCCACGAAAGTCACTGTTTGTTACTGCCGGAAGTGGAATCACTCCCGCCATGGGCATGCTTCGCAGCCACATCGATGAACTCGAGGACGTCGTGGTCGTTCATTCAGCGCCCACGAAGGCGGACGTCATCTTCGGAGACGAACTCCGGGACCTTCACCGCAATGGCCAGATAACCCTCATTGAGCGCCACACCGACAGTGAAGGAATGATCGATACCGATCTGCTCGAAACCCTTGTCCCGGACATTCATGAGCGCGAGACCTGGGCCTGCGGGCCGACCGGGATGCTCGACAGCCTCGAAAGTCATTTCGCTGACTCTGACCTGGCCCATTTGATCCACACCGAAAGGTTCCGGCCCAGTGTCATTGTGCCTGGCGAAGGGGGAGCGGTCACGTTCTCGACCACTGGAACCACGGTTGATGCCGATGGCGGAAGGCCGATCCTCGACGTTGGTGAAGAAGCCGGTGTCTTGATGCCATCCGGTTGCCGAATGGGGATCTGTTACGGCTGCGTCGTGCCGCTGCGCGAAGGCGCGGTACGCGACCTGCGTAGTGGTGACCTGACCGAAGCGAAGCTCGGCGACGACGTACGTATCCAAACTTGTGTGTCGGCTGCGGCCGGCCCCTGCAACATCGACCTCTAAGGAATCCATGACCGCTATTCAGAAGGATCCGAACAACCCGATCAACCACCTGTCTCGCCAGGACATAGAAGACATTGGCGAGCAGCTCGATGCGATCCGTGCCGGAATCCTCGCGAGCCGCGGCGAAGAGGATGCCGCCTATATCCGGAACGTAATCGACAAGCAGCGCAAACTAGAGGTGGCCAGTCGCGGGGTGCTGCTCTTTTCGCTGTTCCCTCCGGCCTGGCTGGCGGGCACGGCCGGACTTTCAATCGCGAAGATCCTCGAGAACATGGAGATCGGCCACAACATCCTCCACGGCCAGTGGGACTGGATGCGCGACCCGTCGATCCACTCGACCACCTGGGAGTGGGACAGCGCCACCCCGGCCGAGCAGTGGAAGCACTCGCACAACGAGCTGCACCACACCTACACGAACGTGATCGGCAAGGACAACGACCTCGGCTACGGCATCATG
>JBAWHK010000139.1:0-2400 GCA_049593795.1 Solirubrobacterales bacterium
GATAGGAGCCGATGCCGTCCAGGATCGCATCGGTGACGTTCTGCCCATCCGGGGCCGTGGTCTCGAGGCCGGTTGTCGCGACCAGGGAAATCGCGATCCGGCGTTTTGGAAACCAGGCGACATTGCCCATGTATCCGTTGAAGAACGGGTTCTGCCGACGCCAGTCGTTGACCATGATCAAACCCTGGGCGAAATAGGCGCGTTCCGGGTCGGGGCCGATTCCGGGCGCAAACCTCTTGACCATGTTCTTGCGGGACCATCGGGAGAGGGTCCGGCCGGAAAGCACGCCTTTCGCTTCCTTGGCCACGTTGTCGATCGATGCTGTCGCCAGCATCCCGTTGCCGAGCCCCCAGGAGGGCGACCAGCCGGTTGACTGTTCGAATACCCCGCGTTCCGTGGTGTAAGCGCCGAGCGCCGGCCCCGGGATCGGGGCGAGGCGGGAGAAGGTCATGTTGATCCCCAGCGGGCGAAGGACTCGCTGCTGGAGCCGTCTAGCGACGGTGGTTCCGGGTTCTGCCCTCCGGAGGATTCGCGCGAGCAACAGGAAATTCGTGTGCGCATAGTTGAAACAGGCGCCGGGTTCGCAGGCGAACCCGCGGTCGAGGGCTGTGTTCAGCAGTTCGTTGCCGGTCCAGCGTCGGAACGGATTGGCGTGGATGGCGTCCACGAAAGGCTCGTTTCCCTGTACCCAGTCGAGATACCCGGAAGTGTTGTTCATCAGCATCCGGACGTTGACCTGGGAGGCCCTGGGTATGCCGGGCACCCATTTCGAGATCGGGTCGCCCAGTTTCAACCGGCCTTTGTCCCGCAACTGGTAGATCGCCGTGGTCAGGACCGGGATCGTCATCGAACCAATCCGGAAGTTCATGTTCGGGGTGGCGGGAACCCCGGTCTCGGATTCTCCGTAGCCCCGGCGCAGGATTCTGTTGCCACCGACGTCAACCCGGGCGATCACTGCCTGGAGCTTGTTGGTTCGCTTGATCGAACCGATGATCCGGTTCAGTTCCTGATTTACCGTTGCCGGTTTGCGGCACCCGTCGGCGGTGTGAATCGCGGGGGATTTGCAGCTCGCCGCCGTCGAGGCCTGTTCACTGGCGGCGGCACTGCCTGGCACGACGAAAGCGAAAGCACCGATCACGCTTACAAGGAGCGCTGGTGCGAATTTTCGTGACATATGGAGCCTGCCGGAATCGAACCGGCGACATCCTGCTTGCAAAGCAGGTGCTCTGCCAACTGAGCTAAGGCCCCGCGCGGGTAGAACCCGTCAGGGGATTGTAAGGAAAGCGGACAGTTCGGTACCGGCCGGGGCCGGAACCGCTGTCAGTCGCCGAATTCGAAATCCTTCGGTGGCTTCTGTTCGAACCACAGTCGATCGTGCTCCGGTGTCTCCTCGAGGAAGTCCGGAGTGGCTTCCAGCGGGTCTTCCTGATCGAAAAAGTCGGCATCGCCTTCGGTCGCGACCTCTTCTTCTTCGACCTCGGCATCAGCATCCTCCGCCGGTGCCTCGGTGACCTCGTTTTCGGGTTCGTCATCGAAGACATGTTCGAACTCGTCGCTGATCGGATCTTCGTCAGCTACTTCGGGTTCGCCGGCTTCCGAGCGCTCCGGCGAAGGTTCGGACGGTCCGTCAAGGGCACGGTCCAGTTCGTCGGAGAGTGAACTCTCACTGAGAATGTCAATCTCATCTTCTTCAGCTATCGCCGCATCGACGTCGTAGTGCTCGGTCGGGTGATCGGAAAGGTGCACCCTTTCCTGCTGGAGAGCATCACCGGCGTCGCCATCTTCATCCGGTTCGGGCGGTTGCGGTGCTTTGACTTCAGGCCTGGGTGAATCGTCGGTGTCCTGCGAGTCGACCGGGGGTGACGCAACTACCGGTTCGGGAGGGGCTTCAGCTTCGGGCGGGGCGGCCTCGGCTGTTGATGCCGCTGGCATCGTGTCGGCGACAGAGTTCTCCGCGGTGACTTCACCACTTGATTCTTCGGAGGCCGCTTCTGCTTCGCGGGTCGCCTCGAAGACCTTGTCGAGCTGGTCACCTTCTCCGGCTGGAGCCGTGACACTGGAGCCGGGACTGATGATCTCGGTCTCGGCCTCTACGGCCTCCGGGCGGTCGGCTGGACCAAAGGCCTGATTTTCAAGCCCTTTGATCTCTGTTTCCTCTGCTCCGTGCTGCCGTTTGAGTTCGAGGTGTTCTCGGATTGCTTCGTCGAGGATTCCCATTTTGCCTCAGTAGCTAGTACTTGAACTAAAGCTTATGCGGTTTTGTCGGATGATTGGCATGCCCCACCTCTTTGCACGTCGGGAATCCGTATCCTTCCTGCCCGCGGGGCTATAGCTCAGTTGGCAGAGCGCTTGGATCGCACCCAAGAGGTCGCCGGTTCGACTCCGGCTAGCTCCATGGAT
>JBAWHK010000140.1:0-6700 GCA_049593795.1 Solirubrobacterales bacterium
AACGGTCTGGTGCATCAGCGGGGCGGGACGATCGCCACCGACAACGGAACCGTACGGCATAACTACCGCGTCAGGCAAGTCCGCTTTGTCGGAAGTTCCCCGCAGGTGATTCTCCCGCGGTCGAAGCGGGCACCCTCTCCGGAACCGGTCAGTCGAGCAGGTGAGGATCCGCTATTTCGCGCTGCCGCTTGAAGAACGGCTCCTTCTGGTGATGCCTCCAGCCGAACAGGAGCAGCACTCCGAGAAGCAGAAATCCGACCCCGATCACGGCTGGCGGAGCGAATCCCAACCAGGACGCTCCGGTGTACGAATTGGATGGATCCGCCCAGTCGATCAACGATTTGATGAAGAGATAGCTCAGCATCAAAGCGCCAATGACCGGGGCCACACCAACGAAAAGGAAGTTCTTCACGGACTTGGTCAATTCGTGCCGGAAATAGAAGGCGCAACCGAAACCGGTCATCGCGTAATAGAAGGCGATCATCAGCGAAAGCGCCGAGAGCGAATCGAAGAGGAAATCCTCCGAGATCAGTTTTGCTGGCAGGTACCAGATGATCGCCAGCGCGCCGATGGTGACGGTCGAAACGACCGGGGTGAAGAAACGATTGCTGATTTCACCGAAAGCTTTCGGCATCGCTTCGGCCCGGGCCATCGAAAGCGAGGTCCGGGACGCTGGCAGAATCGTGGTCTGGGTGGATGCGAGAGCTGAAACCACAACCGCCAGCAGGACCAGGGGCCCGAGCGTGCCACCCAGAACCTGATCGGCGTAGGTCGACAGAATCGCCGCGTCGTCGTCGAATTTCTCGGCGCCGCCGATCCCGCCCCAGGCGACCAGGGCGGTTGCCACACCGAGATAGGTGATCAGCAGGATCGCGGTTGAGATCACCCCGGCGAGACCCGGTTTGGTCGCGTCACCGCCCGTTTCTTCATTCAGGTTGACCGCGCTTTCCCATCCCCAGTAGATGAAAACCCCGAGGAGCAGGGCCCCGGTCAAAGCGCCACTGCTTTCAATCGCAAGCGGGTTGAACCAGTTGAGACTCGGATCGATCGAGCCTTTGACTCCGTCGCCGGAGAAAACTTTCCAGAGGGCGACAGCGACGAACAGCAGCAACGGGCCGAGCTGCATCACCATCAGGATTTTCTGCAGGTTGGCGGAGATCTCGGTACCCCACACACAGATCCCTGTCATCACCACCATCAGGACAACCGCTGTGGCCGTAACCCAGACAACCGAGTTGGCAAGGCCTTCGGCCCCGATCAGGTCAAAGAAGGAGTAGGCGGCAACGTCGGCCAGGGATCCGACCACCAGTATGCCGGTCACGCAGATCGCCCAGCCGGTCATCCAGCCGGACTGCGGGCCGATCGCCCTGGTCACCCAGGAAAAACTGGTTCCGCAGTCCGGGTCGGCCCGGTTCATGTAATAGAAGGCGGAGGCGATGAAGAACATCGGCACGAAAGAAACGATCAGCGCGGCCGGTGCCTGGAGCCCGACCAGAACGACGATCGATCCGATTACCGCAGCAAGGGAATAGGCGGGGGCAGTCGAGGCAAGCGCGATCACCAGGCCGTCGGTGAAGCTGATCGCGTCCTTTTTCAGTCCGGCAGGTTCGTCGATGACTGTCGGTTCCGCTGGTGTTGCGTTGGACTCCACAGTCCCCCTCGGCTCGATTGCTTGACGGCACTTTATTGCTTCCCCCGGCCGACCCGAAAACACTTGACGAATGTGACAACACGCACGTAAACTGGGTTGCGGCTGGACGTTATGTCAGCTTGTCTTCGCCGGTTTCTCGGTCTAGGGTGAGGCAGGAACCAAAATCAGGCCTGCCACGCTGGTTGCCTGAGCTAAGGAGGAAAGCGTGACAACTGTTATGCCAAACCAAATCACGAACGATATGGACCTCCAGGACGAGGCCCGCAAACACCTGTGGATGCACTTCTCCCGGATGGGCGGGTACGACGACGAGCATCCGATCCCGATCATCCAGAAGGGTGACGGCCCATACGTCTGGGACGACAAGGGCAACCGCTATCTCGACGGACTCTCCGGGCTTTTCTGTGTGAACGCGGGCCATGGCCGGACCGAACTTGCCGAAGCAGCTGCCCGCCAGTACGAGGAACTCGACTTCTTCGTGATCTGGAGCTACGCCCACCCCCGGGCAATCGAACTCGCCTCAAAGCTGGCATCGCTCACCCCGGGTGACCTCAACAAGGTTTTCTTCACCAACGGTGGCGCCGAAGCGGTCGAATCGGCAATCAAACTGGCCCGCAATTACCACCGCATGCGCGGCAACGGCCAGAAGGCCAAGATCATCGCGCGCGAAGTCGCCTACCACGGCACCACGCTCGGAGCGCTTTCCGCGACCGGTATCACCAACCTGCGCTCACAGTTCGAACCGCTCTCACCCGGCGGATGTCATGTACCGAACACCAACATGTACCGGTACCCCGACGATCGTGACCCGCTCGACCTCGCTGACGAGATCGAAAAGCGGATCCTTTTCGAAGGCCCGGAAACAGTTGCCGCGGTAATCCTCGAACCAGTCCAGAACGCCGGTGGCTGTTTCGTACCCCCGGACGGATACTTCCAGCGGGTACGTGAGATCTGTGACCGGCACGACGTGCTGCTGATCTCGGACGAAGTGATCTGCTCCTGGGGCCGTCTCGGGCATTTCTTTGCCTGCGAACGTTTCGGCTTCCAGCCGGACATCATCACCACCGCCAAAGCAATCACCTCGGCTTACGTTCCGATGGGGGCGATGATCGCGTCCGACAAGCTGGCCGAACCCTTCAACGAAGGCACCAACTCCTTCGCACACGGCTTCACGTTCGCCGGCCATCCGGTAGCGGCCGCGGTCGCCCTGGCCAACATCGAGCTCTACGAACGCGAAGATCTCTGCGGACATGTGCTGCGGAAAGAAGGCGAGTTTCGCGAAATGCTCGAAAGCCTCCGGGACATCCCGATCGTCGGTGACGTCCGGGGAGCCGGTTTCTTCCAGGCAATCGAACTGGTCAAGGACCAGGAAACGAAGGAATCCTTCGAAGGCCCGAAAGCCGAAGAGCTCCTGCGCGGATTCCTTTCCGGTGAGCTCTACCGTCGTGGACTAATCTGCCGGGCAGACGATCGCGGCGACCCCGTGATCCAGTTCGCTCCACCACTGATCTGCGACACCGAACAGTTCCAGGAAATGCACGACGTTCTCAGACCTGTCCTCGAAGAAGCTTCCAAGCGGATGCTCCACTAAGAAAGGTTCAGCAATGAAGGTTGGAGTTCCGAAGGAGATCAAGCAGGACGAATACCGCGTTGCGATCACCCCGGCCGGGGTGCGCGAAATGGTTGAACACGGTCACGAAGTGTTTATCGAGACGACCGCCGGAGAGGGCAGCGCCATCACCGACGCTGCCTTCGAAGCCCAGGGTGCCCGGATCGTGCCGGACGCAGCTTCGGTTTTCGAAGCGGGAGAAATGATTCTGCACGTGAAGGAACTTCAGGCATCGGAGATCGAGATGCTGACCCCGGACCATCTGCTCTTCACCTATCTCCACCTCGCTCCTGACCCGGAGCAGACAGCTGGCCTCCAGAAGTCAGGTGCCACCTGCGTCGCCTACGAAACGGTGGTTGACGATCAAGGCCGCCTTCCGCTGCTCGCCCCAATGAGCGAAATCGCCGGAAAGATCGCCACTCAGGCTGGAGCATTCATGCTCGAAAAGCCAATGGGTGGGCGGGGAATCCTGCTCGGAGGTGTCCCCGGGGTTGCCGCGGCCACCGTCGTCGTGATCGGAGGCGGCGTTGTCGGAGCGAACGCCGCATTCATCGCGATGGGCATGGCCGCCGACGTTTTCATCCTCGATCGATCGATCGACCGGTTGCGAGAACTCGACGTCGCCTACGGTCGCGAAGCTTCAACCGTCTATTCCACCACGCTGGCCGTTGAGGAACTCCTGCCGCGAGCCGACCTGGTCATTGGAGCCGTTCTGGTTCATGGCGCCCGGGCACCCTTCGTCGTCAACCGTGAACAGCTCGGCCTGATGAAGCCCGGCGCGGTCCTCGTTGACGTCGCAATCGACCAGGGTGGATGTTTCGAAACCTCGAAACCAACCACCCACCGCGACCCGACCTATGAAGTCGACGGCATCACCCATTACTGCGTCGCGAACATGCCGGGTGCCGTACCAATCACCTCCACCCACGCCCTCACCAACGCCACCATGCCCTACGCCCTCGCCCTCGCCGACAACGGCCTCGAATCCGCGGTCCGGCGCATCCCGGGACTCAAACCCGGTGTGAACGTGGCAGCTGGCAAAGTCACCCACGCCAGCGTTGCGGAAGGGGTTGGCAGCGAATATGTGCCGGTGGAAGAGGCTCTGGGCTGGGCTTAGCTGCCAGCGGGGGGTCGTCGGTGGGCTGATTGGCGAGTAGTGCCCGGGAACGCCGGTCGCTCCGGGTTTCTGTGTCACTTTCTCTCGCTATGTCGTGAATTCGAGGCGCAGAACTTTGGACCCGGACGGTTTGGTTGCCCTGGGTTTGGCTCAGGTGAGTCTGGCTGGCAGCTTCCGGGCGAACCAGATTCCTGCGAACGAGAAGATCGCGGTGAAGAAGAGGGCCTTCTTCAAAGCGTCGATCTGGGCGTCGCCATAAGAATCGGAGACCGTCTCGATCTGGCCCGGGCGTACACCAGCGTCCTTCGCCGCGCTTTCGAGATCTGGAATCGAGACCATCGGGATGCCGGAATCAGCGGCCTCGATCGCAGTCTGCCTGGTGGCTGGAGTCAGCCTGCTTTCATCCTTGACGTTCTCGGTGAAACCGGTGGCGAGACCGGCAAGCAGCACCGCGCCGATCAGCGCCGTTCCCAGAGATGAACCCAGGTTGAGCGCCGCTCCCTGCGCCCCGCCTACCTCGGAACTGCGGGAC
The DNA here is from genome assembly GCA_049593795.1 of Solirubrobacterales bacterium. GTDB lineage: Bacteria > Actinomycetota > Thermoleophilia > Solirubrobacterales > 70-9 > 67-14. Next base: position 4,910 of record JBAWHK010000140.1, read on the forward strand.
GTCGGTACCGATGACATCACCACGTTTCCGAGCTGCGACATGACCAGGCCGGTACCAGCACCGAAGACAGCGAGCGAGACCCCGAATCCCGCACCGGTCAATTCGGGTGAAAGGGTCGAAACCACCCCAAGGATCCCGACCGCCAGCACACCGAGCCCGACCTGGACCACCAGGCGCGGGGAGTACCGTTCCGAAAGCCTCGGGCCGAGCATCGCCGCCGCCATCATCGTCACCGAGATCGGCAGCAACTTGACACCGGTTTCGAAGGCACTCTTGCCGAGAACCAGCTGGAGGTAAAGCGGCAACACGAAAAAGGTGCCGGCAATGATCAGGTTCTGGGAGACCATCATGGTCAGGCCCGAACGGAGCTGGGGGATCTTCAGGAGATCAGGGTCGAGCAGGATTGGTCGTCCCAGCCTTTTCTGGCGGTCCTCCCACAGGGAGAACAGGCAAAGGAGGCCAGCCCCGATCCCGATCATGAACGGCACCACCGAAAAACCGAACGGGGTGATTTCGGTGCCGGCGATGGTCAGGGCACCCGACGGCAGGATGAAACCCCACTCGCCGCCCTTGAGGATTCCGAGAACTATCAGCCCGAGTCCGACGACGGACAGCGCTGCGCCCCCAAAATCAAGCCGCTGACGGTCAGTTGCCGGGGAATTGATGATCTTCATCGAAGCGAGCAGGATGCCGATAACCACGACCGTTTCACCGGCGAATACATACCGCCAGCTGAGTTCCGTCGTGACCCAGCCACCGATCAGCGGACCGGCGGCAGCACCGGCACCAGCGATTCCGCCAAGGATGCCGTAAGCAAGCGCACGATCCCTGCCTTCATATGTGGCCGCTGCCAACGAAGCGATAGCGGGCACCACGAGAACCCCGCCAAGTCCTTCAACCAGCGACCAGCCGAAAAGCAGTGAAGTCAAATTGGGTGAGATCGCGGTGATGAAGGATCCGGTCCCGTAAATCACCAGCCCGATGCGGAAAGCCCTTCGGCGGCCCCATCTGTCTCCGAGCTTCGCGCCGATCAGCATGCACGAACCCATCACCAGTGCGTATGCAGTGATCGCCAGCTGAACCGAAGAGACCGACGTGTCGAGATCGGAAACGACCTCGGAAATCGACACGTTCATCACCGTGGTGTCGAGGACCATGATGAACTGCGCCATGCCGAGAATAAGGATGGTGGTGCGGTTCTTCACCCGCGCAGCTTAGGCCATCCCCGGAAAGCACCCGGGGCAGCAATAGAAACGGCGACAGTGCACGCGGCGCTCAGGCCGGGGCACTGCCGCCAGGTAAACCAGGGTCAGTTGCAGGCAGCGTTGGCGGCGGTACCGGCCGAAGCAGAAGCTGACTTTGCCCGGTTCAGCGACTTCTTCTTCGCCTGAAGCTTCTTCTTCGCCTTCTTCAGCTTCTTGGCGGCACGCTTCTTCGCGGCCTTCGATTTCTTCCGGGCTTTCTTCACTGCCTTCTTTGCTTTCTTGACGCCCTTCTGGGCAGCGTTCTTCTTCTTGGCGGCCGGTTTCACAGCGGCCGCAGCGTCGGTCGCGGCCGCGAGAGCGGCCGAGCAACCTGGCGGTTTCGCTCCGGATCCGACCACCGTCACCCCGTTGTTCGTTCCGGGGAAGCCCTCACCGGTTTCGATCTGCCTGACGAACTCGGCGATCCGGGCGCTGTAGTTGGCATCGGCGATCCGGGAGTAAACGCCGGGCAGGTTCGGCCGGGCGCAGCCGGTTCCCCAACTCACAATGCCGACTTGGCGGTATCCGCCACCGTCAGCCGGGACCT
>JBAWHK010000141.1:0-5750 GCA_049593795.1 Solirubrobacterales bacterium
GACGTGGTCGGCATCTTCATGCCGATGATTCCCGAGGCAGCGATCGCGATGCTCGCCTGCACCCGGATCGGAGCGATCCACAACGTCGTCTTCGGCGGTTTTTCCCCCGAGTCACTGAAGGAACGCATGGAGGTCTCCGGGGCAAAACTGCTGGTAACTGCCGACGCGACCCTGCGACGTGGGTCCCCGATGCCAATGAAAGCAGGTATCGACGGGATCTTCGACGAACTCCCCGAGCTGTCGAATGTGGTGGTAGTTGACCGTTGCGGTACCAACCCGCCGATGACCGAAGGGCGCGACCATGACTGGGCCGAATCGCTGGCCAGGGCTGAGCCTCTCTGCGAACCGGAAGCGATGGATGCCGAAGATCCGCTGTTCCTTCTTTACACATCGGGATCGACCGCGAAACCGAAAGGAATCGTCCACACCACGGGTGGCTACCTCACTCAGGTTGCGGCCACACACAAGATGGCTTTTGACCTGAAGCAGGACGATGTTTTCTGGTGTGCGGCCGACGTCGGCTGGGTCACCGGTCATTCCTACATCGTCTACGGACCGCTGGCGAACGGCGCAACCTCGATCCTCTACGAAGGCGCGCCGGATTACCCGACCAGGGACCGCTGGTGGCAGATGGTCGAGCGTTACAAAGCGACGATTCTTTACACCGCGCCAACCGTGATCCGTTCATTCATGAAATGGGGCGATGAACTTCCGGCCAAACATGATCTGAGTTCCCTCCGGCTGCTCGGATCGGTTGGTGAACCAATCAATCCCCGGGCATGGCTCTGGTACAACGAACACATCGGCGGCAACCGCTGTCCGATAATCGACACCTGGTGGCAGACGGAAACCGGCGCGATGATGATCACCCCCCTGCCCGGCATCACCACCACCAAACCCGGGTCAGCAACGGTGCCGCTGCCGGGGATCGAAGCGAAGATCTTCGATAACGACGGCAACGAGATCGAAGAAGGTGGTGGCACCCTTGTGCTGACCAAACCATGGCCGGCGATGGCAAGGACCCTCTTCAACGAACCGGAGCGGTACGTCACCACCTACTGGGATCGTTACGGGCCCGAGATCTACCTGGTTGGCGATGCTGCCCGTCGGGATGAAGACGGTTATTTCTGGATAGTTGGCCGGATCGATGACGTGATCAACGTTTCGGGGCACCGCCTGTCCACCATGGAAATCGAGTCGGCCCTCGTGTCCGATCCCGGGGTTGCCGAAGCGGCCGTGATCGGCGTACCGGACGAAGCCACCGGCCAGGCCATCGTCGCTTTCGTGACCCCCCAGGACAGCGATGCTCCCCGTGAAGAATTCACAGCACACCTGCGGGAGCACGTGGCCGAACGCATCGGCAAGCTTGCCCGCCCGAAAAAGATCGTTTTCGCGGATGACCTGCCGAAAACCCGTTCCGGCAAGATCATGCGCCGTCTGCTGCGTGACATCGCCGCCGGCAAGGAACTCGGGGACGTCTCCACGCTGCGTGATCCGACCGTGGTCGACGACCTGGCGGCCCAGGTGTCGGCCGGCTGAGTCCTTCCCGACGGCGGCAGGACCCGGTCACCCCCCGGGGTCAGGCGCGCTGTTACCAACGCCGCGAGCCTGGCATCCCGGCGTTTCGGTTTCGCGCTGATGCGACCGGGTACCCAGAATTGAACTCGTCCCGGAGGGTGCTCGCCCTTCAAGCAAAACACCGGAAAGGGCACCTTGGCGGAGACCGCAAAAGCAGTCGATTACGAGAAGGGTGAATCGACACCGCTCAGCCAGATGATTTCAAGGCGCATGCTGATGTTCTTCGTTATCGGGGACGTGCTCGGCGCCGGCATCTACGCGCTGGTCGGTGAGGTAGGCGGCAAAACCGGTGGGGCGATCTGGGCGGCTTTCCTCTTCGCTCTGGCCCTCGCGATCTTCACCGCTTTCTCCTACGCCGAACTGGTCACCAAATACCCCCGGGCAGCCGGGGCAGCGCTCTATGTGAACAAAGCCTTCAAGCTGCCCTTCGTCACTTTCCTCGTGGCGTTCGCAGTGATGTGTTCCGGCCTCGCTTCAGCCGCAACCCTTTCCCGGGCTTTCGGTGGCGACTACCTGTCCGCCTTCGTCACCTGGGACGCGGTACTGGTCGGCCTCGGCTTCCTGGCAGTGATCGGCCTGATCAACATGCGTGGCATCAAGGAAAGCATGCGGTTCAACTTCGTTCTCACCATGATCGAAGTGTCAGGCCTCATTCTGGTGACGATCATCGGTATTGCTTTCCTTTCCGACGGCGGCGGCGATCCCGGCCGCGCCCTCGACTTCAAAGCTGAAACCTCGGTTTTCTCGGCGATCCTGGCCGGTGCCGGGCTCGCCTTCTTTGCCCTGATCGGTTTCGAGGACTCGGTCAATCTCGCCGAAGAAGCGAAGAAACCAAGGGTCGATTACCCCTGGGCCCTTTTCGGCGGGCTGCTCGTTGCCGGCATTATTTATCTGCTGGTCACCGTGGTTGCCTCGATGGCCGTACCGACCGACAAGCTCGCCGCGTCCGACGGTCCGCTGCTGGAAGTCACCTCCCTCGGGCCCCTGAGCGTTGACGACCGGGTTTTCTCGGTGATCGCGCTTTTCGCCCTGGCCAATGGCGCCTTGATCAACATGATCATGGCCTCCCGTCTGCTCTACGGCATGGCCCGCGAAGGAATCCTGCCATCGGTCTTCGCCAAGGTCCACCCGCAGCGGCAAACCCCATGGGTGGCGATCCTTTTCACCTCACTGCTCGCCGCCGGCCTGCTGATCACCGGTGAACTCGAACAGCTGGCCGACACCACCGTCCTGCTCCTGCTGCTGGTGTTTGCGGTGGTCAACGTCTGCGTGTTGATCCTGCGCCGGGACAAAGTCAAAAGCGAGTATTTCCGGGCACCAACGGTCATGCCGATAATCGGCTTCATCGTTTCGGTGGCCCTGCTGACCACCAAAGATGCGGAATCGTTCGTCCGGGCCGGGATCCTGCTCGTGATCGGAGCGCTGCTCTACCTGATCACCTGGTTCGCCCACGGACGCCACCAGCCGGAACTCCAGACGGAAGAGATGAAGACGATCAACGACCCGCGTTGAACCGCGGATAAGCGCTACTTCTTCTTTTTCTTCTTGATCAGCTTCACGGTCTTCGACTTGGTCTTTGCCTTGCCGCCGGTGGGCGTGAACTTGACCTTGGCCTTGACCTTGGCCTTGCCCTTTTTCTTCAGAGTCTCCGCTGCCTTGCCTTTGGCCTTGACCGTCAGCTTGAGCGTGGATTTCTTCTTGGACTTCTTCGAAGACTTGGCGACGGTCTTGGAACCGAGCAACAGTACCTTGCCGGCACCAGGCACCTTGACCTGAAGCGTGGCGACGCCCTTCTTCTTGTTCATCTTGACCTTGCCGAAGTTGAACTTGTTGGAGGGTGAAATCGGTGGGATCGGCGGAACTTCCTGAAGTTCGACCGCGCCAATGTCCGCACCATTTGCGCCTGTTGCGGTGGAAAACGGGATCGAATTGAAGTTGACCGGCCGGATCAACCCGCGCTGATCAACCGGCAACGGGCTTGAGCCCTTGTTCACCACCGGGCTGGTCTCGGCCGGCAGCATAGTCATCGTCGGACCACCATTGTCAGCAAGCGGGCCCAGTTGCGGGTCACTCGAAGTGATGTTGGAGCCCGGGACCGCGTCCGCCAGGTTTGCCCCTGCGGAAGGGCCGGTCAGGCTGAAGGAACTGTTGACGACACCACCCGGGATACCTGGGCTCGGGCTGGGAGCGGTCGAAATATCAACCGGCTCATTGGCGGAGACGATCGAATTGTTCAACGTGAGAGGTTCGCCACCGGTGATGATTCCCGCTCCGCCCATGCTCTCATTGATCGGCGCGAATATGGAATTCCCGGTGATGGTCGAAGACTCAATCGTGAAGCCCCCCTGCGCGAATGCGAAAATGCCGCCTCCGAAAACGGACGCCTTGTTGCCGGTAATCGTCGAGTTGGAGATGACGCTGGAACCAGATGCCAGAACACTGATTGCGCCTGATTCATAACTGGCCGAGTTGCCTGAGAACAAGGTCGAATCAATAGAGGTCGGGGGTCCACTGACCTGCAGACCACCACCGGAAAATGCCCTGTTGTCGGTGAAGGAAGAACTGGCGATTGAGACCGATGAAGGTGTCGGGTCATCGAATTCATTTTGAACGGTGACGCCCCCTCCCGACCCCACGGCCCTGTTTTCGGAGATCGTGGTGCCAGTCATCGTGAGGCCCGCGTCCGTCAGGGCGATTCCGCCTCCAAAACCGGCCAAATTTCCAGTTATCACCGAATTGCTCAGGCTCAGGTTGCCGTTCTTCAGGGCGATGCCACCGCCGTTGGAGAACTCGGCCTTGCCACCTTCGATACGTGTCTCTTCGACTTCAAGGTCGCCGGAATCAACGAAGATTCCTCCGCCTTCCTGACTCTCGCCGGCGGTACCGTTCGCGAGCGTCAGGCTGGACACCGATGTGTCAGAAGTGGACTCCAGTACGCGGAAGAGCCCCCTGGCGTCGATCTTCATCTGGTCCATGCCAGGGCCTTCGATTTCCGTAGGTCCCTCAAGGGCAGGCAAGGCGATTAGCGGCGAAATGGTCCCGGAGAGCCCCGACTGAAAGAGGATTCGGTCGCTGGTGGCCGGAGTCAGGTTGGCGGTATTGATCGCCTCACGAAGAGATCCGGCGCCGCTGTCCGCCGTGGTCGTAACGGTGATGTCGGCAGCCTGGGCCGAACCAGCTGCAGCTGCAGCTGCACTGATTCCGATAGCGGTACCCAACGCCGCCTTTCGGCTCCTGCTCGAAGAACTCATTTTTCTCCCTACCTCTTTTTCTTCTTCTTGATCAGCTTCACGGTCTTCGACTTGGTCTTCGCCTTGCCACCGGTCGGGGTGAACTTGACCTTGGCCTTGACCTTGGCCTTGCCTTTCTTCTTCAGCTTCTTCGCGGCCTTGCCTTTGGCCTTGACCGTCAGCTTGACCGTGGACTTACTCTTGGACTTCTTCGAAGACTTGGCAACGGTCTTGGAGCCGAGCAGCAGCACCTTGCCGGCACCAGGCACCTTCACCTGAAGCGTTGCGACGCCCTTCTTCTTGTTCAGCTTGACCTTGCCGAACTTGAAGTTGCTGGAGGGCGTCGGGACCGGCGGCGGGACCGGCGGCGGGGTGTTCTGCAGTTCCACCGCTCCGATGTCGGCACCATTCGCACCTGGCGCGGTGGAGAACGGAATCGCATTGAAGTTCACCGGCCGGATCAACCCACGCTGATCAACCGGCAAAGAGCTTGAACCCACGTTCACCACCGGGCTGGTCTCGGCCGGCAGCATGGTCATCGTCGGACCACCATTGTCAGCAAGCGGTCCCAACTGCGGGTCACTCGAAGTGATGTTGGAACCGGGGACCGTTTCGATCACGTCGGCAAGCTGATCGTTTTCGATCAGGTTAAACGAGCTGCCGACGGCCCCGCCGACTCCTGGCTCAGGAATGGTCGCGATGTCACCCATATCGTTGCCGGTCACGATTGAATTCGAAAGTTGCAGAAGTCCGGCCGTATGGACGATTCCCCCGAATCCACCAGCCATGGCCGTGTTGTCGGTAACAGTCGAAGCAACGATTTCTGTGTTCTGACCGAAAGTGGCTATGTTTCCGGCGTAGCCCCCCGTCGTGTTCCCCGTGAACGTCGAGTTGGAGATTCCGTATGAACCGGAGCCACCCAGTTTTCCCAGGGAAAGGGCT
>JBAWHK010000142.1:0-5188 GCA_049593795.1 Solirubrobacterales bacterium
TGCGGGCCCAGGGCAACATCGCCGAAGCCCTGCGAACTTTCGATGACCTCAGAGTGCTGCTGCGGGAAGATCTCGGCACTTTTCCGTCCGCCGAGCTGAACGAGCTCCACGACCAGTTGCTGAACGCTCACGAATCCGACCGCGGAGGCGAGACTCCGGTTGCTGCCGCGGACGTAGCGAAAACCGTCAAACCACCGGTCGCGATCGGCGAAAGGATCGACCCGCGCCTCCGGGAAATCAAGCTCGTTGGCCGGGAAAACATCCTCGCCAGCCTGAAAACCGAACTCGATCTCGCGGTGGCCGGCGAGCTGAGGATCGCGCTCCTGGCCGGAGAAGGCGGGGTCGGCAAAACCCGGCTCGCTGCCGAGCTCGCGTCAAGCCGCGATGACATCACCGTCCTGTACGGCCGTTGCGAACCGGATGAGGTGCGACCGTTCCGGATCTGGTCGGGACTCCTGCGCACCGCGATGAGCCAGATCGATGATTCGGCACGCGAATCGGTCGTCGGTGGCGACGGCCCGATCCTCTCACGAATCCTGCCGGAACTGGTAAAGAACCTGGGTGTGGTGCCCGGCCCGCCCGCTGATCTCGAATCCGAGCGACAGGCACTGTTCGGTGCTGTGCTGAGGGTGATCGGCCGCTTGACGACGATCAAGCCGATGTTGATAATCCTCGACGATCTGCACTGGGCCGACCGTTCCACCCTCCTGCTGCTTGGCAGCCTGGCTGGCGATGATCCGCCCAAGGGAGTGCTGGCCCTTGGCATCTACCGGGACAACGAGCTGCCCGACGAGAGTCCCCTGCTCGACACAGTGGCCAACCTTCAGCGTCACCTTCCGGCCTTGCGCCTCAAGGTCGACTCGCTGGACACCGATGCCGTTCGCAGCCTGATCCGGGAGAGGATCGACGAAAACCTCGCTCCCGCCCTCCACGACCAGACCGGCGGCAATCCTTTCTTCATCGAGCAGATCGTGCGGCACCTCGAAGAGACCGGTGAAGAAGATCCCGGCAGCGCACCCGCGGAAGCACGCGAGATAATCAGCCAGCGGGCAACCCGTCTGCCCCCCGGTGGTCCCGAGCTACTCAGCCGGGCTTCACTGATCGGCCATGATTTCGACCTCGATGTGCTGCTCGCAACCACCTCGGAGGATGAGGACCGGACCATCGAACTGCTTGATGCTGCCGTGAAGGCAGGGCTCCTCGATGAATCACCAAACATCCCGGGGCGTTATTCGTTTGTCCATGCACTCCTGCGAAGCACCCTTGGCCAGGGGTTGAGCCTGACCCGTCGCAGCCGGATCCATCGGGACATCGGGGAAGCGATCGAGCACAGGACCCAGGGCCGGGGCAGCGGTCGTTTCAGTGAACTCGCCTGGCATTTCAGCCAGGCCGGCCCGGAAGAATCCGATCGGGCAGTCCTTTACGCAACCCGGGCTGCCGAACAGGCCGAAGGTCGCCTGGCATACGTCGAAGCGGTGGGGTTTTACGAAGACGCGATCAGGGCCTGCCGCAGTGACCACCCGGTTGATGCCACGGTCCTTGCCCAGTTGCTGATCAGCCTCGCGGAAGCCCAATGGCGAATGGGGGCGCTGCAGAAAGCTGGCGATACTTTCTTCGAAGCGGCCGAAGCGGCACGTCAGTCAGGCGTGCCGGATCTCCTCGCGCGGGCGGCGATCGGCACCTGCTGGGGCAGCTGGGAATCCTTCGATGCCGACCGGGAGGCGCAGGCCGTACTGCTGCGGGAAGCTTTGGCGCAGATCGATGATGACGACAGCCCCTCGCGGGCGAAGTGCATGGGCTACCTGGCTCACATCCTGTATTTCAGCGGGGGGTCATCGCGTGAAGCAATCCGGCTCGCGACCGAGTCTCACGCGATGGCGTTGCGCCTCGATGACCCTCACACCGAATTCACGGTGCTGACCGCAACCCAGTTCTTCATGGTTGAAAGGGTGAACAGCGACAAGCGAATCGCTTCGGCGAACCGTTGCGTTGAAATCGCAGAGTCCAGCAAAGACCCTGAAGACCTCGCTGAATCGCTTGCCTGGAGGTCCGTTGCCATGATGAGCAAAGGACGGTTCGAAGAAGCTGAGGCCGATCAGGCGCGTCATGCCGTCTTGAACCGAACGCTTCCGCAGATCACGGTTGCGGCCGCGGCCATGAAAGCGGTGCGTTGTTTCATCGAGGGTCGCTGGGATGAGGGCGAAGCTCTGACTGAGCAGTTCCTCGCGACCGACATCCCCAACAGCGCCCGGATCGCAATGGAAGACGCACTTCAGTACATGGTCAAGGCCCAGCAGGGAAAGCTCGGCCCTTACACCGACCACATCGCGACGAAAGCGGCGGTGGCATCCGAATGGGACACATGGCCCGCGTGGCAGGTCGGTCTGCAGATCGCCAGGTTCCAGGACGGCAAAGAGGAAGAAGCCAGAAGGGCCCTTGATGACATTGGCTACCTCGAGATCAATGAAGTGACCCAGATGGACATCCTGTATCTGGTGTACTGCGGCATCTCCACCCTGCTTGCCGGTCAGATGCAGGACAGGCAGTGGGCCGTGAAACTCACCGCGATGATGGAAGACCATGCGGGCGAATGGAGCATCTTCGGGCCGGCCGGTTCAACTTTCGGACCGGTCGACATGATGCTCGGCGAGATGTACCTGCTTCAGGACCTGGACCGTGAAGCGGCAACGTCGTTCGAGCGGGCAGTCAAAAGCTGCGAAAGGATGCACGCCCGTCCGCTCCTGGCACGATCCCGGCTCGGCCTGGCCGAGGCCCTCAACCGAATCGGCAATCCGGAAGGGCCGGAGCGAACGAAGAAACTGAGGCAATCAGGACTGGAGATTGCCCACGATCTGGGCATGTCCCCAATCCTGAATCGGTATCAGTGAAGGCCCTTGCCCTCGCGCTGAGCCTCGACCTGACCCGGCGCTCGTCGGCGGATATGGCATCGGACCGCCAGCCATCTCCACCCGACCTCACTACATTCCCTATTTGATCTTCACCATGACGGCTGATCCAACGGTCTGGATTCCATTGGCAGCGAGCTTGAAAGCGACTTTGTACTTCTTACCCCTCTTTGCTTTGTTTGCCGCTACCAGCTTGAAGGCCACGGTCTTTGTCTGACCCTGGGCAAGCGCCCCTAACTTCTGACACGCTTTTCCTTTCGGCTTCAGTCTCTTCTTCACACCCTTGCTCAACTTCAGGCAGAGGCTGGTGTCTTCGGCGGTTGCATCACCGGTGTTCTTGGCCGTGACCTTGAACTTGACCTTCTTACCGCGCTTGACCTTGGGCTTTTTCGGCTTAACCTTCTTGATCTTGAGGTTGGCGTTGACAGACGCTGGCGAGGCCTCGAAGGTGGCTGTGACGTTCGTATCTTCCAGCATGGCCAACTCACACGTGTCTGTTAATTCGCTTTCACAGGGGCCCTTCCACCCGTCGAACGTACTTCCGGGGCTGGCAGCAGCGGTCATCGTAACTTTGGTGAATGACGAGTAGGCCTCCTCGCAGTCGGCACCGCAGTCGAGCCCCTTTGGAGATGAAGTGACCGAACCACTGCCAGTTCCGGCACTGGTCACGCTGAGGATGTAGAACGGCGGGGCGGTGGAAGTAGCCTGGATAATGTTGTTGCTGCCGTTGGAGCGGAGCCAGACGGCGGTCGCGGAACCATCCGGGACCGCAGCTACCTGAGGGGCATCGGCATCCTGCCCGGTGGCAGAAAGATCTACCGGAGGGCCGAAGCTGCCGCCAGGCGGACGGGTCGCCGCCTGGATGATTTCGTCGCTGCCGTTGTAGCGGCGCCAGACGGCAGTAGCGGTGCCATCCGGGGCCGTGGTGATCTGGGCCGAGAGGGCACTATGCCCGGTGTTCGAAAGACTAACCGGGGAAGAGAAGAAACTACCCCCTGATGGACGAGTTGCCGCCTGGATGATTAAGTAGGGACTGACGCTCTGGATCCAGACCACCGTGGCGCTACCATCCGTCGATGTAGTGATCTGGGGTGAGGATGCGTCCGATCCGGTGGATAGTTCGACCGTGCCTCCGAAGGGCTCCCCCGGGGGTCGGGTTGACGCCTGGATGATGTAAATGCTGCCGTCGAAGCGTGACCAGACCGCGGTGATCCTGCCATCGAGGGAACTGGCGACTTGGGGGGTTGTCGCGCTCTGACCGGGTGCCGAAAGATCTGAAGGGAGACCAAATGCTCCTCCTGGCGGACGGGTTGAAGCTTGAATGATGCTGTTGCTGCCGTTGGAGCGCCTCCACACCGCAGAAAAGGTGCCGTCCGGAGAAGCGACGATCTGAGGGCTGTATGCGTCGTGTCCCGGCGCAGAAATGTCGACCGGAATGCCGAAGCTCCCGCCGGGCGGGCGGGTCGCGGCCTGGATGATTTCGAAGCTGCCGCTGTAGCGACGCCAGACCGCAGTAGCGGTGCCGTCCGGGGCCGTTGTGATTTGTGGGGTGTTTGCGTCCTGCCCGGAGGTCGAGAGATCGACCGCAGGGCCGAAGCCGCCGCCAGGCGCGCGGGTTGCCGCCTGGATGATCATGTTGCTGCCGTTAAAGCGCTGCCAGACAGCGATTGCAGTGCCGTCAGGAGCCGTGGTGATTTGCGGGGCGTATGCGTCTTCGCCAGTACCTGAGAGATCAACGGCGGGCTGGACCCAGGGACCCTGGGGGGCGGCCGATACGGTCGGTACCAAGACTGACACAGCCAGAATCGCTGCGGCGACAATCGAGGCGAGGCCCGGGGCCTTCATCTCGATCTTCGCATGAACCCACGGGCAAAACCAAGTTGAAATGGGCAGAAGCCGGACACCCCTGCCAGCTTGTCGCGACCTTTTGGGCGCATAAAATCAACATAACCCGGAGGCCCAGACCTGTCAAGCCGGAGACTGCCGCTCCTGCTTGCCTTTGATCTTGACCGCTAGTGAAGGCCTTTGCCGCTCCGCTGAAACTCAACCTGCCCGCGACCTTCGTCCGCTGACCGGCCTTCGATGTCGTCCCACTGGTGGAGCATCCGTTTGATCGTCGCAACCGACTCCGGGTCGTAAGCGGCGATCCGGGCAGCCAGTTCCAGCGCCGCGTTCTCGGTTGCCGCCCCCGGCGAGATCTGGTTGACCAGGTTCATCCGGAAAGCATCTTCCACCTTGATCACGTTCGAGCTGAGCAGCAGGTATTTCGCGGTCGAAAGTCC
>JBAWHK010000143.1:0-1883 GCA_049593795.1 Solirubrobacterales bacterium
GCAACTGCCCGTTCGGTTGCGTCCGATTCGACTGCTCTCACGATCGCATCTTCGATCGCAGCTTCCAGGGCTTTGTCCAGTCCGGCGACCCCGACTACCCGCTGGGCGCTGCGGGTTCCACCGGAAACGAGCTTTTCGGCAAACGTCCGGGAGTCCTCATCCCGGGGTCCGTTGCCGTTCAGATCTTGCTCCCCCGTCATTTCTTCAGCCTACTGCCATTCCACGGACCGGTCGATCAGTCTGGCGTGGGCGAGCGGAATCGTCCTGATTGCCGTTGCGCCAAGGTCAGGGTCGGTTCATCGAGATCCACCGGGGTCAGCTGACGCCCGGTTTCGAGTTCGTGCAACAGGGCGGACTCGACCTGCCCGAGGCCTATGCCGGGCAGTTCATCTTCGATCGCGCCGACTGTCTGCGGATTCCATTCGAGCCCGAGAGCCCGATAGACCGGGTCGAGCACGTCGCGAACCAGCTGGGAGTCCTTGACCACGATCACGAAGCCGACGTGCGCGGCACCTTTGATCATGCGCTGTCCGATGCCAGCAAGTTTGATCCGACCGCGGGCGTTGACGCTGTAGTCGCCGGGGCAGTATTCACCGGGAACTTCGCCGACCCTGGCTTCGATGCCCAGTCCTTCGAACGCCTGTCGGGCGATGCTGGCGGCCTGCTCGAAGCGCCTGTTGGTGCGTTCCGCCGGGTTTGCGTCGGGGATGGTCAGGGTGAGGCTAAGCGCTCCCTCCGTATAAGCGGCGGCGCGACCTCCAGTGAGCCTTTCCATTCCGGGGAACCCCTGCTCTGACGCGGCTTTTACTGCTTCGGCATATCCGGGCGCTTTCGTATCGCGACGTCCGTATGCGACTACACGTCCGGGCCGGCTCAGGCGCACGGTGGCGGCCCGCTCGCCCGCAGCAACCTGGCTCAGCAGCACCCGGGAAAGGGAAGGGCCGACCTCAGGCTGGTCCGGAAAAGCATCTCTCAGAAGTTCGTATTCGGCAGTCATCGGTCAGCTGCCTGAAGTATGAACGGCCTTCGAATTTGATATGAAGATTCGCTAATGATTGCCCTATTTTCCCGATTCGCGGCACTCTCGCTTTGAATACGAGAGTCGCGGTCGTCACTCTATTCCTGGTCGTGGCCTTGCTTGCCGGCGGCAATTTCCTGATCGGCAAGTCGGGGTCTGAAGCGGAAACCCCACCGATGCTGGCCAGTGTCGGCAGTATCGTTACCTCCGAATCTTCGACCCTTGTCGTCTTCAACCTGCGCCCGGAAGTAGAAGCGCTGCGGCAGGCCAAAGCTGCCCGCCTGGCCAAGCGCGCGGCCGCGAAAGCCGCCCGGAAGAAGGAGCGTCGGGAGCGGTTCGCGGAACTGCCCGGTTCGGTCTCCCGGACCACGCTTGAAACGATCGCTTCCTGTGAATCCGGCGGCGACCCAGAAATCGTTTCTTCGAGCGGGCTGTATCACGGCAAGTACCAGTTCAGTCCCGCTACCTGGGAGTCAGTCGGCGGTGAAGGGTTGCCGTCGGAGGCTTCCGAGGCCGAGCAGGACTTCCGCGCTGCCCTCCTGTACGACCGTTCGGGTCCGGGCCAATGGCCTACCTGCGGTATCTGAAATCCACGACCCTTCACATTTCCGACAAAACCAACTGGATCAAAGCTGCGAGGATGCCAACAACTTGATTCTGGGGGCAATCGAAATATCGAAACGCTCGACCCGGCTGAGCGTCGTTGAGATTGCCGACGGGGATTCCTTCCAGATCGTCGAGCGCAATCATCGCCTCACCGCGAAACTCGACAACCTCGAGCGTCTGACCGCCTTGCTGGTGGCCGAGATCGATTACGCGCGGGAAATGGGTGCGCAGTCAGTTGAGGTTTCGGTTGAATCCAGCC
>JBAWHK010000144.1:0-13738 GCA_049593795.1 Solirubrobacterales bacterium
GGCGTGGAGGGCGGCGAACTGCGCCTGGATCGGCAAGGTGATTGCCGGCAGCACGATGATCCAGATGATTGCGCGGCCCCCGAGTTCATCGGGGTAAAGCAGACCGGGGATCGCAAAAGCGATGACGGTGGCGACCAGAGTCAAGGCAAGGATCCTGCGGTTGCCGGTGAAAGCCACCCGAAAGCAGTTGAACAGGGCGACCACGTTGAGCAGGGTTTCCTGCGAGAGCGCCGTGAAAAGGCCGATCGTCAGAGCGATCAGAACCGGTAGCACCGTCTGGAGCCAGATCGGGTAGCCACGAACCTCGGCCACGGCCCGCAGTGTGGCCAGGCCACCGATCACGATCGTTCCGGTGATTTTCAGTTCAAGTGGCGCGTCGAGCAGGATCGCGAGAGCGAGTCCGGCAAGGGTGAAAGGTGCGACTTCAATGAATCGCACGAAGCCTCGGCGCAGGACACCACCTCGGCTACCGACGATCCGGACCGAGTTTGCACTTTCTATGTTGTCGCCGGTGATAAAGAAAAGCCTCCCTGAAGCCAATACCCTTGGGGGGTAACTCCAATCTACGGACGACCCGCCTGATCGGATCATCCGGTCGAAAGTTCGACCGGCCTAACCCTTTCAGCTCAGCTTTGGAAGCTCCCACGATTGGCGAAGGCCAGCCATGCGCAGACCGAAGATGGTCAGGATCCCGACCGCCGACGCAACCCAGTGGGAGGTCCCCAGGGTGTCGAACATCAATACGAAAAGGATGGTTCCGGCGAGCGCGGCGGTGGCGTAAATCTCGCTGCGCATTATCAGCGGGGTCTGACCGGCCAGCAGGTCACGAATCACTCCGCCACCAACCCCGGTGAGGATTCCGCAGATGACAGCGATCGATCCGTCGAAGCCGAGTTCGAGGGTGACGCTGGCGCCGACTATCGCGAACAGGGCCAGCCCCAGGGCATCAGCCAGCTGCAGGGAGGATTCGAACCTCGGCTGCGATCCGCTGAACGTTCGAGCCAGGGGGATCGCGGCGATGCTGCCGATCAGGGCAAAAAGCAGGTAGTTCTGATCCTCGATCCAGAAGACGGGTGTTTCACCCAGGATCAGGCCGCGCATGGTGCCGCCACCTACTGCCGTGACGACTCCGACGACAAGTGCGCCGAACCAGTCAAGTTTGCGGCCGGCCACGGCAAGCACGCCGGAGATGGCGAAAACAATGGTGCCGGCGATTTCAGCAACTTCCACGCGCTAAAGCTACCGCGACGGCTGCCTGCCGGATGTTGTCTCTCATTACGCTCTGTGAATGAAGGTAGAAATTTTCTCCGATATCGCCTGTCCGTTCTGTTACGTCGGCATGGCGAACTTCCAGAAAGCGCTGGCGGGCTACGACGACCGGGATTCGGTTGAAGTGACCTGGCGCAGCTTCCAGTTGAATCCGGAGATGTCGAGCACGGCCGACGGTGACATCTACGATTATCTCGCCCGGAAGTTCGGTGTTTCCCGGGACGAAGCGCGGGCAATGAACGACCGGGTGGTCGCCTCGGCCCACGGGGCCGACCTCGATGTCGATTTCGAACGGATTCAGCCGGTGAACACCTTTGACGCGCACCGGATGCTCCACCTGGCAACAGAGAAAGGCCGGGAAGGACAACTGGCACCACTGCTCTTCGATGCCTACTTCAACGCGGGCCTGAACCTGGCCGATCCGGATGTGCTGGTCGACCTGGCTGTGAAAGCGGGGATTGAACCCACCTCGGCCAGAACGGTGGCCGAAGGTGACAGGTTCGCCGATGAAGTCAACGAAGACCGGGCGCTCGCCGACGGGTTCGGAATCAGCGCCGTGCCTACCTTCGTGATCGACCGCGAACTCGGTGTTCAGGGCGCGCAGCCACCGGACGTTCTGCTTGGCGCTCTGAACCAGGCTGCTGACAGCTGAATTTCCTGGCCCTGCCGGATTGTCGGATAGGGTGGAATTGTTTCGTCCACGGTGGCTCGGGGAGCCACAAAGCCAATTCGAGGGGTTCGCGCTTGTCTCAGTCGAAGGGCAGCTACCTGGTTCTGACCGCGATGATCTTCGCGGTTTCAATGACTTTCATCGATCAGACGATCGTTTCGATTTCGGTCCCTGAAATACAGAAAGAGCTCTCTCTTTCCTCGACGGGAGTTCAGTGGATCGTCAGCGGATATCTGCTTTCGATGGCGGCATTTTTCGCTTTCGGCGGTAAAATCGCCGACGTTTACGGACGCCGCCGCATGCTGGTTGCGGGCATCCTGATCTTCGCCATTTCTTCGGCACTCTGTGGTGCCACCCCGAAAGGTGACCTGGCTGAAGCCTGGATCATCTTCTTCCGGGTGATTCAGGGCGTTGGCGCGGCAATCATGTTTCCGGCGGCACTGGCGATCACGATCTCGGCATTCCCGATCGAAACCCGTGGTCGGGCAATGGCGCTGTTCTTCGGGATCACCGGCGCGCTGACGTCCGTCGGTCCGATCGCCGGCGGTTACCTCACCGAATGGACCTGGCGTTCGATTTTCTGGATCAACATCCCGATCGCCCTGATCTCCCTCTTCCTGATCTGGAAGTCGAAACCGGAGAACAGGAAGAACCCCCAGCCGCTGGACTACCGCGGTGCGGTCCTGATCGCGCTCGGAATGGGGCTGGCCGTCCTCGGGCTGCAGCAGTCCGCGATCTGGGGATGGACGGATCCGAAAACGATTGGCAGCATCGCCGCCGGTGTCGCTCTGCTGGTCGGATTCTTCATCTTCGAGAACCGTCAGAAATTCCCGCTGATGCGGGTCTCGATCTTCAGGGAGCGGGCCTTTCTGGCCGACAACCTGGTGCTATTCGCGCTCTCGATCGCCTTCGTGCCGCTCTTCTTTTTCGCCAGCATGTACTCCCAGATCTCTTTGGGCTGGCAGGCGTCCGACGCCGGTATCTACCTGTTGATCTTCTTCGGTGGTTTCGCGGTCGCTTCCCAATGGGGTGGCCGGATCCTCGACAGCCGGGGCGCGAAGCCAGCGGTGCTGATCGGCTGTGTCGTTGCTGCCGTCGGTTTCTTTCTCTGGGCGCAGCAGATGACCGATCTCGGGGCCGGGGTCGGCGGCCAGTGGATCTACATGGTCATGGCCGGTGCCGGAATCGGACTGATTCTCGGACCGGTCAGCACCGATGCGATCAACCGGGCGCCGAATACGAGCTACGGTGAAGCCACCGGCATCACCCAGACCGTGCGGAACTTCGCGGCGGCATTTGGTCTGGCCGTGCTCGGCACAATCCTCACTACCCGCAACCGGATCAACGTGGAAAACGCGCTGGAGGTGGCACCGCTCAAGTTCACCAGGGAACAGGCGGATGCTGTCGCACAATCTCTCACCGAGGCGGGAGGCGGCGACCAGGGAGCCGCCGCAGCACACCTGGGGAGCAAGATCGACGCTGAGGTTTTCCACGATCTCCAGGGAGCATTCGCCCAGTCGACCCAGACCGTTTTCTACATCATGGCTGGGGTGATGGCGGTCGCTTACGTGGTTGCGCACATCTGGATGGTCAAAGGGAAGATGGTCGAAGTTTTCGATGATCCCGATGATCTGGATGTCGCTTCGGACGCGGTCGACGCAGGGTCCGGGGACCCGCCGAAACCCTGATTCCGGTTTCCGATACCCGGGTGGCGGGGTATGCATAGCTTTCATGAGCGCCTCAATCGAAAACAGCAGGACCGCCAGAACGATGCGCCGCGAACCGGTCCAGGCACGCAGCCAGCAGCGGGTAGGGCTGCTTCTTGACACCACCGCCAATCTGGTTGACGAAGTCGGCATCGAGGGCGTCACCACCGGCCTGCTTGCCGAACGGGCTGGCGTGTCGATCGGATCGGTCTACCGGTTCTTTCCCGACCGGATCTCGCTGATGCGCGCCTTGAGCGACCGGAATTTCCAGCGCTACGTCGACCGTTTCGGTGCTGCCAGCGACAACGCACAAGTCGACAACTGGAAGGACGCGGTGAAGGTGGCGATAGACCAGTTCGTATCAATGCACGAGACGGAACCGGGATTCAGGGCACTTCGTTTCGGTGACGTGATCGATGAGCAGCTTCTCGATGGCACGACCCGCAGCAGCGGGTCTGTGCTTGGCCCGTTCCGGGAACTTCTGGTGGAAAAACTCGGGGTGCAGGACACCGGGCTGCTGATGCGCCAGATCGGGGTGGCAACCGAAATCTGTGATGGACTCCTCACCCGCGCTTTCCTTCAGGACAAGAAGGGTGATGAATGGCTGATCGACGAATGTCGGACTGTCGTCTGTGACTACCTCGACCAGCGTCTGCAGGTGGCCTGACTCAGAGCGGAGGTTCCAGCCCGCTCTCGGGTGTGGTCGGTGCTGAGTTCAACTCGGCAAGCTGGTTGTAAAGCGCGGCCGGGCCCAGAAACAGCACCGGGAAGGCCACGCAGATCAGGATGAAGTTCCCGGCAACCAGCCCGGCGAGCCCGGTTCCGAAAGGCAACGCCAGAATGCCGCCGACCAGGATCACGGCAAATGTGAGAAGGGTCATCAGGACAACGAAACCGAAGACCCTCCAGCCGTTGCCGCGAACCAGTTCGCGGCTGCGTCCCAGGCTTTCGAAGACGGCAGTCTTTTCAACCACGGCGGCCGGAACCGCAACCGACCAGATCGTCACGAGGATCAGGGGCGGCACTATCAACACGATCGTCGCCAGCGCACAGACAGCCACGAAGAGCATTATCCAGATCACGGTGTTCAGCACCTGCTGGACGTTCGGCCAGAGTTCCCCGGGCCGCTTCTGCTCCCCGGGAACGCAGATCAACGTGTAGATGAAACTGCCGTAGGTGGCTTGAATCAGGACGCTCAGGCCCACCGAAATCGCGATTCCGGCGATCCCGCTTTCCTGAAGGGGAACCAGGATCGTGCTCAGGGCCGCAGCAACCAAAGTCATCCGGATTATCGTCGTCCGGTTCTGATCTGCGGCGCTACGCATCGCAGCGAACACGGCACGTATGGAGAGTGGCTGCGTTGGCATCGGGGCCGCCCACCATATAGCCTCCCGGCTCGATCAATTCCGGTCGGCTCAGGCGAAGCTGATCAGGTATTGCCCCGCCCGGGACCGGGTGGATCACCCGAAGGAATACCGCGATGAGCGCAGACCCGAGTTCACGGAACTCGTTCAAGGATCGGAAGCCTCTATTGCTGCTGACCGTAGCCGTGGTGCTCGGGGCGCTGGGTGTCGCTGCTGTCGCCGGGGCGTTTGCTTACCGAACCTTTCTCACGGACAAGCCAGGCGACAACATCCCGCAGAAGCTGGGGTCGCCGGTCGAAGCGAAAGGCGGACCGGAACCGGACCACAATGGATCTCCCGGGGGCAGGTTCAGGGCGCAGTTCAACACCGACTCGATGTATCCGGCTTTCCGGCCGTCGCGGGACTTTTACGTAACCCGCTGTCTGCCCGGCAAAGTCGAGGTCGAGGTGAACGCAACCGAAGGTTCAACCGTAAGGGTCGGGCCATATCCGCCGGTCACGGGGCGGTTCACCGCTGAAGCCCGCCCATTGCCGGGCCAGGATTTCGACATCGTGATCGATACGGGTGGAAACGAACGGACCTACCGGATGCGCTGCCTGCCGGATGATTTTCCTGACTGGGACTACTCCCGTTTCGAGAAGCCACCCAGAGGCACATTCTTTGTTTCGTTCCGGCCTGAACCGAACGATTCGACGCGCAACTGGGCGGTGGTCTTTGATCAGGAAGGCACGCCGAGATGGTGGTTCAGCCCACCGACCAACACGCTGGGCGGCCAGATACTGCCTGACGGCACCTTTCAGATTCCGCGCGGTTTCGGCGATGGATTCGGCCAGGACCCCCGGACCGGCAACGAAGTCCGAAGCCTTGACGGCAAGCTGCTCAGGGTCGTAAAAGCCCGCAACGCGCCAACTGACGCCCATGAATACACCCGGCTGCCGAACGGCAACGTGCTGATCAACAGCTACAGGCCGATACCCGGGGTTGACCTCACCCCGGTCGGCGGGCCCGCCGATGCCGGGGTGCTCGCCGGTGAAATTCAGGAAGTTACCCCGTCCGGCAGGGTCGTCTGGAAATGGAACTCGCTTGACCACGTTCCCCTTGATTACACGCCGGAACGTTGGTGGAAGAAGATCCTGAACAATCCGCACACTGACATCAACGGCGACGATCACTACGACATCTTCCATTTCAATTCGGCGGAACCGTGGGGTGAGGACCAGATGGTGATCTCATCCCGTCACACCGACAAAGTTCTCGGGATCTCCCGCAAAACCGGTGCGATCCTCTGGACATTCGGGGGTGAACCGGATTCTCGGTCGCTGAAGATCAAGGGCGATGATCCACTCGCCGAATATCCGATCGGTGGCAACCATGATGCACGGATCTCCGACCGGAACCTGCTTTCAGTTCATGACAACGGCACCAACCTCGGCCGTCCGCCGCGGGCTGTCGAATACCGGATCGACCTGAAGCATCGAACCGCCACATTTGAAGGCCAGCTGACAGATCCAACGGTCAAGCGCAGCCACTGCTGCGGCGGCGTGCGACCGTTCGGTTCGGGCTGGCTCGTTGCCTGGGGCAACAACCCGGTAGTCGACGGCTTCAACTCGGAGGACGAACTGGCATTTCGCCTGAAGCTGCCGGTTCCGGTTTACCGGGCAGTGCCAGTCCCTTCACAGGTGAGCGTCAATGAACTGGATCGGGCTCTGGAAAGAATGGAAACCGGACCGCCGATGTCGAGGGCCCCGGTCAACCCGGTCAGAATCCACGGCGGTTAGGCCTGGCTTTACGGACAGGGCCGGTTTGCCCTTGGGTCGGGAACGAAATCGGTAACTGATTTCAGGGCGACTTCCATCGCGGTCGGCTTCAGGGCGTTTGGCCCCTGGAAAGGCTGCTCGAAGACAGCGACCAGATAGATCGAACAAAGCAGCAGCAGGCTCACCGGCAGGATGTAGATCACCTGGCCGAGCCTTCTCTCGTTGCCGGAAAGAATGGTCGCGTAAGCGGTCAGCATCAGGCCACCGAAGATCATGAAAACCCAGAACATCGAGGGCAGGGACTGGTCGCTTTTCAGCAACCTGGAGGCACGGGCTTCGCCCAGTTCCCTGACCCGGTCGAGTGAGCTCGCGAGGGCAGCATCATCGGGGTTGGTCCGGCCGAGACCGCCAAACGACTGGAACAGGCGGTCGGTGGCGGCGGTAGCGAGCTCGGAGTTCTCGCCCCCTGACATTTTCGGCCATTCGTCATAAATGACCGCCCGGGAATAACAGATCAGTTCGTGACCGATCCGGTCGCGGCTTTCGGCATCGAAAAGCGTTGCGGCGCGTGACAGGGCGGTAACTGAATCAGCTTCAGAGCCGGCATCCGAGTCGGCAGCCTGATATCCCTCGAGCGCGAAAGCGAGAACAAAGCCGACCACCAGGGCGTAGAGGACCCCGCAGAACGCAAAAACCCAGCCGCGCCTTTCTTCATGTCCACGCAGCTCACCCGGCACGAACCGCCGAACCACCCAGATCAGCAGTCCGGTGATCAAAAGTCCCAGGCCGAGGATCGCCAGGCTCGCGAGGATGGTCATTCTTCAAGCTCCTGGAGGATTGATGTCGGCACATCGATGGTTCGTCCAAGCACAAGCCTGCCGCCTTCGACCCGGTACGCCCCGTAGAAGGTGAGGGTTGTGTCGCCATCCGAATCGATCGAGTAACTGCCGAGCGGGGAGGCCCTTTCAGAGGTGTCAAAAAACGCGACCCGGGTGCCGCTGCGCAGATATGAGATCGGGTCCGCAGCGATGTCGCCGCGCACGCCGCGGCGGATCGAATCGATCACGACCGCCCCGGCTTCGTAACCGAAGACCGACATCGGTTCGGCTTCCCGTCCGAACCGCTCCTTGAAAGTATCGAGGTAATCCTCGCCGCTTTTCGCGTAGTTGCCGGACGGCAATTGCGGGGCGGTGACGTAGGTGTCGAGCTCGATGTCTCCCAGGGCACGCAGGAATCCGGAGAGGGCCAGTCCGTCGCCCCCGAAAAGCTTGATGTGGCTGTTGACCCGGTGGAGCGAATCGAACATGTCGTACGCAAGATCGAGGTCCGCACCGGCAAACAGAAGTGCGTTCGGATCGAGACGGGAGATCCGTTCGGCCAGTGTCCCGAAATTGGTCCGTGGTGTCACCCGGGGGCCATCGACCACGTTGAGGCCGTTCACGGCAGCGGCCCGGCTGAACAGTTTTCTGAGGCCGGTTCCGTAGGTGCCGCCGTCATCAACCACGAAAACCTTCTTCACGCTTTCCTGCACCATGAACTGTTCGAGCGCTCCGGCCTGAACGGTGTCGTTCGGTACTACCCTGCCGAAAGTGGTGACCCCGGTGGGACGCAGTCGTTCGCCTTCATCGGGGCTCGGTTCGGTCAGCTTCACCGCGGTCGAACTGGAAGAAACGTGGAGGATCCCGGCTTCGTTGAGGATCGGCATTGAAATCTCGGTGCCGCCGGAGTCGAACTCCCCGATGTAGGCGATGGCGGCATCGTCGTTCGCCGCGAGGTTTGCGTTTCGGCGGACCAGCTTTGGTGAGAACGCCCCGCTGGGTGCCGCGTCGTTCAGGGCAACGACCTCGATTTTTGCGGAATCGATCCTGCCACCAGCGTTCTCGACCGCGATTTCGACCGCCCGCGCGGTGTCCTGGCCGCCGCGACCGCCGGTCATGGGCGCGCTGACATAGACCTTCAGCGTGCGACTGGTCTCAGTTTGCGAATCGGTGCCGCATGCCGTCATCCCCCAGGCAGAAAGGGCAATCAGGCAGACTGCGAAAGTTCTGAACGTCACGATCCAGGGGCGTCCGGCAACAGTTGCAGTTTCAGCGAACCCGAAGTCCGGTTCGGGCGCTGCTCTTGGTGCCGCTGCCGGATTTCACTGTGAAACCAATCCGGTAGCTGCGCTTCGAGGCGCTCTTTTTGATTTTGACCTTGAACTTGCGGGTCTTGGTATTGCCGGGTGTGATCGTGCCGAGCGACTGGCAACGTTTGACCTTGGCGGCCTTCTTCGGCGCCTGCGCACAGACTTTGACTCCAGTGGCTTTGGTGCCACCGACGTTTTTCACCTTGGCCGTGTATTTCACTTTGGATCCGGCTTTGGCCTTTTTGTTCTTTGGTGAAACCGCAAGCTTGATCTTCGCTGGCGACGGCTCGACCGGATCCGTTCCGGGTACAACCGGGACCGCTTCGTCGAGTGACCTGGTGAGCGTGATGCTGCTTGGTCCGAGATCCACGTTGTCCAGGTTGCTGAGGTCAATGCCGTCGATCAACGAACCGAGATCAAAGCCACCGAGGTCAGTTCCTGAGCCAAGCCCGGAAATCAGGCCGGGAAGCAGGCTCTTGAGCAGGACGCAGGCATCGCCGACGAGCGGCAGCTGGGTCTTGCCGGCAAACGGCCCGAGCTTCGACCATTCGGCGGAAAGGGCACCCGGGCCGAGCGGACCTTTGGTGAAAGGAGCGCCGCTGGCGCTGGTGCCGGCCACGGTGGAGAACTTGATGTCCATTGGCGAGAAGCCGCAGGAAAGGTCATTTCCGAGAAATCCCAGGACGAAGCTCGGCAGCCCGATCGTTCCGGCCACATCGATTCCGAGGCCATCGGCCAGGTCGAGCAGCTGGGTCGGGTTGACTGACACCCAGATGCCAGCTTTTCCGGTGAGTTCCAGCGAGCCGGTCGTTTCGTCAAAACGGCCGGTCATCGGTCCGTTGATTCCCATGTAGCCCTTGATGGTGATCGGTTCAGTGAGGCCGACCTCGGGTAGCTTGAAGCCACCCTCAGGGATCTGGACGTAACCGGTGTTGCTGACCGTGCCTTCGAGGATGGCTTTGGTTCCCAGGTCATCCAGAGGCAGGCTGTCGACCGCACCGATCTGGAGTTCGCTTTGATCGAACTCGATCTTGAAGGGGCTCTCGGCGGCCTCTGCGCTTCTGGCGTTGAAGCAGAACAGCAGGATTGCGAAAGTCGCGAAAAACACTCCGGCCAGAGGAACAGTCCGGCTGTGTCCGATAAACCTCAAGAATTCTCCCTTTGCAGCTTCGATTGTCCACGCCCGTGACTCTCCTGTCGCGGGGCGGGGCTAGAGCATAGCCGGGGTTGCGGGCCCGATGTGGCGGACGGCTACGATTGATGCCTCTCTCCCGGAAAGAAGGATGCTATGAGCGAAGCGCAGTTCCCAGTCGAGACCGATGAAAGTGGTGCGTTCGTCCGTCAGCAAAGCCGTTTTCGTGAGACGGTCACTGCTGATGGGTCGTCGGGGTTCAAGGCAGAACCCGACCGCTATCACCTCTATGTCTCCTACGCCTGTCCCTGGGCATCCAGGGCCATCATTTTCCGGCAGCTGAAGGGGCTGGAGGACGTGATCTCGATGACCGTGGTCGATCCGGTTCGCGACGACCGTGGATGGCGCTTCTTCGATGAGCAGCCGGATCCGGTGAACGGGTTCGAGTTCGTCAGTGAGGCCTACCTGAAGACCGACCCGGAATTCGATCAGCGCGTCACCGTGCCTTTGCTCTGGGACAAGGTTCAGAACCGGGCGGTCAACAACGAAAGTTCAGAGATCATCCGCATGCTGAACACGGAGTTCGATGAATGGGCAGGTAACCCGGACCTCGATCTCTATCCGGAGGCGCTGCGACCGG
This sequence comes from Solirubrobacterales bacterium, assembly GCA_049593795.1. Classification (GTDB taxonomy): domain Bacteria; phylum Actinomycetota; class Thermoleophilia; order Solirubrobacterales; family 70-9; genus 67-14. The sequence goes on from JBAWHK010000144.1 coordinate 10,667, forward strand.
AAATCGACCAGCTCAACGATCGCATCTACGCCAGCATCAACAACGGTGTGTACCGCTGCGGATTCGCCACCAGACAGGGTTCATACGAAGAAGCATTCGTTGAGCTTTTCGAAGCCCTCGACTGGATCGACGACATCCTTGCGGGTCGGCGGTACCTGACCGGGGACACAATCACCGAAGCCGACTGGCGCCTGTTCGTGACCCTGATCCGTTTCGACGCGGTATACGTCGGGCATTTCAAGTGCAACCAGAGGCGTATCGCCGACTACGACAACCTGTCCGGTTATCTGCGTGATCTCTACCAGCAGCCCGGCATCGCGGACACGGTGAATCTTGATCACATCAAGCGGCACTATTACGTCACTCACCCGAGCATCAATCCGACCCGGATCGTTCCGGTCGGTCCGGATCTGGATCTTGATTCGCCACCGGCGCGTGAGCACCTATGCCTTTGACCTGGCAGGTACATCGAGTGAAACGGTCGAATTTTGAGTGATTCCGGGCAGCCGCGATGGCACTGGTTCCTTCCCACTTCAGGAGATGGTCGCAACGTCACGAACGTGATCGACGTGCTCGGTCAGACCTCGATGAACCGGCCGGCCGATGTCGCGTATCTGGCCGATGTAGCCCGGGCTGCCGAGCGGGCCGGGTTCGAAGCGGTACTCACGCCGACCGGTTCCGGCTGTGAGGACGCCTGGGTCACCTGCGCGGCGGTCGCCCAGCACACCGAAAAGCTCAAGTTCATCGTCGCTTTCCGTCCCGACGCGATCCAGCCCGCCTGGGCCGCCCATCAAGGAGCGACCTTCCACCGGCTCACCGGGGGCCGCCTCCTGGTCAACGTCGTGACCGGCGGTGACCCGACCGAACAGAAATCATTCGGGGATCACCTCGGCAAGGAGGCGCGGTACCGCCGCACCGGCGAGTTCCTCGAAATCCTCAAACGTTCCTGGGCGGGGGAGACTTTCGACCACGAAGGCGAGTTCTACAAGCTCGAACAGGGCGGACTTCGCCGGACCCTCGACGGTTACGAACCGCCAAGGGTTTATTTCGGAGGGGCTTCACCGCCGGCCCTCGAAGTCGCGTCTTCATGGTGTGACACCTATCTGACCTGGGGTGAACCGCTCGAAGCGGTTGCGGCCAAGGTGTCATCGGTCAAAGACAAAGCGGAAGCGAAGGGCCGCGAGGTCAGTTTCGGGCTGAGGATCCACGTGATCAGCCGCGACACCGAAGAAGAAGCCTGGCTCGAAGCGGATCGGATTCTGGACAGCATCGATCCCGAAGCGGTAAATGCCGCCCGGGAGAAATTCGCCCGGATGGAATCAACCGCGCAGGCCAGAATGACTGAACTCAGCCACAGCGGCATGGGCGGGCAGCCAGCCAGTCGTGAAGACCTGGTGATCGCCCCGAACCTCTGGGCGGGGGTGGGGCTGGTGCGGGAAGGCGCCGGTACCGCCCTGGTCGGCAGCCACCAGCAGGTGGCGGACCGGCTGCTCGAATACCGCGATGTCGGCATCGATGAATTCATCCTTTCCGGATATCCACATCTCGAAGAGGCCCTGCGCTTCGGGGAGAACGTACGGCCGCTGCTTGACCAGGCCACGGGCACAACCTGAGAAACGTGATGTTTACGTAGGTGACTGCCGGGTACACCCTTCTCCGAAAGGGAGTGCTGGAACCTCCGGGGGAGTCCGGGGAATCCGCTCCGGGGTTCAAAACAAGGGGTTGCTGAAGAGATGCGCAGCATTCGGGTGTACCTGACCGCACTGATCGCGGTACTTACCGGTTTCGTTCTGATCGGAGGCATGGCAAGTCCTGCCGTCGCCAAGTCGAAAAGCGCCAAGCAGAAAGTGGCGAAGCTGAAGAAGGCACCGAAAGTCACATCGGCCGCCCCTTACACAGCCGGCGGCAGTGTCGGTGACGCTTTCGTCAAAGACGCCACCCCTGGCACCAAACTTCTTCTGGTCAACAAGAAACGCAAGGTAGTCCGAACCGGGAAAGCTGACTCCTACGGATCTTTCATCTTCTACGACGTGAAGCCCGGCGCCACGTTCACGGTTCGGACGAAAACCGGCACCGTCAAGAAAAAGGTAAAGAAAACCAGGAAGCAGCGCCGGAAATGCAAAAAGATAAAGAAGAAGGGCAAGCGCAAGGCCTGCCTGAAAAAGAAGGTGAAGCGCAAGGTTGCAGTCGGACAGGGAACCCCGAAGTTCCAGGTCCTCAAGCCGGGTGAGAACCCGCCCGCCGCGTTCTACGGCAACAAGCAGCTGAAGCAGGGTCTGAACTACGTGACGATGCGAGACGGGACCGAACTCGCGATGACGGTTCGACTGCCGCTCGGCAAAACCATGGCGCAGGGACCATTCCCGACCTTCATCGAATACTCGGGGTACCAGACCGCCGCGCCGCACGATCTGCTCGCCGGGCTGATCGGTGGTGCCGCGGGTGCGAACGACGACCTCGCCCCGGCCAGTTCGACCGCGGTTGGCGCGCTGATCGGCCCGCTGCTCGACTTCGCCACGGTCAGCGTCCAGATGCGCGGCTCCGGCTGCTCGGGCGGAGCCTTCGACCTCTTCGGCTGGCCCACCACCTATGACGGCTACGACGCGATCGAAACCGTCGCCGCCCAGCCCTGGGTCAAAGGCAAGGTCGGCATGGGCGGGATCTCGTTCTCCGGGATCACGCAGCTGTTCACCGCCGGCACCAGGCCGCCAAGTCTGGCTGCGGTTGCCCCGCTCTCAGTAACCGACGACATGTACTCCGCCACCGGCTTCCCCGGAGGCATCTTCAACTCCGGATTCGCTTACAGCTGGATCACCGAACGCGCCGAAGATGCCAAACCGGCCCCCGAGGGCGGACAGCCCTGGGCCCGCGAGATGAGCACTAACGGTGACCCCCAGGTTTCCGATCCGGCACTTCGTGAACAGCAGAAACAGCACTGCCTCAATAACCAGAGGATGCGTCTCCAGACCCGTGATTACAACCACCTGATCGAGACGAATCCCTACCGGACCCCGGAACTCTTCGACAAGAGATCCCCGGGCGCCTGGGTCAAAGACATCGATGTGCCGATCT
>JBAWHK010000145.1:0-19551 GCA_049593795.1 Solirubrobacterales bacterium
GTTGGTAACAAGGAATCCGACGTTGGCATTGATGTTGATGAAGAATCCCGGGTTGTTCGGCTGCGGGATCTGAACGATGTCGCGAACGTATGCTCCGTTCTTCAGTTTCGCTGCGTTCGCATCTGTACCGATGCCGAAAAAGGCACCGAAAAGCATGGCGGCAAGTACGGCCGCAGCGAAAACGAAACGAGAACTTTGGGCACGGTGAAACGTCTGCAAGATTGCTCCTCAGATCGACCTTGGCCAACAATGTTATCCGGCTCGCCTGTCGGGGGCTAGGATCTCCCGATGAAGAAGGGTAAATCACAAGCATTCGGGTGCCGCGTACAGCGGACCCGCATCCAGCGATGATCCGGTCACGCCCGATTACGTTCCTGACCGATTTCGGTGTGGAAGATGAGTTCTCCGGTGTCTGTCGGGCGGTAATCGACCGGTTCGATCCGGAGATCCGTGTGATCGACGTTACCCACGGAATCAACCCGGGTGATGTGCGTCGCGGTGCGTTGGCACTGGCGGCGCTGGTTCATTACTCCGCGCCTGCGGTGCACCTCGCGGTGGTTGACCCGGGGGTCGGGACCGATCGCCGGGCCCTCGCCCTTTGCGCCGGTGACCATTTTCTGGTTGGCCCTGACAACGGTCTGCTGGTTCCAGCCGCTGACCGTCTCGGCGGGGCGGACCGGGCTTTCGAGATTTCCGAGTCACCGGCCCGGCTGGTACCCACCCACCGGACCTTCCATGGACGTGACATCTTCAGCCCCGTTGCGGCCGAACTCGCGCGCGGCCTGCCGCCGGAAGAACTGGGGATCGAGATCGACGCTTCCAGCCTGGTGACCCTGGACTTTCCCGAACCCTCGCTGGATAGTGGACTGCTTGTTGCCCACGTGCTCGCGCATGACCGCTACGGGAACCTGGCCCTGAACGTCGGCCCGGAGCTGATTCTTCAGTCCTTCCTCAAGGACGGCGCATCGGTGACGGTCGAAGCGGGCGGATCCAGAATCGGCGAGATGCCTTTCGGCTCGGCTTTCGGTGAAGTCGAGACGGGTAGCCCGATCCTCTTCCCGGATTCATCCGGATCGCTGGCGCTCGCGGTCAACGGCGGTAGTGCAGCCAAGAAATTTGATCTGGCGCCTGACGACGAACTGCTGATCAGGCCCGCCTGAACCAGCCTTCCCGATAGCCTGCGTCGATGCTCGTTGGCCGGCCCCATCTTCACTTCCGGACGGTCGGATCGACCAACACTGAAGCTCGACGGCTGGCTGAGGCTGGCGCGGGCACCGGGACCCTCGTCACCTGCGATGAGCAGACATCCGGCAGGGGCCGACAGGGACGTCCCTGGGCCAGTCCGGCCGGTGGCGCTCTCGCTTACTCGGTCGTACTCCGGCGGAAGATCGAAGTCCCTGGCACTTTGCCGCTGGCGGTCGGGGTAGCCGTGTGCGAAGCGGTAGAGGCTCTCGGGCCTGAACGGGCGATGGTCAAGTGGCCGAACGATGTCTGGATCGATGGGCGAAAGTGCGCCGGGGTCCTGGTCGAAGCTCGCCCGCAGGATGGCTGGGCGGTGATTGGTATCGGTCTCAACGTCGCGATCGCCGACGATGACTTTCCGCCCGAGTTCCGTGGCCGGGCCACCTCGGTCGGACATGGCGCAACCGTGCCGGACGCGATCCTCAGGCTGAATGAAGCATTGAGTCGACGGCTCGATCCGGACGATTCCAGTGCGCTGATGGAACTGGCCGAACGTGACGCTTTGCGCGGCCGTCAGATCACCTGGGCGGCGGGCAGGGGTGAAGCAGCGGGGATCGACCGTGATGGCAACCTGCGTGTCCGGACTGACAATGGGGAAATCGTCAGTCTCAATGCCGGGGAGGTGCACCTCGATGCCGTTACTGACTGATTCACGGATCGACCTGGGCCGGAAAGGCATGGTCTGGCTGGAGGGTCAGGCAGTGCCGGTGGAAAGAACCGGTGCTGAGAGGGCAGTCGCCCGGATGGTTTCGACCGAAACCGAAACGGCCCCGGTGGTCGCGACCCTCTTCGGCGAGGAATGTGGCCACGAACCATCGGCGCACGGCACCCTGGCCGCGGGCGGCAGGCGTAAGAAAGACGCGCTCCAGGCCATCGACCGCTGGTACCGGCGCGAAGCTCGGGAACGAATCGAACTCGTCGTTGCCAACGAGTCCCACCGGCTCGATCTGCACCCGGAGAAGGTAACGATCCGTGACCAGAAGACCCGCTGGGGATCATGCTCGACCTCCGGGACCCTGTCGTTCAACTGGCGTCTGGTAATCGGGCCCCATCACGCATTGCGTTATGTCGTGATCCACGAACTGGTCCACATCGAGCATCACAACCACTCGAGAAAGTTCTGGAATGCCCTGAGCGAAGCCCTGCCTGACTGGAAACGCTCCGCCCAGTGGTTACGCAGCAACGAACGCGCGTTGACCGCCTACCGGCCAAAGATTTGAGCGAATCCACCAGATTTTTATCTGCGAAGGACGCTCAGCGGGTAAGGTCCTAGTATGAAAACGGTTTTGTTCCACAAAAGACCTGTCGCCATCGCCGTTGCGCTCACGGCCATGCTCGCCGGATCAAGTTTCACTTCGACCGCCACCGCCAGCAAGGCCACGAAGAAAGCACTGGTCGAGTCGATCGACAAGGTCCTCAAAACCGAAAACGCCCCTCCCGCGATCGCCGTACAGGTCAGGAGCAACGGGCGTACCCAGTACTTCGGCAGGGGCAAAGGGAACCTCGCTTCAGGTGCCGCCCCCCGGCTGAACGAACACTTCCGGATCGCCAGCGTTGCCAAAGCTTTCAGTGGCGCAGTTGCCCTCTCCCTCGTCAAGAAAGGCAAGCTCCAACTGAACGACACCATCGGTGAGCTGCTTCCCGGCAAAATGCCCAGGGCTGAACGGGTGACCCTCGGCCAGGCCCTCCAGCACACAGGCGGGCTGCCCGACTACATCAGGACCGAGGGATTCATCACCGACTTCTCGGCCGACCTCCAACGGTACTTCTCGCCGGACGAGTTGATCGCGTACGTCAAGGACGAAGATCTGACGGCCCGGCCAGGCTCGACTTATGAGTACTCCGACACCGACAACATCGTGGTCGGGCTGATGGCCGAAGCAGCGACCGGCATTTCGTACGAAAAACTTTTGAAGCGCTTCGTTTACAACAAACTCGGTCTGAAGCGGACTTCACTTCCGGATGTATCCGCCATGCCCACACCTTTCATCCGCGGGTATGACATCGATCCTCCAGATCCGCCAGCCGACATTTCATCGCTAATCAACCCCTCGGGCGCCTGGGCTTCGGGTGGCATCGTTTCGACCCTCCCTGACCTCGGACGATTCTTCCGTGGCTATGTGGGCGGAAAGCTGTTCGGCAAGAAGATCAGGAAAGCCCAGCGCCGCTGGACACTTGGCGAGTCACAGCCACCCGGACCGGGCAGGAACCGGGCCGGACTCGGCCTCTTCAAGTACACGTCGAAGTGCGGTGTTGTCTTCGGCCACACCGGTTCGTTCCCCGGCTACAGGACCTTCGCCGCATCAAGCGCTGACGGAAAGCGCTCGATCTCCTTCATGGTGAACATCCAGGTCACCCCGAATTCGGATTTCCCCAACGGGAAGACGATTTCGGCCCTGATCCGCAAGTCGTACGTGGCATCTGTCTGCCACGCCCTTGACTGATTCGGCGACCTTCCGGACACACGAGCGAAACTTCCGGTCCCGGGCCGGGTTTCAAATGACGCATTCGCGTCAATCAGTTGATTTCCAGCCAATAACACCGCGTTCGTAGAATCCGTCTAACCTCAAATGGTCCCGAAACGGACTAATTCGCTTTGAGGAGCAAGGCGGGGAGTCCAGTCCTCCCAAGGAAGTAATGAACGAATCGCAGCAGACCATAAGTACAGATCCACCGATAGTCACCGACCCGCAGATTTCCGAAGAATGGGTCGAATCCGAGGCCAAGAGGGCCGGAGACCCGATCAACCTGCGATCCAACGTACGGGCAGAGTCCTCACCGGCCACTGATTCGGCGCATTTCGGTCACGCCTACCATCGACTGCTGCTGGCCACTGACGTGGCCGCCCTTCTGGTCAGCGTCGTCGCGACCCTTTTGCTCACTGAAGCGATCGGGCGCGAGGTTAACGTTTCGCAATGGGCTTTCTTCATGCTGGGAATGATCCCGGTGTGGATCCTGGTCGCATATGTACTTGGGCTCTACAACCAGGTGGAACGGCGGATCTCGTTCGATTATGTGGCCGAACTGAACCCGATTGTCGTTGCGGCCACTTTCTGGTGCTGGATATTCGTGCTTGTCCGCAGCCTGGTGCTCGACGGAATCACCGAGCTGTTTGCGCTCGGGGTGATGTGGGTGCTGATGGTGCCGACGCTGCTTGTGTTCCGGGCAGCCGCCCGCGCCTTCGCCCGCAAACGTCCGTGGTACCGGCGGTCTGTCGCCCTGGTCGGTGACCTCGAAACTGTCGAAGTGCTCCACGCACGAATCGATCGCCACCCCGAATGGGGACTTGAAGTCGGGCTCGAGATCGTGCAGAGGCAGAATGATGGTGGCTGGCAGGTACGGCATCTGATCGATGGAAACCTCGAAGATCGCGGCTCGATCGAACCGGACGACGGCAACGGTGTGATGGCGATCGGTCTCACGGAACTGGTCGTCGATGCCGGAATCGACCGGGCACTCGTGTCAGGAGGCATGGAGCAGCTCGGTACAAGGACCAACCTGGCCTACACGATGGTGAATCGCGGGATCGCGGTCGACCATGTATCCGGGGGTCCCGAAAGCCTTTACGCAAGCTCCATGCTTCAGCAGCTGGAAGGCATGAGCCTGATGAGTTCACGACCCTCATATCCAAGGCCGATGGGGGCGATCCTGAAACGCAGCGTGGACATTGCGCTTTCCGTGTTCCTGCTGATTCTCACCTCGCCGGTCCTGATCGTTTCGGCTATTGCCATCAGGATGGGTTCCAAAGGTCCGGTCATATTCCGGCAGGACCGGGCCGGTTACAAAGGAGACACCTTCCAGGTCTACAAATTGCGCTCGATGGTTGACGGGGCCGACAGCCAGCGATCCTCGTTGCGCCACCGGAGCATCCACGGTGGCGATGACGGCATGCTCAAGCTCAAGAACGATCCGCGCGTGACCAGGGTTGGCAAGTTCCTGAGACGGTCATCGATCGACGAACTGCCCCAGCTCTGGAACGTTCTGGTCGGTGACATGAGTCTCGTCGGCCCGCGTCCGCTGCCGCTTGACGAAATCGCCGGGATCGATGCGAAGTACAGGGTCCGTCAGCGGGTGCGTCCCGGAATCACCGGGCCCTGGCAGGTAATGGGTCGAAGCGAGATTCCGATGGAGGACATGCTCAAGCTCGATTGCGCCTATGTGACCAGCTGGTCGCTCGGTGAAGATTTCAGAATCCTGCTGCGCACCCTTTCGGCCGTTTCCGGCAGATCAGGGGTGTTTTGAGCCTTTCGCGTTCCGCCCGAAGCCGGGTGGAACCGATATGTTCTGAAACCTGCCAGAGGCCTGTGCCAAGCCGAAAGGCTGCCGTTTCCAGTGGTGCTGGCCTCGATCGGCGACGCTGGCTGGACGGCCTTTCGAAAGTTTTCTGGAAACCCGGTTCGGCTGGCGGAAAGCGGAACCACGAGATGAGAGTAGTGAGAACGAATTGAGCACCAGTAAAGAAAAGGTCGCCCTGATCTCGGGTGTCACCGGCCAGGACGGCTCGTATCTGGCCGAGCTGCTGCTCGAAAAAGGCTATGAGGTACACGGCATAATCCGCCGCTCATCCAGCTTCAATACCGGTCGTGTGGAGCACCTGTACCACGACCCGCATGAAGACGGACCGAAGTTCATGACCCATTACGGGGACCTCTCCGACCCGGTAGTACTGACCCGCCTGATCTACAACATCCAGCCCGATGAGATCTACCATCTTGGCGCCCAGAGTCACGTCAGAGTGTCGTTCGACATCCCCGAGTACACCCTGGACATCACCGGTCTCGGCACGCTCCGCATCCTCGAAGCGATCCGCGATTCCGAGGTCGAAACCCGTTTCTACCAGGCTTCTTCTTCCGAAATGTTCGGCATGACACCGCCACCCCAGACCGAGATGTCGCGGTTCCATCCGCGGAGTCCATATGCCGTGGCCAAAGTGGCCGCGTACTGGACAACCGTCAACTACCGCGAGGCATATGACCTGTTCGCGGTGAACGGAATCCTTTTCAACCACGAATCACCCCGCCGCGGCGAAACTTTCGTTACCCGGAAGATCAGCCGGGCGGTGGCACGGATCAAAGCCGGCCTCCAGGAAAAGCTCTACCTGGGAAACCTCGATGCGGAAAGGGACTGGGGATACGCACCCGATTTCGTCGAGGCCATGTGGATGATGCTGCAGGTCGATGAACCGGAAGATTTCGTGATCGCTACCGGGGAGAAGCATTCGGTTCGCGAAGCGGTCGAAGTGGCTTTCTCACGGGTCGGACTTGACTACGAGCAGTACGTGGAAATCGATTCACGTTACTTCCGGCCCAGCGAAGTTGATTCGCTCGAAGGCGATGCCTCCAAGGCGAAAGAGGTTCTCGGCTGGGAACCGAAGGTGCACTTCAGGGAACTGATGGAACTTATGGTTGACGCCGATGTCAAACAGCTCGAAGATCAGATGTCAGGGAAGGTCGTCTGATGTCGGCTCTGAACCAGCCCTCGGAAAAGTTCTGGGACGGCAAAAAGGTCCACGTGACCGGAGGTGCCGGATTCCTTGGCAAGCCCACCGTCCGCCTGGTCGAAAGCCTGGGGGCCGAAGTCACGGTGCTCCGGTCGTCGGAATTCGACCTGACCGATCCGGTTGCCGCCCGGGAAGGACTGGCTGGAGCTGACGTGGTTCTTCACCTGGCCGCGAACGTCGGTGGCATCGGCTTCAACCGCCGTCATCCGGCACCATTGATCAGGGACAACATGGCGATGGGCCTGAACGTCTTCGACGCGGCCCACGATCTCGGGATCCAGAAACTCGTTGCGGTGTGCTCGGTTTGTGCCTACCCGAAATTCCTCGACGTCCCGTTCAGCGAAGATGACATCTGGAACGGCTACCCGGAAGAGTCGAACGCCCCTTACGGTCTGGCCAAGAAAATGCTGATCGTCCTCTCCGATACCTACCGGCGGCAGTACGGACTCGAATCAACCGTTCCGATCGTGGCCAACCTGTACGGGCCGGACGACAATTTCGATCTTGAAGATTCACATGTGATCCCAGCGATGGTCCACAAGTACGTGGCTGCCAGGGAACGCGGTGATGAAGAAGTGGTGCTTTGGGGAACCGGCAAGCCGTCCCGCGAATTTCTCTATGTGGATGACGCGGCCCGGGCGGTTGTTCTGGCCGCAGAACACGCGCAGACGTCGGAACCGTTCAACGTCGGAACCGGTCAGGAAACCATGATCAAGGACCTTGCCGGGATCGTCTCGAGGGAATCCGGTTTCGCTGGCGAGACCATCTGGGATACGTCGCGTCCGGACGGTCAGCCGGTGCGTTACCTGAACGTCGAACGTGCCCGGGATCTCATCGGCTTCGAGGCCGAGACCGATCTCGGCCAGGGCATCGCTTCGACCATCGACAACTTCCGCGACAAGCATCTGGGTGATTGGCTCGCCTGAAGTTGATCGTCCAGCTGCCGGGAACCGGGTTCTGCCCGGACCCACCGTGAATCGGGTGCTCGAAGGACCAACCCTGGGCCAGAGGCTCAGGGAAAGCCTGCCTGCCATCGCCGGTTTCGGTGTGCCGTTCGTGCTGATTCTTTTTCTCGCGATCGAGGCTGGTGGTTATGACCTGGTCCTGAGGAATCAGGCTGGCATCATCATCTGGTGGGTAGTGCTGCTGGGTGCAGTCGTCGGCATGCTGCCGGTGGCACGTGTCACCAGGGCTGGCTGGGCTGCCCTCGCGGTCCTGGCGGGAATGATGCTGTGGACCGCCATCGGCACTTTCACCTGGACCGAATCCACCGAGCGCAGCATGGTGGAACTCAGCCGGGTGATGATGTTGCTGGGGGTACTCGGCCTGTTTGTCCTCACCCAGGGCAAAGACGGCCTGAGGAGATCAGTCTCCGGGGTGGGGGCGGCGGTGGCCGTGGTTGCCGTGATCGCGTTGTCCGAACGGTTCGTTCCTGACCTGCTGCCGATCGGGGCGAACCAGATCCTGCCTGAGGACTATCCCCGGGCCAGGCTCAATTTCCCGCTTGAGTACTGGAACGGTCTGGCCGCACTCCTGGCGATTGGCCTCGCGCCCCTGCTCTGGGCCGCCAGCGAAGGTAAATCAATCCGGGGACGATCGGTCGCAGCAGGCGTGTTGCCACTGGTAGCTCTGGCGGTTTACATGACCGCTTCGAGGGGCGGTCTGGTTGCGATCATCTTCGCTCTTGCCACCCTGATGATCCTTTTCCCGAGGCGCCTGCGGCTGCTAATGAACATGGCGTTGCCCGCTCTCGGTTCGGTCTTTCTTATCGTCATGGTCAACCGCCGGCCGGAGTTGAGGGATCTGATTCGTGGCGACACGGCATCTTCCCAGGGCACCGAAATGTTCTGGTTAGGCCTGCTGATATTCGCCCTGGTCGCCGGAGGCCAGTTCCTGCTGTTCCGACTGGTTGATCGCGGCAAACTGAACTTTCCAACCGGAAGTTACGTGGCGGCCCGTCGCACCGGCATCGCAGCGGCCTCAGTGATTGTGGTTCTGCTGGTGGCCGGCCTCGCGAGCGGCTTCTTCAACGATCGCTGGTCGGAGTTCAAACAGGTTCAGAGCGGGACGACCGTCGATCGACTGGGAAGTCTGAACAGCAGCGAGCGTTACTTTCTCTGGGACTCGTCATTCGAAGCTGCGGCTTCGGAAAAGCTGACCGGCATCGGTCCCGGTGCTTTTGAGTACTGGTGGTCAAGGGAGGGACAGGGCCAGCAATTTGTACGCGACGCACATAGCTTCTATCTGGAGAACTTTGCCGAGATGGGCCCAGTCGGATTGCTGCTCGCACTGGCGCTGGTTTTCGGTCCGATCATCTTCAGTGCCCGCCTGGCCATTCGGTCAAGGTCCGATGAAAAGCGTGCTCTCCTGGCTGCCACGACAGCAGGAATGGTGGCGTTCGCGGTGGCCGCGGGCGTTGACTGGGCATGGGAATTGACAGTTTTGCCGGTCGCATTCTTCGCGCTGATCGCGGCCGCAATCGGGCCAGACGCATCGAATGACCCGAGGAAGAACGAAGATGAGATCGGCCCAACCGCCTTCGATTTGAAGAAACGGATTCTGATCGGTGCCGGTGGGGTACTGGCAATCATTGTGATCGCGATCCCGCTCGCCAGCACCGAACTGCTTCGCTCGAGCCAGGATCTGGTCAACTCGGGCAACCTGGAAAAGGCCGCCGACAAAGCGAGCCAGGCTTCCCGCATCGAGCCGTATGCGGCCGCGCCGAAGATCCAGGAGGCTCAGGTACAGCAGCTGCTGGGCAACGATCGCGAGGCGATTCGCCTGGCCCGCGAAGCAACGGAAGATGAGTCCGGCAACTGGCGCAACTGGTTTGTGCTGGCCCAGGTCCTTCTCGACACCAATCCACCCGCAGCCGAGCGTGCCGCGAAGCATGCGCTGCGCCTGAACCCCAAATCGACGACCCTCAAAGTCGAGGTTCTGAATCTCTACCGGTAATGAAACCTCAGCGGCAGCCGGGCTGAACGAGAAGCTTTCCACCGCGGGGATGTGGATTCTCGCTGCGGCATTTTTCTTCATGCCGCTCAACGCGCTGCGCCTCACCAGCGGGCTTGCCTATGGCGATATCTTTGCCGTCCTGGCGTTAGGTATCGCCGCCCTGATGCTTCTCACGAAAGCCCGCCCCCTGCCGAAGATCCCTGTCTGGTTATGGGCAGGTGGCAGCATCCTGATGTTGAGCATGCTGATCGTGCTGGTGTTCCCTCCAGACAGCGTGGAAGCTCTCAATATTTCGTTTCCCGACTTCGTCAATGAAACGTCGGCGGGAACGGCCGTGAAGCTGCTCGGAGCGTTGATCGTCATCCCTCTGGTTGTCGCCATAATCGTCGACAGCTGGAAGGCGGTGGGCTTGCTGGTCAACGCCTGGCTGGCCGGTGTGGCCGTCAGTTGCGCCGTGGCAATGAGTGACGCTTACCTTGGGACCGGGTTGCAGCTGGCCTTGGCCTATGACCAGGAGATGTCCAGGGGATTCATCGAGCTTCTCGACCCCGCCCGTCATTTCGGGCTGACTGTCCATCCGAACGCGTTGACCCTCACCGCGATGCTCTCCATCCCGCTGCTGTTGGCGAAGATGACTGATGCCAGGCGATTGATGATTTTCTTCCCGGTCCTCCTGCTTCTGTTGTTCGGCATAGTGCTCAGCGGAAGCCGAATCGGAGTGGTCGGTTTCGGGCTCGGGCTTCTGCTCACACTTGCCGTGAACACCGAGTTCCGAAAGACCGTTTTCACCTGGGACCCTCGGGTGGCACTCACCCTGGTCACCGGCCTTCTGGTTTCGCTGGTTCTGCTTTTCGCGGTACCGCTGCAGTCGTTCTCGCTGGATGAAACCCAGGAAAATGACGGTCCGGCCGGGGTGAGCCGGGTCAATCCGGACGACTCCACAGCGCAGGAAAGCGATGCCCTGCGGCGGCAGTACTTCGAAGACTCGGTCAAGTACATAAAAGACAGGCCCTTGGTCGGCTATGGCTTTCAGTGGTCCGAAGCATCCCACAACATTTACCTGCAGATGCCACTCGCTGGCGGCGTCCTGGCCCTCATCGGGTTCCTGACAGTGATGCTCGGATACATGAAGCAGGGATGGGTCCTTCGCGACCGGGTACCAGCACCGATGAAGGGGATTTGCCTGGCGCTGGGCATCTCGGTTGCGGTTTACCTGGTCACTGGCGTTCTCGGCAACGGTGTCCTCAGCCGGTATCTCTATCTCGCTCCAGCCCTGTTGCTATCCATCACGTTGATGATCAGTCGCCGGCCCGGCGAGGCCGGAAAAGTTCAAAGAAGCGAACCGTAGAGTTGGTCCGTGGCCGAGGCGTAGGCCGCGTAGGTGAGTCGGCTATTTACTGATCGAATGCCGTTTTCTCGATAGTCCTGCCACTTGTCGCGGCTGGAATCAAACTCGACCAGGGCTTGCTCCAGGATCTCCGCCGTTGGTGCTTCAAGCACGATTCCAGCCTTGAACTCGCTGACGATCTCGGCGACCCCGCTGTCTTTAGGCACGATCACCGGAACAGCGTGACTCATTGCCTCCGCGGCAGCCATCCCGAATCCTTCGTAGGCGGATGGCATCGCGAGCACGTCGCATCTTTTGAGCAGGTCGGTTCTGTCTTCCACGAAACCGAGCCAGTGGACGTTGTTTTCGATCCCGAGATCCTGGCTCAGGGCCTGACAGTGCTCGACGAAACTTTCGGGGCCGGGAGGCCCGGCAACGAATAATTCCCAGCCTTTATCGCGGTTGGCCGCCATCGCGGTGATGATCCGGTCGATTCCCTTCTTGGCGACATTTCTCCCGAGGAAAGCGATCCGCAGTGGTCCCGGCTCACGGTCCACGGGGGTGGGCGGGTCGTGTGGTTCTTCGACCACGGCGTGGGAGATCAGACGGTAAGGAACCGGCCCCGATCTTGTGTCCCGGACTTCGAGTTCGGACATGAATATGAACTGGTCCACGGTCCTGAGGAAGAACTGCCGCAGGAGCAGTTTCACCGCGCGTTTCGCCCCGCCATTCGAGGCGACATCAATGTCGTAGTCAGTAAGCGATTCGTGCGGCGTCATCACGACAGGAATCCTGAACATCTTGCCGAGGATGCTGCCCCAGATCGAAGTCCAGCACCAGACGTACTGGAGGTGGATCACATCGAAGGACCTGACGTTTCGCAACATCCAGAAAGTCATCTTGAGGCTCATCCCCCAGGCTTCCGACTTGGAGATCCAGTCGCTGCGCGGAAAGGTCCGCACCGCCACCTGATTCTGGGTCAGCCGCTGTATGCCAGGGTCCACCGATCCGGCCTGTCTGTCCACGGTTGTGATCAGCTCGGCTTCGATTCCACTGCGGTTCTCGGCGATGACCCCGTTGACGGCGGTCGAAGAAGGCCCCCCGAAATCGCGGCTCAGCGTCGGGATGATCCAGAGAACACGCCGCATCAGCCGGCCGGAGAATTCTGGTCCTGGGGACGGTAACCGGACGCGAATATCGCGAAGGTGTTCACCAGGCCCAGCCTTTCACCGAGCCACTGCTGTGGGGGGCCCTGCGAAGACCAGTACCGGTGGATTTCCACGGATTCGAAATCGGCCTTCAACTGTTCGGAGATCGCCAGTTCGTCGACTCCGTCCCGAACCACGTGGTATTCGATCACGTCGCCAGCTGATTCTTCCGAGATTCCGCGGCGGAGCCTGCCCAGACGGGTCTTTACACCTCGCAGGAACTCTCCCTGAGTGACCCGCCATGAAAGATAAGCGAGCCGGGTGGTCAGGTTGGTGAACCGGCTCTGGCGGGGATACCAGAGCGGATCCTGAATTGATATCAGCGACGCTCCCGGTTCCAGGTGATTCTCGGTGACCAGCTTCAGCGATGCGAGGTAGTCGGGGATGTGATGGAGAACCGAAGCAAAAAGCACCGCGTTGAAGCGGTCACCGCCCAGGACTTCAAGGTCACCTTCGGCATCGAGCAGTGCCCGGAATCCTTCATTTCCGCTGAAGCGGGATTTCATGGCAGCGACGGAATCCTCCGACATCTCGGTGCCGGTGACCGAATATCCAAGTTCGAGCAGTCGGGTCGTGACTGAACCGTCACCTGCGCCGATTTCGAGTACTTCGGCGGTCCTGCCGGGTTCCGTCGCCTGCTCCACCTCCAGCTTGATCCGGCCCGTCAGCGACTCGTAGAGGTGCTGATACCGCAGGTGCGGTGAGCCCTTCGAGTAGTCGTAATCACGACCGTAATGTTCTTGCTGGTGGTTCGGGGTCACAGGATGATCATCTTCAGTCGTGCGGCAGAGTCGTTCCGTCGCGGTGCAATCGAGATGCTGCGCCGGGCGCAATCGCTAGAGATCACGTTGCTTCAACCTCAAACGGAAGAGCAGCAACAATAGCAGCGAAGAACTGGCAATTCCGCCTGCAACCACGGCTTCAGCGATGCCATGCGTGGTCGCCGGGGTCGCGAGAATCAGCACTGCGAGAGCGAAAACAGCAACGTTGACGATCTCGGTGATCGAACCGTATCCGGGATGTCCGAGACCACGGGCGAGTTCGGTGAGCAATCGGTGAAGCGCGAGGAAGAATGCGGCGATCAAAAGGATCTGTCCAAGTCCGATGGCTTCCTTGAAGTCGTCTCCGAAGAGCAGCGGGAGCAGGAACGGGAGCAGCAGGAACAGGCTGGCCACTGTGACCGTAGCCAGCCCCAGGAATATCCGCAGGGCTTTCCTGGCCAGCGCCCAGGCCTCGGCGCGGCTCTCGGCAGATGCGATCCGTGGAAACGACACGGAACCGATCGCATACGCGATGAATCGCGGCAGGTTGCAGAACGCGACCGCGGCTACGTAGAGACCGAGGGCCCTGGCGTTCATCAGCGCCCCGACCAGAAGCTGATCGATTCTGACGTCGTCAACCGGGGAGACGCTTCCGACGACTCCCCGAAGTCCGAAGCCGATGATGTCTTTTGGCGTGGCCGCAGTCCTGGCGCCGCTAGAGGGCAGGTCACGGTGGACCAGTATCCAGATCACGATTGCGCTGATCCCGAAGCTGAGGACCGAGGCGGAGAGGATTGTGAGGAGGGAAACGTGCCCGAGCACGAACAGAATGGTCGCCCCCAGGGCGTAGAAGAACGGTGGGGCAACCCGGGCGATGTTGAACGTGCCGTACCGCTTCATCCCGAGCAGGGCGGCAATTCCCAGGTTTGAAGCGAGGAAGACTGGAACAAGCGAAACGCTCAAGATCGCTTCGACGGTCGTGATGCGCGGGTCATCGCCACCAATCAGGAAAAGTCCCACCCCGTAAGCGGTCGTGAGCAGAGCCGCCAGAACAAGGGTTATCCGGACCGAGATTCCGACAACGCCGGCGGCATTTCCTTCTTCCCGGGCCACATAGAAAGTTGTCGCCTGCGGCACCCCGATACCGCCGAGCAGGACCAGGGTGACCGGAACCAGCCAGAGGTATGCAAACAGTCCCCGGCCTTCCACGCCCAATGCACGCGCTGCGATTACGCCACTGATCAGAGTTAACGCCTGACCGGCAATCGAGGTGGCCAGGGTCTGGGCGCTCGGACCGGTCGCCAGGTTTCTGATCTGGCCCACGCTGACGGAACGGGCCCACCGGGATTCGTTCCCGCCGGTCATCAGGCCCTAGTCATTCCGGATGAGTCCCCGAAGTACATCTTCGACTTTCTGGGTAACACCGCTTGCTGAAAAGTGTTCCGCTGCGAACTGATATCCGGCTTCTGCGCACATTTTCAGGTCGTCAGGCTGCTTGAGGACAAGTGCTGACTTTCGGGCGAAAGCGGCCGGGTCGGCTGGATCTGTCACCCAGCCTGCGCCGGACCCGGTGACGATCCCGGCGGCCTCCGAAGCGGGATCGATGGACGCAATAACCGGAATGCCGTGCGCCATATAGTTCATCAGCTTCGACGGCAGGTTGAACTCCTGTAGGTCAGCTTTCTGGCTGACCAGGGCGAGGGTCGAGTTCTCGAGCAGGCGTTTAAGTTCCTGGTCGTCGACAACACCCGGCATCGATATCCGGTCGGTTCTGATTCGTGAACGCACCGATTCAGCCGCGACCCCGGTCCCGGCGATCGTCAGTTCCGCACCCATCCGTTCGAGATCTTCGTTGGTCTGGAACGCATCGACAATCGCCTCCAGCCCCTGGGTACGTCCAATGTTTCCCATGACGATGATCTTCGGTGTTTCAGCAGCCAGACGGTCAATGTCGGCAGGCCGGGGCGGCGGCGTGCGGGTCATCGGGTTGAAGATGTGGACGATCTTTTCGGCAGGCACACCCTGCTCCCTCAGCCTCGAACCCATCGCGTCGGAAATCACGATGATCCGGGCAGCCGATGCGTATGCACGCCGTTCAAACCATTTGGCCAGCTTCAGCGCGACGTTGTCTTCCGAAAGCTCACCGGTGGTTGAAGCGCCGTCGGTGACGATGTCCTGCAGCCAGAGAACCCAGGGCACCCGCCGGATTCGTGAGTAGAGCATGGCCGAGAAGAGTGCCGGGAGAGAGGGGGAGATCGCCAGCACGACATCGGAACCTGGCAGGAAAGGAATGGCCGCAGTGTTTACCGCGGTTGTGCTCAAGTCCTGTCTGATCCGCTGCATGCCGGAGCCGCGGCCAGGCCAGATCGGAAGGCGAAGCACTCGCACTCCACTTCGCCTCTCCCGGTAGGGCCAGAATTTCACTCCCCAATCAGGCTGCGGGTAGTGGGGGTGAGCGGAAACCGCGAGTACATCGATGCCGTGATCGACGAAGCCCCTGGCAACTGTCGCGGAGATCGGCCCGATCCCCTGTGGCTCGGGTTCATAGTTCTGGGTCCAGATCTGAACCCTGGTCCGGGCCGGTTTTTGGCTTTCTCCCATACGTACAGCTTTCCGGATTTGCCGAATGTGTGAGCTGCGGCCCTTCGCGGCCAGGTGAACGAGACGGGTCAATGTGGGCATATGCACATACTCCGGAGTAGCCCTCCGCTACCATGGATGGCATGCATTCCAAAGCGATAATTGGTGTCATTCTAATCGTCGGCCTGAGCGCAACTTTCGCTCCGCAGGCGGTTATAGCTTCCAACGTGACTGATCAATACACAGAAGTCATCCCGGACCCGGGAGGCAACGGAGGCAACCAGAATCCGTCTGACAAGGGCGGCTCGAACGGCAATGGATCCTCGAATCCGACCGACAGCACTTCGGGTGTAACCACCGATGACACCACTGGCACTTCTTCAACCGGTACTTCGACCGATGGCACCGGACAGTCCGCTGCGGAAAAGAAGTCTGGAGCCAACGGGAAAAAGACGAAATCAAACAAGAACGGCAAGTCCGGACAGGACAAAAAAGCCAAGAGCGACGTTGGCAGCAAGTCCGACTCGGGCACCGCTGTGGCGAACAGCGACGACACCGAATCTTCCGGTCTCGGGACCGGCATGGGGATCTGGTTCCCGCTTGTCCTGATCGTTTCGACCGGCATCGTGGCCGCGGTCATCGTCATGCGCCGACGAAATTTCCCTGAGGTCAAGTGAAGTCACTCAAGCTCTCAGTACTGGCCACCCTCATGTTGGTGGCGGTCTTCTTCATCGCTCCCGCCAGTGCCAACGCGCACCGGCCGCTGACGACCGGCGTTACGACACCGGACATCGAGCTGGCTCCCCAGATCGGTTACGACCGGATCAAATCCGCCGGGGCCAGCTTCACCCGAGTGATTCTTTTCTGGCGGGACATCGCCCCCGCCGACGAGCCGGTCGCCTGGGATCCGACTGATCCCAACGATCCCAACTACAACTGGGCTGGTTACGACCTGGCCATCGAACGGGCCGGCGAAGCCGGGGTCGAAGTTCTCGCTTCGATCTACCAGGCACCCGAATGGGCCGAACGCTGCAAGTCCGAAGTTGAGGGGATATGCAACCCCGATCCGCAGGCATTTGCCGACTTCACCGAAGCGGCAGCCACGCGCTACAGCGGCCAGTCCGAGGACCTTCCCCGGATCAAGTACTGGAAGCCGTGGAACGAGCCGAATCTCTTCATTTCGTTCCTGCCTCAGTTCAAGAACGGGAAAGCCGTTTCGCCCAAGCTCTATCGCAACTTGCTCAACGGTTTCGCCGAACGGGTCAAGGCGGTCAACTCGAATAATCAGGTCGTCGGTGGCGGACTCGCCCCGCTGGAGCGTCCCGGCTCACTCGGTCCGCTCGATTTCCAGCGGCAGGTCCTCTGCCTGAAGGGCCGCAACAAGCCGCGACCACAGAACGGGTGTGGTCAGAAGGCGATGTTCGACATCTGGGCAACCAACCCGTTCACTACGGGTGGTCCAACCCACGCTTCGGCTGGCCGCGATGACGCTTCACTGGGCGATCTCGGCAAAGTGAAAACCATCCTGAAGGCCGCGAAGAAGTACAAGAAGGTAATTACCGACAAGTCTTCGGTTCCGTTCTGGGTTACTGAATTCAGTTGGGACTCGAAGGGACCCGATCCGGGCGGTGTCAAGATGAACATTCTCAAGAAATGGGTTCCCGAAGCGATGTACACGGCCTGGAAGGCCGGCGTCACCAGGTTCTCATGGCTCAGCCTCAGGGACTGGAGCCGGGAAAAGGGTGCCCCCTACAGCGAGACGTTCGAATCCGGTCTGTACTTCCGGGCTTCAAGCATTGAGAATGACAAGGCCAAACCGTTCCTCAAGTCTTTCCGTTTCCCCTTCGTTGCTTACCGGGGCGGATCCGGCATCAGGGTCTGGGGCCGCACCGCGTCAAGCCTCAACGGCAGGGTCGCCATCTATTACAAGCTGAGGGGCGGATTTCAGAAGATCAAGGTGATGAAGACCGATAAGAACGGAATCTTCACCGGCCTGATCCGGACCGGCAAAGGCAAGAAGAACAAAGGCGTGCTCAAGGCGAAAGTCATCGGTGGCGCGGCCAGCAAGGTCGGAGGCCAGCAGGGATCGTTGAACTTCTCCCTCAAGCCGATCAAGGATTTCCGTCAGGCACCATTCGGCAACCCGGTTTCCTGACGAAAGCGTCGGGAACCGGCGGTTGGTTCAGGAAGCCCGGCGGAAAAGCATGTCCGCCTGGAGCATCGTGCCGTCGGGCGAATTGACCGGACCGTAGATCCCGGCCAGCCGGTGCCCGTTGTCGCGCATCAGGCCGATCACGTCGTCGGCCAGGGCCTGCCCTTCGTAAAGTTCGACGAAGGAGCATTCGATCAATGCTTCATCGACCCGGGCCAGCGTTTCGCCAGCCCCTTTCAGCACTTCGAGTTCCAGACCCTGCACATCGACCTTCAGCAGGACCGGACCGGGAAAATTCTCGGTAGCAACCACCGAATCCAGGGTTTTCACCTGAACTTCGAGTGAGCTCTCGGCCTGGGTGCCGGGGAACTCTTCGACCTGACGCTCACCGATCGGCAGCAGCGATGATGAGTCGTCCCTGGCCGAAATGTTGATCACGGCAGTGCCGGCACTTGAACCAACCGCGTGCGCATGAAGATCAACCCGGTCTCCCAGTGCCCGGGTGAGGGCAGCCCGGGGCTCAGGCAGCGGTTCGAAACAGATCACCTTGGCGTCGGGAAACCGCCGGACGGCAAACAGGGCGAACTGTCCGCGTGACGCCCCGACGTCAATGACTGTCGCGTGGTCAAAGCCGAACGGGATGCTGGAGTGCTCCTCGGAGGCCGCCACGCCCTGTTTCAGGGCGGACCAATGGGCTGGGTGCCGCAGGATCCGGAACAGCTTCCGGGCCTGGCTCAGGAGATGCTCAAATCGGTGTCGAAGATGGTCCGGCATGGTCGGTCAGACCACGCTACCGGTTCCATAGACTGCCGGAATGGTCGATTCTGAATCTCTCCTCCGCAGGGGACGCCTCATCAGCTTCCTCGGCGGCTATTCGAAGCCCGCCTGCATGTACCGACGCTACCGCCCGCGGTGGTTCTGGGCCGCAACCAGCCCGTTCGGACGGCCCACCGACCGGTATGTCAAAGAGCAGGGAACGGTGGTGAAACGCGGCCCGTTTGAAGGCATGGTCTACCCGGAGAACGTCACCGGGCACGTCAACTACCTGTCATCGAAGCTGATCGGCACCTACGAACCGGAAGTGACCGAGTTCATCCAGCAGCACCTGCCAGAGAGTGACCTTTTCGTCGATCTCGGTTCCGCCGAAGGATTTTTCTGCGTCGGGGTCGCCCGCCGGGCCCCGGTCAAAGTCATCGGATATGAGATGAACCGGTACGAACGGGATTTCGCCTCAGCGATCGCGAAGCTGAACGACGTGAACATCGAACTGCGCGGTGAGGCGGACGCAAAGGAACTGAACGCGCTGCCAGAAGGGCGCCTCTTGCTGCTCTGCGACATCGAAGGTGTCGAGGAGGACCTGCTGGACCCTGAACTGGTTCCACGCCTCAAAGAATCGCTGATGGTGGTCGAAAGCCACGAACAGTTCCGGCCGAATGTGGTGAAGGTGCTGACCGAACGGTTCGAGGCCACTCACCACGTTGAACACGTGATGGCGAAGCAGGCATCACCGGCTGGGTACGCGGAGGTGGAAGGCTGGGACGAAGAAGCGGCCGACATGGTTGTCTTCGACGGCCATCACGACGGCGACAGCTGGATGACCTTCGTCCCCAAGAGCAATTAGGGCCAACCCCACCCCTGTTTCTCGACCCCGGCCTCAGGACCGAGGTGTTTAAGGGAGGGTCGAGTAGGGATGGTTGGGGTAGGCGGGAGACCCTTCCCTAAACACCTCGGGCCCGCGTGACCTACTGGTCGTGCTCGGGTGACCAGGCTTCGAGGCCGTCATCGCCATTGTCGGTGACGGCGGCGCTTTCGCCTTCGTAGCGGTC
>JBAWHK010000146.1:0-2042 GCA_049593795.1 Solirubrobacterales bacterium
GGTTACTACGGTTCTGGCTCTGTGTGTCCCCGGTCACATTGAAAGAAACTTTGCCGCCCCGATTGATGAACACGGTGTCGGACAGGGTTGCTGTGACAGTAGGTGGCGGAATTGCGGCTGCCCGGCCCTTTCTAAAGGTGTAGCTCCTGCCGCACCCATCCACACCAAGACGTGTTCCAGAACCAGATGCCTAAAAACAACAGTCGCCGCAGCGCCATTCTCGCTGCCCTCATACCAGTGCTCCTGCTCTCAGCATTCTTCGTTTCCCCCGCTCGTTCGGAGGCAGCATCCCCATACTCAAAACCGGGAATGTGGATCTGGTACGTCGCTGATTCACATGGTGGCAACGTCAGGGAAATCATCAAGCAGGCACGCAAATCGCGGATCGGCACGCTTTACATCAAGTCAGGTGACGGAACCGGAATCTGGAATCAGTTCAACAAGAAACTGGTCACGAAGTTTCAAAAAGCCGGACTAGACGTCTGCGGGTGGCATTACGTCTACGGCGAACGACCAGCCGCCGAGGCAAAAGTTTCCGCTGTCGCCAAACGGCGTGGCGCGGACTGTTTCGTGATCGATGCCGAAGCCGAATACGAAGGCAACTACTCAGGGGCAGACAAATATGTCCGGCAGCTTCGCAGCCGGGTTGGCAAGAAGTTCCCGCTTTCGCTCAGCACCTTCCCTTACGCCCATTACCACCCGGCTTTCCCGTACTCGGTATTCCTCGGGCCCGGAGCGGCGACAGACAACCTGCCGCAGATCTACTGGGATGCGATCGGAGACACCGTGCGGGAAGCGATCGGGGTCACCTGGCTTCAGAACAGCATCTACAAACGTCGGATCAGCCCGGTCGGCCAGACCTACATGAAACCGCGGGCGAGGGAACTCACCGCTTTCCGGCGTTATTCGCAGAACTACGGGACGGCTCCGAGCTGGTGGTCATGGCAGGAAACCAACAAGTCGCAATGGAAAGTCCTTGGTCGGCCACTTCCCGGCCCGTACCCGAAATACCGGAAGGTCACTGCCCGTCCGACGATGGAGGGTGGCAGCCGCGGTGACCAGGTGGTCTGGCTACAACAGCTGCTGAACGGTGCCGGGATCACGGTTCCCGTTACCGGCATTTACGGATCGAAGACCAAATCGGCGATCAAGACTTTCCAGAAGTCGAAGGCGCTGGTCGCTGACGGAGTGACCGGAACCCAGACCTGGAACCGCCTGATGAAATACAAGGCGGTACCGGTCCGCTGGTCGGGTGCGCGTTCACGTCGCCTTCAGGCCAACATCTCCGGCACCGCGTCCGGGGCTCCGAAGTCAGCCGGCCTGCCGATGAAACGCAACGAACTCGCCGGGTCCAACAACGGCTCCGGTCCTCCGAAATAGCCGGACCCGCGAAGGTCAGCGCTTGATCGTGGTGTGAAGCTCGCCGAGCTGTGGCGACTTCACGACAACCTGGTCGCCATCTTCCAGCCACACCCATGGCTTGCGGGCCATGCCCACCCCGGATGGGGTGCCGGTGGAAATGATGTCGCCGGGCTCGAGAGTCATCCATTTCGAAATCTGGCTGATCAGTTCAGGGACCGGGAAGATCAGATCGTCGGTGGAAGAGTTCTGCATCTCTTCGCCGTTCAGGGTCAGTGAGATGCCGAAGCTGTCGTGCGAACCGGCTTCGTCGGGGGTGATCAGGGCCGGCCCACAGGGTGCGGATCCGTCGAACACCTTTCCGGCCATCCACTGGCTGGTCAGTCCCTGGAGATCCCGGGCGGAAAGATCATTGAGCAGGGTGTAGCCGGCGACATGATCGAGGGCGTCCTCGAGCGAGACTTCCTTAGCCCGACGGCCAATCACGACGGCGACTTCCGCTTCGTAATCAACCTTGGTGCTGGCTGCGGGCAGCGTCACGGTCTGACCGTCGCCGACCAGCGCATTTCGGTATTTGCCAAAAATGATCGGGGCCTTCGGCAGGTCCTGGCCGGTTTCGGCGGCGTGGGCCTTGTAGTTCAACCCGATGCAGATGATTTTGTCCGGGTCCGGGATCGGGGCCA
>JBAWHK010000147.1:0-4144 GCA_049593795.1 Solirubrobacterales bacterium
GAAATCCGGAGCGTCAGCCCCGACTTCGATCAATGGCGCAGACCGAGCTCAGCCACGAGCGAGCGGTAACGCTCGACATCGTTGCGCTCGAGATAGCGGAGCAGACGGCGACGCTTGCCGACCATCATCAGCAGGCCACGGCGGGAATGGTGGTCCTTGCTGTGCTCACGCAGATGTCCGGTCAGGTCGTTGATCCGCTCCGTGAGAAGTGCTACCTGCACCTCGGTCGAGCCGGTATCGCCGTCTTTGCTGCCGTACTTGCCGATAACTTCGGCTTTGAAATCTTTAGTTAAAGTCATTTCTTTCCTTAGGGTCTGGGTCTCGCCTCATATTTTCCGCGCAAGCGTGGAAGCTGAAGCCAGGGCCCGATCCGGTTGTTTGGCCGCAGGATTACCCGTTCACGGCCGCTGGAAGCTACCACAGACGCGCCTCGTGGCAACGACGTCCAGTTTCATCTGCTCGATCAGGGCCTCTGCCGAATCAAATCTTTTTTCGCCACGGAGCCGTTCGACGAAGGCAACTCGAAGCTCACGTCCGTACAGGTCAACGTCCTGATCGAGCAGGTAGGTCTCGATCAGCACCCCCCTTCCGGTCTCGAAAGTCGGCCTCACACCGATGTTCACGGCGGCCGGAAGCCCATTCGCGAAAGCTGCGTAAACACCATGACCGGGACTGACCAGGCGGTCGTCAGGCACGATGTTGGCGGTCGGGAAACCGAGCTCACGACCACGCTGGTCACCGGTCACGACTGTTCCTTCCACCATGAACGGGACCCCGAGGCATTCCCGGGCCGGCTCCATCTCACCGGCGGCCACCAGGGCGCGGATGCGGGTTGATGAAACGGCTTCTCCGCCGACTTCGACCAGGGGCACCACGCGAGTGGTGAACTCGGGCCGCGAGGCAAGCATCTCCGGAGTGCCTTGGGCCTTCTGCCCGAAACGGAAGTTCTCCCCAACCGAGACTTCGGTCGCCCCCAGCTTGCCGATCAGGATCTCGTCGATGAACTGCTCGGCGGTGATCCGGGTGAAGGCTTCGTCGAATTCGATTACCACCATCTCTTCAACCCCGATGCCATCGAGCACGTCGCGCTTCACCCCGAAAGGCATCAGCAGCTTCGGTGCCGCCTGGGGATGCAGGACTTCGAGCGGATGCGGATCAAAAGTGAGCACGGTGTCAGCCCCGGCGATCACCGCACGGTGGCCAACGTGAACCCCGTCGAAAGTCCCAATCGCGACTTTGCGCGACCTGGCTTCGGCATCTTTGAGGGAGGTGACTTTGATCATCAGCCCTGGGGTTCCAGCACGACTTCTGCTTTCAGTTTTTCTGCGACTCGGATTGCCACTGCCGTCAGGTTATCCCCGTTCACCAGCAGAACCGGTTCCCCTTCGGGAATCTGGTTGTCGGCTTCCAAGGTCTGGCCGTAGCCGATCGTCACCGCTTCTTCCGGCGTGATCTCGATTCGTGGCATGAACGACAAGGCTTCAAGCGGGGTCAGCAGCTCGCCGGCACGCTCGATGCTGATCGGCCCGACTGCGGTACGCCGCAATTCCTCACAGTAGGCGTCACCGAGGGTTTCGATCAGGTTTCGCACGTAAGTGCCGGAGCTGCATTCAACTTCGAAGCGGGCCCGGCCATCCCCGCTGTCGAGCAGTTCAGCCCGGTGGATCGTCACTTCCCTTACCGGTCGCTCGACAGTTTCTCCACGGTGGGCTTTTTTGTAGAGACGTTCACCATTAACCCGGACCGCCGAGGTCATCGGAACCATCTGCTCGATCAAGCCGGTAGGCAAAACCAGGTCTTTGGGAACCTGTCCGGTTTCTGTCAGTTCGCCGTCGGGATCGCCGGTGGTCGAGGTCCAGCCCAGCCTGGCGGTCGCCACATAGGTTTTGGAAAGCCCGAGCAGGTATTTCTGAAGGCGGGTGGCCCGCCCCAGGAGGATGGTGAGAACCCCGGTGGCGAAAGGATCCAGAGTGCCCGCATGCCCGACCTTGCCCCCGCGGTCGCGACGAACCTGCGCAACCACGTCATGCGAGGTCACACCTGCCGGTTTGTCACAGACGAGGATGCCCGTTTCAGCCATTCCGGACCAGACCAGTCAGGGTCAGGATTCGGGCTGCTCGGCGAGGCCGGAGCAGATCCCGCTGATGATCTCGTCGAATTCGAGATCGGTGGAGCAGCCGGCCGCCCGGACGTGTCCGCCGCCGCCAAACTTCCGGGCGAGGATCGAAACGTCGGTCACTTCGTCACCTGCCCGCATGCTTATCTTCCGGGCGGCCCGGCCCCGGCTCACCTGATCGCGGATCACGGCGGCCACGCGGATACCGTCAACCGCCCGCAGGTGATCAATGATACCTTCAGTCATTTCTTCGCCGGCTTCGGTCTGCTCGTAATCCTCAGCGCTGATGTAGGTAACGATCAGGTCGCCGTTGCAGTGAATCTCGACTTTGTCGAGTGCCCGGCTGAGCAAGCGCAGCTTCTCGAAAGGAACGCTTTCGTAAAGGCGACGATTGACGTCATCGATGTCCACCCCGGCCCTGACCAGGGCAGCTGCGACTTCATGGGTGCGGGCGTCGGTGCTGTCGTACATGAACTTGCCGGTGTCAGTGACGATGCCGATGTAGAGCGCCCGCGCCATCGACGGGCTGATCTTCACGTCGAGGATGATCGCCAGTTCATAAATGATCTCGGCGGTGCAAGAGGCACCGGCGTTGACGAAGTTGAAATCGCCGAACTCGGTGTTGTCGTGGTGGTGGTCGATGTTGACGACCAGTTTGCCCCCGTCACGAAGGAAGT
The DNA here is from genome assembly GCA_049593795.1 of Solirubrobacterales bacterium. GTDB lineage: Bacteria > Actinomycetota > Thermoleophilia > Solirubrobacterales > 70-9 > 67-14. Next base: position 2,794 of record JBAWHK010000147.1, read on the forward strand.
CGACCGGCATGCGGTCGATGTTGCCGCAGTCGAGGAAAACCACTACCCGGTCGCGCAGATCGGCGGGCGGCTCGTGGAATACGCCTTCGAGTGGCAGGTGGCGATACTCGATCGGCAGCGGGAACTCCTTGGCCGCCAGGAACATCGCCGAATCCTTGCCAAGTGTTTCCAGCAGATGGTGCATGCCAAGCAGCGAACCGAGCGCGTCGCCGTCCGGGCCTTCGTGCGTGGTCAGGAGAAACTTGGTGTTTTCCCTGACCAGTCCGGCAATCGCGTCGAGGTTTCCTTTGGCGATCCTTTTCGCGTCAGTCGCCGGATTCACGGATTTCCCGGCCTTCGTCATCGTCAGCGTCGGCGTCAAGCAGGGCCGCTATCCGCAGGCCCTTTTCGACCGATTCGTCATATTCGAACGTGAGCGTCGGCGTGTGTTTCATCGAGGTTTCCCTCGCCACCTTTCCCTGGAGGAAGCCATGGGCCCGGCGGAGGGCCTTCAACGCATCCTCACGCGCTTCTTCGTCACCGAACACGGTGACGAAGACTTTTGCGTGGTGGAGGTCGGGACTGGTTTCGACCGAGTTCACGGTGACCATGTTCACCCGCGGATCGTTCAGGTCAGAGGTGATCGCGTCGCCAAGTACCTGACGCATCACCTCATTGACCCTTCGCATCCGCGAGATTGCCATCGCCGGGGCCTAACCTAGGGTCTGTTCGACCTGTTTGGTCGAGAAGAACTCGAGCATGTCGCCCACCTTGACGTCGGCATAACCATCGAGCACGATGCCACAGTCCTGACCTTCCAGGACGGACGAAACCGCATCCTTGAAACGCCGCAGCGAATCGAGCTTTCCGGTCCAGATAACCGTGCCTTCGCGAACCAGGCGAACCTGGCCTTCGCGGGTGATCGTGCCTTCGGTGACGATGCAGCCAGCGATCTTGCCGACCTTCGATGCCTTGAAGATCTCCTTGACTTCAGCCTCGCCGAGTGATTCTTCGACTTCGACCGTGTCGAGCATGCCTTCCATCGCGTTGCGCAGGTCTTCAGTGATCTTGTAGATGACCGAGTAGCTGCGGACGTCGACGCCTTCAGCGCGGGCTGCCTTGCGGGCATCCGCGAGCGGCCTCACGTTGAAACCGAGGATCACCGCGTTGGAGGCGGAGGCCAGCATCACGTCGGACTCGGTGATTCCACCGGTCTGGGCGCGGATGATGTTGATGCTCACCTGCTCCTGGGGCACCTTGGCGATTTCGTCCTGAAGCGCTTCGAGAGAACCGGCAACGTCCGACTTGAGGACGATGTTGAGTTCCTTGAGGTCGCCGGTCTGGGCCCTCGAGAAGATCTCCTCGAGGGTTA
>JBAWHK010000148.1:0-4267 GCA_049593795.1 Solirubrobacterales bacterium
CCTGTTAGCCCCCGCGTTGACCCCAGGTAGATCTGACCGGCAGGGCGGCGGCGTTTAACTCCGAGAGAACGGCGTCCCCGTTGGGAACAAGCGCCAAGCCGACGAGCGGAATCGAACCGCTGACCCCTTCATTACGAGTGAAGTGCTCTACCAACTGAGCTACGTCGGCGCTCGGCGCATTGTAGGTGAGCGCGCGTCTGGTGGATCGTCCGGTGTCGTTGGCACAATCGCCACGTGGAAGATCGCAAAGACCTGCCCCGGCTCGAACGTGGCAAAGACCTCTCACGGATCTTCGCTTTCACCGACGGTGTTTTCGCGATCGCGATCACCCTGCTGGTGCTCCAGATCGAGGTTCCGACCGACGTAACCTCAAGCTCCGACCTGTGGCAGGGCCTGGTCGACGAAGGCCCGGACTTCACCGCTTTCGCGATCAGCTTCCTGGTGATCGGCATGTACTGGGTGAGCAGCCACCGCTTCATGCGCACCGTGATCGAATACGACCGGGGCCTGATCATGCTGACCCTGCTCTACCTCGCTTTCGTGGTGCTAGTGCCATTCACCAGCCAGATGATGGGCGAATGGGGGAGCGAAGCTCCGCTCTCGGTCACGCTCTACACCATCAACCTGACCCTGGTCGCCGGATCCTCCGGCCTCATGCAGCGGCATGTGCTGAAAGCGAAACTCGGGCAACCCAAATACTCCTGGGACACCGACCTCAGCATGAAATCGTCCTTCTTCACCGCCGGTTTCTTCCTGGCCACAGCCCCCCTGACCTTCGTCTTCGGTCCCTGGACCCCGCTGCTCTGGTTCCTGCTCCGGTTCGACCCCTACGAACGAAAACGCAACCAGATCTACAAGGCCAGCCGCACCTGAACCGCAGGTCGCCGGGAACTCAACCGGTTTCCTGCTGGCTATCGGTTCGTTTCGGGAACCGGATCGCGAACACCCAGCTTTTCAGGGCGACATACCGGGTGATCGTTGCCGTGATGCTGGCCAGCACCAGAACGGAAACCTCCAGCGCCCGGCCCGGGGCAGGATCAAGTCCGTAAAGGACAGCCATCGCTGCGGAAGTCACACCCAGGGTCAGCAGATAGACCAGGCCACCCATCGCGTACTGGCGAAAGAGCCTTTCTGGGCCACGCAGCCCGAAGGTCCAGCGCCGGTTGGCCGCGGTGTTCCCGACCGCGGTGATGCCGAGGGCCAGCGAGTTCGCGCCATCCGGCCCCAGCGGGCTCCGTAGGAGCAGGTAGAGCACGGCGTAGGCGATGGTTGAAACCACGCCGACGATCGCGAAACGGGCGATCCGGCTGGAAGCGAAAAGCCGGGCGACTCCCTTGAGGTCAAGCCAGGCGGTGTTGATGATGTCGACCCGTGAATCAGGATCATCGACCCAGTCGACCGGCACCTCATGGATGCGCAAACCATGCCGTTCAGCACTCACCAGAAGTTCCGTGTCGAAGAACCAGCCCTGATCCTTCACTTCGGTGAGCAGTTCACGGGCCGCATCGGTCCGGACCGCTTTGAAACCACACTGGGCATCAGTGAAACGGGAACGCAGGGTGGTGCGGAGCAGGCTGTTGTAGGAACGGGAAATGAACTCCCTTTTCGGACCACGGACAACGTTCGATCCGGGAGCGAGTCGGCTGCCGATCGCGACGTCGCTGTGACCGGAAAGCAGCGGGGCGACCAGCGGCAACAATGCTTTCAGGTCGGTTGAAAGATCAACGTCCATGTAACAGGCAACCGGCGATCTGCTGGCCAGCCAGGCGGTACGGAGTGCCCGCCCGCGGCCCTTCTCTTCAAGCCGGAGGTAATTCACTGAATCAAGGTCGTCAGCCAGGGCCCGGCCGATCAGCGGCGTATCGTCACGGCTTGCGTTGTCGGCAATCGTGATCGAATAGCTCAAAGGAAACTCGTCGGAGAGATAGGTGTCGAGTTTCCGGATCGAATCGGCCAGGGCCCTGGCTTCGTTGTAGACCGGAACCACGATCTCGACCGAAGCCAGGGGAGCCTCGGCCGGTGTCTCGATGATCGTGGTTGTGGTCTCTGGGAGGGGCATGTGACCAGCCTGAAGCCGGTCGCTGTGATGCCCCCCAGAGAACCCTGTGAATCCTCTGAGAGGTAGGTGCCTCCGGCCCGGTCAGGCGGCGGCGGGCAGTTCGATCGTGAAGATCGCGCCGCTGCCATCGGCGGCATTGCTGGCCGTCACGGTCCCGTCATGACCTTCGATGATTGCCGCAACGATGGCGAGGCCGATGCCGGCACCACCTCTGTCACGGGTCCGCGATTCACTGTCCCGCCAGAAACGGTCAAAAACCGTCTTTTCCGATCCTTCGGGCAGGCCGGGGCCATGGTCACGGACCTCGATTGTGAGACGGTCCGATGCCCTTGAAGCCCTGACTTCGATCGGGGTGTTGTCGGGTGTGTGGACCACCGCGTTCCTCAGGATGTTGGCGATCGCGCGTCGCAGCTGATCGGGATCGCCGCTGGTCCGCAGGTCACCGCCGGTTTCGATGCTGATCTGGCGGGAGGGCGAAGTGGCCTGCAGGTCAGCCACCGATTCTTCGAGGATCGGGCCGAGCACCACCATTTCCCTGGCCGGGGTTGGCATCTCGTCGAGTCGTGCCAATGCGAGCAGGTCGTCCACCAGTTCACCCATGCGCATCGATTCGGATTCGATCCGGCTCATCGCGGTGGGCAGCCCGTCCGGTTCTTCGATCGCGCCGAGCCGGTAAAGCTCGGAATAACCACGGATCGAAGCGAGCGGGGTTCGCAGTTCATGGGAAGCATCGGCGAGGAACTGGCGCATGCGATCCTCCGATTCCTTGCGTTGCCGGAAGGCCTCCTCGATCTGGGTGAGCATCGAGTTGAGAGTGATTCCGAGACGGCCGACTTCGGTGTTCGGGTTGACGTCGTCGATGCGTTTCGAAAGGTCGCCGCCGGCGATCTCATCCGCGGTTTCACCGATCTTCTTCAGGGGTCGCAGCCCGATGCCGATCACCCACCAGCCCAGGCCGGCGAGCGCGATCAGCACGGAAACGGTGACGATCGCTTCGATCACGGCCAGCTGCTCGAGGGTTTCTTCGGCATCGCCCAGCGGAACCGCGGCAACTGTGATCAGGCCGTCCGGCCCGGTGGTCGCGGCCACCCTGAACTTGCCGTCGCCCTCCTGGGAGTCAACGGTTACCGGGTCGATCGCTTCACCGACACCGGTTACCGGAAGCTCACCGCTCAGATCGGGGCTGGACAGTTCGCTGTCGCCATAGTCGAAGCTGACACTGGTCAGCACCTGTCCTGCGGCGGTTCTCAGCTGGCCGTAGGTTCCCGGCGGCAGTTCCGGGGCTACGCCCCTTGGCCGGCCAGCCCTGCCACCGGGGGCCTGCCCGCCGTCGGGGTTCAGGTCGCTTCCGGTGGATTGCGGTCGGGTTGCGAGGCCAGCATCACCCTGTCCGTTTGCCTTCAAGCGAAGCGCGAACTCAAGTGGCCGGGCCGAAGATTCGACCTGCTGGTCGACCCGGTCGTCAAGGTGGCCTTCCAGCGCCCGGTACGAAACCACGTCGAGGACCAGCAGCCCGGCCGCGGCAAGGACGAGGATTCCGATCAGCAGCCGGATCCGGAGGGACATCAGCTGGCCTCAGGCCCGGGGTTCCCGCAACGCATAGCCGACCCCTCGCACGGTGAAGATCAGGCTCGGACCGAACTGATCGAGTTTCTTGCGCAGGTAACTGACATATGTTTCGAGCACCCGGGCATCACCGGCAAAGTCGTAATCCCAGACATGGTCGAGGATCTGGTTGCGGGTGAGGGCGCGACGCGGGTTGGTCATCAGGTAACGGAGCAACCTGAACTCGGTGTCGGTCAGGTCGATCGGGTTGGAATCACGAAACACCTCGCGGGTCTCGTCGTTCAGTTCCAAATCAAGGAAACGCAACGGGCCTTCTTCCGACACCCCGTTGCCGGTGCGCTTGAGGATGACTTTGATCCGGGCGAGCAGCTCTTCGATGGAGAAAGGTTTAGTCATGTAATCGTCGCCGCCGATCGTCAGGCCACGAACCTTGTCGTCGGTGGTGTCACGGGCGGTGAGGAAAAGGATCGGTACGTCGGCCCGTTTTTCCTCCAGGCGTTTCGCGACTTCGAAACCATCGAGGCCGGGCATCATCACGTCAAGTACGACCAGATCAGGCCGGAAGCTCGCGACCTGATCCAGCGCAGCGTTGCCATCGGCGGCGGAGCTGACTTCGAACTCCTGAAAACGCAATGCCATTGA
>JBAWHK010000149.1:0-35946 GCA_049593795.1 Solirubrobacterales bacterium
GCCGCTGCGGCACGGCTGCCCGCCTCCGAGCTGCCGACCTTGAGTACCGCCACCCGGACGCCGTTGTCGGCGCAGGCAGCTAAGGCTTCGGCCAGCCGGGTTCCATCGCCGTCGTCTTCCTGAAAGAGCGCGATCGAACGAACGCCCTCGAGGCCGGCGATCGCGTTGAGCCAGTCGGCGGAATCGGTCACGGCCTGGTTGCCGGCCGAAACGACGGTATGGAGATCGATCCCGCGTCGCGACCCGATGGCGTTGACGGCGACGTTCCCGCTTTGCGACACCATCGCCACCGCGCCGGGATTCAGGTGCGGCAGCGAATCACCCCAGGCAGATGCCCGGCTGGCAACAGACACCACCCCGTTGCCATTTGGTCCACAAACCGGAAATCCCCCGGCCAGGGCGATTCGGCGCAGTTTCTCCTCGTGCTCACGGCCGCTCAGAACTTCCCCGAAACCGGCCGAGAGGACCACGGCTCCACCGCAGCCCCTCGCGATCGATTCCGCGATCACGTCGGGAACGAACCGGGCCGGGATCGCAACAGCGACCATGTCAACCGGTTCCGGCAGATCGGAGACCGACGGAAAACAGTCGATCCCCTGGACGGTCTCACGCCCCGGGTTTATCCCCCAGAGCCGGCCGTCGAACCCGGACTCACGCAGGTTCCTGAGGACCGTGTCGCCATAAGACCCAAGGCGTTCGCTGGCACCAACGACTGCGACCGAGCGGGCGGACAGCAGAGGCGTGGGATCGGGGCGGGGCGGCAATCGCGCCTCAGTGGAGCATTTTCTCGACCCCGCGACGCTCGAGGCCGCGGGCGATGATCAATCTCTGGATCTCGCTGGTGCCTTCCCAGATCCGGTCGACCCGGAGTTCACGCAGGAAACGTTCAGCCACGTTGGAACGCATGTATCCGCGGCCCCCGAAGGCCTGGACGCAGCGGTCAGCGCAACGCCAGGCCGCTTCAGAAACAAAAAGTTTGGCCATCGATGCTTTGTGATGGCAGACCTTCACGTCTTCACCTTCGTCGATCATCCGGGCGACGTCGAAGGTGAGGAGGCGACCGGCGGCCGCGTCGGCGGCAGAGTCAGCAAGTGGAAACGAAACTCCCTGGTAATCAAAGATCCGGTTGCCGCCCTGCTCACGTTCGGTCGCCCAGTCAACGGTTTCGTCGAGCAGCCTCCACATCGAGCCGATGCCCCGGGCGGCGATGCCGAGGCGCTCCTCGGCGAACCAGCCTCGCTGCAGGTCGTCTCCACCACCAATGCCGCCGATCACGTCATCGGGACCGACTTCCACATCGGTGAAAAGGATGGTGGGATGGCCATCCGGGTAGCTGTGGGTGAAGTCCGGGTCGTCCAGTGTCTCGATTCCCGGCAACGACTTGTCAACCACGAACAGCGTCGGTTTGGTTTCGCCGTCTTCGACCAGGTTGGCCATGACGATCAGGACAGACGCAACGTCGCCGGAAGTCACGAACCACTTTTCGCCGTTTATCCGGAAACCACCGTCGGACCGGACTGCGGTGGTCGATATTCCCGACGGGTCGGAACCAGCGTCCTTTTCGGTGACTGCATACGCATCCCGGATCTCGCCACGCAGCGCCGGCTTCAGCCAGCGTTCAACATGTTCCGCGCTGGCGTGCTTCCACACGTTGTAGGCGTTCGGGATGTGCCAACTGATCGCGTTGGTTGACCGGCCGAGCTGCTCCTCGACCAGGAACCACTCGATGGCGGACCAGTCCTGGCCGCCATTCTCGGGCAGGTGAAGGCCACCGGTGAGTCCGGCCCTGACGGCCTCAGCCTTGACCTTCTCGATGGTCTCGTCCGGCAGGATTCCACGGCGCCTTTCGGCTTCGCCTTCGAGCGGAATCAGAACTTCGTCGACGAAGGTCCTGGCGCTTTTCTGGATGTCGAGTGCCCTCTGGCTAAGTTTCACGCGATGAGAGTACATGCGATTGACTACAAGGTCAACTTGCCCTACTATCCGGCGGAGCAGCCCCAAAATGCTCACCCCAGAGGACTTGATGGACACAGCCAACGGACTACCTCTCGACCGCGAAGACATCCTTCGCACGCAACGTCCACTGGCCCGGGCCTCGATGCTTCCACCAGCCGCTTTCACATCCCCGGAAGTGTTCGAATGGGAACTCGAGAAAATCTTCACCGAAGGCTGGATCTGCCTCGGCCATGTCTCCGAAGTCAACGAGCAGGGCAAGTACCTGATGCGGGAAATCGGATCGAGCAGCGTCGTCGTGGTCGGAGACGAAAGCGGCCAGCCGCGGGCTTTCCTCAACGTCTGCCGTCACCGCGGGGCCCGGATCGTCGAAGAAAGTGCGGGGCAGGTGAAGAAACGCCTTCAATGCCCTTACCACGCATGGTCATATGGACTGGACGGCCAACTGGTGGCCGCGCCACACATGGACGGAGTAGAGGACTTCGACTTCTCCTGCTACGGACTCATTCCCGTGCACCTGGCTGTGGTCGGCGGGCTTGTCCTGGTCGACCTTTCCGGCGAAGCCCCGAATCCGAACGAACACGTCGGCGACCTGCTCGACCATCTCGACAAATACAGGAACGCCGAACTGGTCAGCGGAGGCCGCATCGACTACACGGTCGAAGCCAATTGGAAAGGGATCGCCGAGAACTACAACGAGTGCCTTCATTGCCCGGGGATCCATCCCCAGCTGAACGCACTCAGCAACTACATGAGCGGCGAAGATCTGACCGGTCCGGGCTCCTGGTGTGGTGGCTCGATGTTCATCACCGCAGAAGACGCGGCAACTCTCGCCAAAGACGGAGGACACACGAGCACCCGCCTGCCAATCGACGGGCTCGACAAATCCGACGAAAAGGCGATTCTCTACTTCGTTCTATTTCCCAATGCGCTGGTCTCCATGCATCCGGACTACGTGATGCTGCACACCCTGTATCCACGGGCACCCGGCGTCACCGACGTGATCTGTGAGTTCTTCTTCGAGGAGCGTGCCGTCCAGGCATCTGACTTTGACCCTTCGGATGCGATCGAATTCTGGGACCAGACCAACCTTCAGGACTGGTACGTGTGTGAACTGACCCAGAAAGGCATCGGGGCGCACGGCTACACCTCAGGGCGCTATTCGGCAGATGAAGGCACGGTCCATGAGTTCGACGGAATGGTCGCCGAGCAGTACATGGGCGCGCTTGAGAACGAAAAAGCCATGGAGGTGGCCCTTTGATTCAAGGGCCAGCCAAACAGGGCGAGCCAGGTGATGGTGCTGCATGAACTGCCGCCATCCGCTCCACCAGAACCGGCTCCGGCCCGGTCGTTAGGCTCAGCCCATGGCAGCCAACACCCGCGACCGGATTCTCGAAGCTGCCTGCGAAGCCATAGCCAACGAAGGCATCGACGATGTGCGGATTGCCCGGGTCGCGATGCGGGCCGGAGCCTCCACTGCCCTGGTTCACCACTACTTCTCGACCCGGGAAGAACTGCTCGAAGAAGCCCTGATGCATTCGTACCAACTGGCCGCCGAGGACCGGTTCGGTCATGTGATCGACGACCCGGATGCAAGCGCCACCACCCGGCTCAAAGTGATGATCGACGAATGCCTGCCGCTGGACGGGATGCAGCACAACGAATGGGTGCTCTGGGTCGAACTGTGGCTGCGGGCCAGTCGCGACGATGCCCTCAAGCCAATGGCACAACGGCTCTACCTCAGTTACCGGGAGTGGATGCTCGAAGTCATCCAGCTCGGGGTCGAGCGCGGAGAATTCCGGACCGACGATCCGGAAGCGAGTGCCGACATCGCACTCGGGCTGCTGGACGGCATGGGGATTCGGGCCCTGCTCGAAGATCCGAACATGGACGTCGAAAGGGTGCGCCTGCTGGCCGCAAAACGCATCGCCCGGGAACTGGGACTGGAAAGTTCGGCGCTGACGCAATAACTTCCTGTTCAAGCTCACCGGAGGAGGAGCCGGTGAAACCCACCGAACGGGAAGTCAGGTGCGTTTGTGTCTGAGCTCGAGCTGAACCGGAAGCAGCTGCTGATGTCGGGTGCCGGACTCGTGCTGGCCGGCTACGGACTGAGTGGCTGCACCGTGGAACGTCCGCTCGACCGCTCGGCCGCCGGTGAGATCGTCGAGCCAAAGATCGACGGTGACCTGCTGATCTTCAACTGGGCCCAGTACATGGATCCGCAGATCAAGAAGGACTTTGCCGAGCTGCACAACATCAAGGTCACCGAGGTCAACTTCGACAACCTCGAAGCGATGGTCACCAAACTGCGGGCCGGTGGCGCCTACGACCTGATCTTCCCCAGCTCGGAATACGTCAAGCGGCTCAAGAACGAACAGTTGATCCGGCAGTTCGACCGGGCAAAGGTGCCGAACGCGGCAACCCTCTCATCCTTCTACGACAGCCCCTGGTACGACCCCAACTCGGAATTCTCGCTGCCCTACGCGTACTACACGACCGGGATCGCCTGGCGCACTGACAAGGACCTCACCATGACCGGATCCTGGAACGACATGAGCAACCCTGACGCCAAGGGCCAGATCTTCATGCTCGACGATTTCCAGGAAGGCATCGGCCAAGCCAACCTGCTGAACGGCTTCTATCTGAACACCGCTAAATCGGAGGAGCTCGCGGTTTCGAAACAGACCCTGCTCGATCAGAAGGAGGGGCTGCGTGGCTTCAACACCAACTCGGTGCAGACCCTCGTTTCGGGGGCGGCCGCGATCACCCAGGCGTGGAACGGCGATGTGGTCAACGCCCGCAACCAGGTTGATGACCCTTCGATCTTCGCTTACGAAACCTGCAGGGAAGGCGTGCCGGTCGGGACCGACGCGATGAGCATCCCGATCACCGCCAAGAGCCCGGGCACCGCCCTGATGTTCATGGACTATCTGCTCGCCCCGAAAAACGCCTACCGCAACGTGATGTGGAACGGCTACCCGCAGCCGGTAGCGGGCGGGCGCGAAGCCTTCGCGAAACTGGTCAAGGATGACCCCTCGATCGACGTGAACCTCGACGAGATCGCCGACTCCGACATGGAGTTCCGGCTCGAAGATCCGGACGCCCGCAAGGAATGGACCCGTCTCTGGACCGAGGTCAAAGCTTGAACGCATCCCGCTTCTGGAACTGGTTCCTCGCCCCGGGTGCGATCTGGATCGCTCTCCTTTTCGCCATCCCCCTTTTCCTGGTGCTCGCCCTGTCCTTCGGGCACGTGGACGACTTCGGACGCGGGGTCTACGGCTTCGAACTAACGAACTACAAGGACGTCTTCGATTCAACCTACATCCCGGTCCTGATCCGCTCGGTGATGTACGCACTGATCACGGTGATCATCTGCATCCTGATCGGGTATCCGGTGGCATATTTCATTGCCCGGTTCGGTGGCAAATGGCGCTACGTGCTGATCGCCGCCCTGGTAATCCCGTTCTTTGTCAACTACCTCGTCCGCACCTACGCCTGGGTCGCGCTGCTGGCCGACGAAGGCCTGGTCAACAACTGGCTGATCGACCTTGGAATCTCCGATGCGCCAATCCAGATGATCAACACACCTTTCGCAGTGATCGGAGGACTGGTTTACGGATACATCATCTTCATGATCCTGCCGCTCTACGGCTCGATCGAACGAATGGATCCGTCAGTGATCGAAGCCGGCAAGGACCTTTACGGATCGCCGATGAAGACTTTCTTCCACGTGACCCTGCCGGCCACCCAGCCGGGAATCCTCGCCGGCTGCGTCCTTGTGTTCCTGCCGGCGGTCGGTGACTTCGTGTCCGCCCAACTGCTTGGAGGGCCGGACACCTACATGGTCGGCAACCTGATCCAGGACCAGTTTTTCGCCGCCAGCAACTGGCCGTTCGGCTCCGCCCTGACCGTGGTGATGATGCTGTTCCTTGCGATCTGGATGATCTTTTACCTTCGCCGGGCAACCAAGGGGGAGGCGGAGGTCCTGTGAACACCGCTTCCGCATTTGACAAACCGCGTTTCCTGCGGCTGATGACCGGCGTGGTTTACCTCTTCCTCTTCGTGCCGATCCTGGTCGTGATCGTTTTCTCGTTCAACAGCCAGAAGTCGCTTCAGGTAATGGAGGGATTCTCTTTCCGCTGGTATGAAGAGTTCTGGAACGATCCGACGCTGAGGGATTCGCTTTTCACCTCGCTGGAGATCGCCCTGATCACGATGATCGTCGCGACGATCCTCGGGACGGCGCTCGCGATCGGTCTGGTTCGCGCCCATTCCGGGACCTCGAAGGGCGCCAATGTGCTCATGCTCGTGCCCCTGATCACACCGGAGATAGTGGCCGGCATTTCGGCGCTGCTGATCTTCTCGCAGCTCGGAATCGGCCTTTCGTTCTGGACCGTCGTGCTGGCCCACATCACCTTCTCGATCTCCTACGTGACGATCGTGGTGCGGGGCCGCCTCGCTTCGATCGGGACCGAAGTCGAAGATGCCGCCCAGGACCTCGGGGCGAGCCGTTGGCAATCGGTGAGGCTGGTGCTGTTCCCGGCGCTCTGGCCGGCGGTCGTCGCTGCAGGACTGCTGGTTTTCGCCCTGTCTTTCGATGATTTCGTGCTCTCGTTCTTCACGACGGGCGAAGAATCCCAGCCGTTGCCGGTGCGGATCTGGTCGATGATCCGGTTCGGTGTCTCACCGACAATCAACGCGATCGGCACTTTGATGATGGTGATCTCGATCTCGGCGGTAGCGCTGGCGGTTCTGATTCCGAGGATTTTCGGACGTCGCGAAAGTGGCGTCAAGGTACTTACCGGAGCGGAGGAATAAGCGATGGATGACACACCGGCAATCCGGGTCGAAGGAATCACCAAGAAGTTCGGTGATTTCACGGCGGTGAACGACGTTAACCTCGACATCGGTCAGGGCGAGTTTTTCTCCCTGCTTGGTCCTTCCGGTTGTGGCAAAACCACGATGTTGCGCATGCTGGCGGGATTCGAGATACCGACCGCAGGCACCATCCGGCTGAACGGTGAGCCGGTGGAGAAGGTGCCGCCCCACCAGCGGGACGTCAACATGGTTTTCCAGAGTTACGCCCTTTTTGAGCATCTGAACGTGGCCGACAACATCGCTTTCGGGCTGAAGCGCCGGAAAGTCGAAAAGGCGGAGCGGAACAGGCGGGTCGCCGAGGCACTGGACCTGGTTGCGCTGTCATCGCGGGCCACGGCCCGTCCGAACGAGCTGTCCGGCGGCCAGCAGCAGAGAGTCGCGCTGGCCAGGGCCCTGGTCAACCGGCCGCAGGTGCTGCTGCTCGATGAGCCCCTCGGGGCACTGGACCTGAAATTGAGACGCCAGATGCAGGTGGAACTGAAAGCGATCCAGCGGGAAGTGGGCATCACTTTCGTCTACGTCACCCACGATCAGGAAGAGGCACTTTCGATGTCGGACCGGATCGCCGTGATGAGTGCCGGACAGGTGGTGCAGTGCGCTCCGCCGGAAGAGGTCTATGAACACCCGAGCGAAGAGTTCGTGGCCGGTTTCATCGGCATTTCCAACCTGCTCCAGGGGCAGGCCGAAGGTCAGGGCAAGGTGCGGGTGGGGAATGTCTGTCTGCCGGTACCGGACCTCGATGATTCCTACGCCGATGGCGATTCCGTCCAGATAGCGGTGCGGCCGGAGAAAGTCGCGGTTGATGAAGTGGACCAGCCTGCCTACAGGATCGAACCTGACATGTTCACGGTTGACGGTGAGATCGAAAGCATGGTTTATCTCGGCGTCGGCAACCAGTTGACCCTCAAGCTGAGCAACGGCGGTCGCCTGGTCGCTCTCGAACAGGCCACCTACCGGGTGAAAGCCGGTGAGCAATGGAAAATCGGGCAGAAGGTAAGGGTCGGCTGGCACCCCGAACACTGCATGATTCTGAAGTAGCCGGTCCGAAAGTTCATGGTCGACCCGGAGCGGTCGAATAACATCGGCCGATGAAAGAGCCTGCCGGTCAATTGAGCCTTGAAGATGCCCGGAGTTACGGGAAGTCCCTTCGGGGCAAGATCAAGCGGAACGAGCATTCGCATTTCAAGGCCGACGGACGTGATCCGGTCGCGATCATCGAGGAGCAGAATGTCTCGCGGATTCAGGACCTGATTCCCGTCCGGATCGGTCGCATGCTCCAGTCACGCTTCGCCTACTACCGCGGTACCGCTGCCACCATGGCACACGACCTGTCGGCTGAATCCAGGACCGGGTTGCAGGTGATCGGATGTGGGGATGCGCACGTGGCGAACTTCGGCCTTTTCGCCGCTCCTGACCGCAAAGTCCTGATCGATCTGAACGACTTCGACGAAGCCGGACCCTGCCCCTGGGAGTGGGACGTGAAGCGGATGGCCGCGTCGATAGAGATCGGCTTCCGCCACAACGGGTTCTCGGCCGATGATGCGCAGGCGGCATGTCAAGCCTCGGTCCGGGAGTACCGGGAAAGCATGAGGAACCTGACCAGCCTCTCGGCCATCGACCGTTACTACTCCCGGGTCGAACTCGATGACCTCAAAGCGATGGTTCTGAACAAAAAAGGCAAAAAGCTGCTCCGGAAAACCGGCAAGAAAGCGAAGCGGCGCACATCCGAACGGGTCCTCTCGAAGATCACGACCGCCCGGGATGACGGCGCGCTCATGATCGTCGATCAGCCACCGATCCTCCAGCACTTCGATCACCTGGTCGCTCACGGAGAGATGGATCAGGTGGTCGATCAGTACCGCGCAACGCTGCCCCCGGATATCGCTTTGCTGTTCTCCAAATTCCGCCTTGTCGATTACGCGATGCGCGTCGTCGGGGTTGGCAGCGTCGGAACCCGGTGTTTCATCCTGCTGATGGAAGGACCCCAGGGTGAAGTCATTTTCATTCAGATGAAAGAAGCGCAGCGTTCGGTTCTGGAAACGCACGGCAAGATCCCGCCGGCCCCCTTGTCCGGCCTCGGTGACGGGGACTCCGGACGTCAGGGGTACCGGGTGGTCTCAGCCCAGCAGGTACTGCAGGCCGCGTCGGACCCTTTCCTCGGGTGGGTCAACGGCGTGCGCGGCGTCGATTATTACGCCCGCCAGTTCCGCGACATGAAAGGCTCGGTCGATCTCGACTCCCTGAACTCCCAGCAGTTCGAGAATTACGGTCGTATCTGTGCCCGTTTGCTGGCTCGCGCCCACAGCCAGAGCACCGGCTGGGCGGCCATCCCCGGCTACCTGGGCAGTTCAGACACCTTCGATGTCGCGGTTGCAGGCTGGTGCCGCGACTACGCCGACCAGGCTGAACGGGACTTCGAAGCCGTGGAGAAAGCAGTCCAGAGCGGCCGGCTGCCCTGCGAATCAGGGGTCTGATCCGTTTCGGAACAAAGGGCTGATCGCTCGCTCAATCCGGGCGGGGCAGCCAAATCGGCGGTTTTCGGGCAGAGCTGATCGGGTTATCCGAAGTTTGAAATCGGGCACGGTTGGTACAGGTATTCGGGAGATGAGCAAATGACACGGCTAGCTGACGGTCGAAGCACCCATCTGGACAGATCCGAGATCGCCCGGGAAACCCTGCGTCTTTTCGATGAGGGCGGCGACCCCAGCATCCGCCAGCTGGCGAAGGTACTGGGGGTGACGCCATCGGCGATCTACCACCACTTCGATTCGAGGGCGCAGATCGTCCAGGAAGCAACCGTGATGGTTTTCGCGGAGATCCTTTCGAACGTGTTTGAACAGGTCGGCGATCCGTTCGAAGCGGATCCGTTGGAGTTCCTGATGGCCACCGGATTCGAAACCCGCCGGGCTTTCTGCCGACACTTCAAGATCGCCCCTTACATGGCGGCGACCCCGCAGTCGGATGAGCTTTCAGCCGGGACCCTCGCGATCATGGCCAACGCTTTCGAACGCCTGGGCCTGGTCGGTGAAGCCGCCGCCGAGGCGTTCTATTCGTACAGCACATTCACCTTTGGCAATTCGCTTTTTGCCGCCAATCGCCTGGCCGCGAATGCTGCCCTGGAGATCAGCGATATTGAACCGGGCCGGATCGAAAAGGTCCGTTCGGAAACGGTGCCCGAATCGATGAACCGGTCAGCTCCTGAAACCAGGGATGCCATTGACCGGATGATGGACCTGTCAGTCCTCGACCCTAACCGCGACGAGATGCTCTTCGGATCCGGTTTGCGGCGCCTTCTGGAAAGCATGCGGACGAGCTGAGTTGTAGCGTCGACCCATGGAACTTCTTCGTGTTGAGAGAGACGGGCCGCTGGCGACAATCACGATCGACAGTCCACCGCTCAACCTTTTCGACTCCCGGCTGATCGGTGAACTGAAGCAGGCATTCGACGGGATCGAAGCCGACCCGCCGCGGGCGCTGCTGATCCGGGCTGAAGGACGGGTCGTTTCCGGCGGTGTGAACGTCCAGGAATTCAAGGGTTTGACCCCGACCCAGGGTTCTGACCTCTGGCGGGACCTGCTTGGCATGATCGACCGCATCGAATCGCTGCCACTCCCGGTTGTGTTTTCCGCCCACGGACTGACCCTTACCGCAGCCTTCGAGATGTCCCTCGGCTGCGACCTGATACTTGCCGCCGAATCGGCAAAGTTCGGTCTCGTCGAAAAAGTCGTCGGCTTGACCCCGTCGATGGGCGGGCCCCAGCGGTTGGCCGAAAGGGCCGGGTCCGGCCGGGCGAAACAGCTCGTGATGACCGGGGACCTTTTCGACGCCGCCACGCTTGAGCGGTGGAATGTCGTCAACACCGTGGTGCCGGATGACGAACTCGAAGCGGAAGCGCTCAGGGTTGCGACCACGCTGGCCAACGGACCGACCCGGGCCCATGTGATGACCAAACGAATCCTGCGGGCTTACGTCGAAGGTGGTGTGCCTGCTGCCGACCGGGTTACCCGTCGCGAAGCCGCTGACCTTTTTGCCACTGAAGACCTGATCAACGCGGTCGATACTTTCCTTGCCGAGGGTCCAGGCAAGGCGACGTTCGAGGGCCGCTGAATAGCTCCGGTTCGCCTGATTCCACTGGCCTGCCTTGCGGCGGCGACGATCCTCGTTTACGGCTGTGGCGGAGGCGAGGACGGCCCGCCGCCGTTGACAAATGATGCCTTCATCAAGAAGGCAGACAGGATCTGTGCCACAGGACTGCTTGATCTGCAGGACCAGATCCAGGCAACCTTCGGGAATCAGGCGCCGACCGAAGAAGAAGTCCTGGCCTTCACGACCTCGGACACAGCTCCGCTGCTTGCCGCCCAGATCCAGGATCTGCGGGCACTGACACCGCCGGAAGGCGGCGAAGAAGCCGTGAACGAAATCTGGAACGCGATGGACGAAGGCCTCACGACCATTCAGGATGATCCCGCTACCGTGCTCACCGAACCGGAACCGATGGCCACTGCCCTCGAACTGGCCCGGTCGTACGGATTTCGCTCTTGCGGAAAAACCGGCTGAGCGTATGATTCGCGAGGATGGGGTCGTCTGAAAGGACACTGAAGCGCAAGCGCTGGCTCACTTTGGTCGCGATGACGCTGTCCAGCGGCATGATCCTCGTCGATCAGACCTCGGTTCCGCTGGCGATTCCAGAGGCGATGTCCGACCTGAACGGGCCGATCTCTGACGGACAATGGGTTCTGACCGCCAACATGCTGCCCCTGGCCGCTTTCATGGTGCTCGGTGGCAGGCTTGGTGACATCTTCGGTTTGCGCCGGGTGTTCCTCGCGGGCGCCTTGATTTTCAGCATCGCTTCGGCCTTCGCCGGATTCGCTCAGGATCTGCCCTGGATGATCGCTGCCCGGGCAATCCAGGGCACCGGCGCCGCCTTGATGATGCCAACCGCGGTGGCGATCATCAGTTCGGTTTTCCCAGATGCGGAGCGTGGTCGGGCGCTTGGACTCCTGGCCGGGTTTGCCGCGTTCGCGGCCGCCCTTGGTCCAGTGATCGGCGGTGGCCTTTCCAGCATCGACTGGCGGCTCGTTTTCCTTGTGAACGTGCCTCTGGCAGCGATCTGTGTGGTGCTCACCCTGCGCGCCTGTCCGCAACTCCTGCCGAAGGAAGGTGCCAGCCGGAACCTCGATCCAGCCGGGGTAATCACTTTCAGTATCGGGATCGCCGGACTGGTATTCGGCCTCGCGCAGGGTCAGACGCTTGGCTGGACTGACCCGCAGGTGATCGGTTCGTTCGTCGCGTCGTTGCTGGCTTTCGTTGCTTTCGTGATCGTGGAGAAGAAGGTCGCGAACCCGATGATCGAGTTCCGGCTCTTCCGGCACATGAACTTCCTGGCGGCGAACATCTCCCAGTTCCTGGCCGGGATGATCGAACTCGGTACCGCTTACCTCCTGCCGTACTTCCTGCTGATGATGATCGGGTTCTCTCCGTTCGTTGCCGGCCTCGCCCTGATTCCGGCGACCGTTCCGATAATCATCGCCGGCCCTCTGGCCGGCAAATGGTTCGATCTGAAGGGCGGGCGCCAGCCGCTGGTTTTCGGCTTCCTGGCCCTCGCTGTCTCCGGTGTGTCCTTTGCGCTGGCTGTACATCACCAGGAATATGTCTGGCTGCTGCCCGGCCTGATCCTTCAGGGGATCGGGCTGGGGGTGGTTCTCACCGCGAACGACCCGACCGGCCTGGGTGCAGTTTCGGATGATGATCAGGGGCAGGCGGCCGGGGTGATCAACACGATGGAGCAACTCGGTGGGGCTTTCGGCATCGCTCTGCTCTCAGCGCTCCTGATCGGCATCTCCGTGAATCACACCGACGAGCTGCTCGAGCGCAAAGGCGTAGCCGTCACCCAGGCCGAAACGACGGAATGGCGAGGGTTCATTCTCGAAATCGAGCAGAGGGGCCTCGACCAGATCGATGTGAGCAAGCAGGACAAAACCATCCGGGTTGCTTTCGACGACGTGATCCAGAGCCACGTGCTGGGCTACGAATGGGTCTTTTATGCGACCGCATTCATTGCATTGCTTGGCGCCATCGTCTGCTTCTTTCTTGTCAGAAAGAACGACCGGGTTGATCAACTACCTGTGTTCGGCCGAAGATCCCGCTGGCAGTACTCGAACACCGGCAGGACCCCGGCAATCACCCGGCATCCGGTGCCGGAAAGCGAAGGTACCTCTCTGCCCGCCGATGATTCGGGCTAACCACCGATCGATTTGATCCGGGCAAGGCCTGACCCGGTTGGCGCTTCGTTGTTTCAGCTGTCGGGCGGACTGAACTCCGCGGCGCGAAGCGAGAGTTCGATTTCGAAACGTGATTCGGGATCGTCCAGCTTTTCGCCAAACAGTTCCCGCAGACGAGCCACCCGGTAACGGGCAGTCTGGGGATGAATATGGAGCACCCTCGCCATTTCAGCGGCGTTGCCCTGCTGTTCGATGAACGCCGCGGCGGTACTGACCATCCGGGTCCGTGATTTCGGGGTAAGCGTGGTCAGCGGTTCGAGGCAACGGTCGCCGATTCGCGCGATCAGGTCGCGACTCTCGAAGAAGGTCAGCTCGATCAGGTGCTCTTCGGCGCGGATCAGGCCGTTCGGCTTGAGCCGGCCGGAATCGGATGCTTCGAATGCGGTCCGGGCCAGATGCCATGAGTCCCGGAGTCTGGTCGGGGCGACATCGCTTCCGATGGTCGCGGTGCGGTTTCCGACTGCTTCGCGCAGCTGTTTCAGGCGGCCGGGTCCGTTGGCGTCCGGGACGGCAATGCAGCCGAGGCCGTCGACCGGGGCCGAGATCACGTCGATGGGGAGGACTCGAGTGATCTCGGCCAGGTCGCGGTCGTGGCAAATCAAGGTGGCGATTCTGTTCGGTACGCGCCAGCCAGCGGTGTTTCCGAGTGATTTAAGTTCTTCGCTTGAAACCGGGGGAGTTCGAAGCATCGCGATTACGAGTTGGCGTTCCCGGCGCAGGCGTTCGCCCTGCTGCTCGGACTGTGCGTCGGCGTAACCCTCGGTTGAGTCAGCGGCCAGTTCGTTGATGTAAACGAAGATTGATTCAGCAAGGAGGCTGAGGGTCTTTCCGTCCAGTGATGAGGCCAGCGACGCGGCAGCGATCCTCCGCCAGGCGATGCGGGCACCGATCCGGTACGCGGCCTGGAGCGCATCGAGCGTGCGGCCGTTGTTGAACTCTCCCCGGCCCAGCGAGACGTACACCTCCCGGCTTGAACGACGGTCGGCGTCGGGGTCACGGATCAGGCCGGAGAACTGGTGGAGCGCTTCTCTGACTCCGAGGTGAACTCCCCGTCCGAAGTTGCCTTCGAGCGGCCTTGCGTATTCGGGTATTTCCTGTCCGATCGTCTCGACGATCTCGCCGGCGATTCCGGACCATTCCGGATCAATCACATCGGCGACGTCGGGGGAAAGACTGCGCCACGGTTCTAAAACTGAAGAAGTTATAAACAGTCTTATAACAAATGGCACGGATATGTTGAAGAACTACGGATAATTTGGGTAAAAACACAAATACGGTGTCTTGATGGAAACCAGTCAGCTTCCCGCTGCCGCAACGCCACCCCGGAAGCAGACGGCTCCGGACGAAATGCCGGAGATGCCGATGGTCGACAAGATCGGCAACATGGTCGCGATCATCCTGCCTTTCGCAGCGACCCTGGCGGCGATAGTGCTGTTCTGGAACCGGATAGTTACCCCGGCAGATCTGATCATCGCCCTCGTGATGTACCTGATCACCGGCCTTGCGATCACTGTCGGATTTCACCGGTTGCTGACCCACCGTTCGTTCCAGACCCCCAAATGGGTCGAATACACCTTCGCCGTCCTCGGCTCGATGTCAGTTCAGGGCCCGGTGAATACCTGGGTGGCCGACCACCGTAAACATCACGCCCACACCGACAAACCCGGTGATCCACACAGCCCGCATGTTGGACATGGTGACGGACTGAAGGGAGTCTTCGGTGGACTCTGGCACGCCCACATTGGCTGGTCGATGAGCGAACACGGCCGGGCCGACGAACAGAAATACGCGCGCGATCTTTACGAAGATCCCGGGATGCAGTTCATAAGCCGCAACTTCCTCTGGTTCCTGCTGCTCAGCCTCGCGATCCCGACCCTGGCCGGATACCTGGTCAGTGGCACCCTCGCCGGAGCAGCAATGGGATTGCTCTGGGGTGGACTCGTCCGGATCTTCTTCGTCCATCACATCACCTGGAGCATCAACTCGATCTGTCATTTCCTCGGCACCCGGCAGTTCGAGACTGACGACAAATCAACCAATGTCTTCTGGCTTGCCCTTCCTTCATTCGGGGAGGCGTGGCACAACAACCATCATGCGTTCCCCCGTTCGGCTGAACATGGATTGAAGAAGTGGCAGCTCGACCCGTCGGCCTGGGTGATCTGGTCACTCGAGAAGGTCGGCCTCGCGAAAAAGGTCGTGCGAATCGCGCCGGAACGCCAGGCCCGGAAAGCCGCCGAGCGACCTAGCTGACGGTCACGTCCAGCTCGGCCTGACGTTTCCATTCGGGCTTGTCTTCACGCCATCCTTCTTCGGTGCGCGAGAATTTCCAGTAGCCGGTCGCCGAAAGGTCTGATTTTTCCATCCCGCGCTCAAGCAACAGGTGCTTCCGCAGTTCCCTGACCATGCCGGCTTCACCGTGAACGAAAGCGTGGACCCGGCCTTCGGGAAAGTCGAGTTCGCTGACCCCATCGAGCAGCAGGCTGCCCTGGTCATTGGGTGTTCCGTTCCGGCAGAGCCAGACCAGGTTCAGGTTGCCGGGACTGGTGATCTCGAGAATTTCGGATTCATCCTCGATTTCAACGAAAACGTGGGCAGTGACTCCTTCCGGAATCCTTTCGAGTGAAACGGTGATCGCCGGGATGGCGGCTTCGTCACCCACGAACAGGTGCCAGTCGGCGTCAGGGTCCGGTGAATAGTCACCGCCCGGCCCGACCAGCTGCAGCTGGTCGCCGGGCCTGGCCCGGGCCGCCCACGGGCCCGCGAGGCCGGTATCGCCATGGTGGATGAAGTCGATGGTGAGTTCGCGGCGGTCGGCATCCCATGCCCGCACGGAATAGGTCCGCTGTCGCGGCCAGAACTCCCGGGGTTGGTCTGCCTTGATCTCCGCCGGATCAAACGGCACTTCGTAAGGCGCACCGGGCGGCGGGAACTGAAGCTTCACGTAATGGTCAGTGTGCTGGCCAACCGGGAAGTCCCGAAGGCCTTCACCCGTGACGACGATCCGGATCATGTGGGCGGTAAGCGGGGTAGCGCTGACCACCGTGGTCAGGATCGGTTTGCGAACGGGCTTGGGTGTTGGGGAATCCGGCATCACGTCCAATGCTACGAAACGACGGCATCGGACAAAACGCTCCCCGCCGAAACCGAAGTACAAGGTCGTGGGCAGAAACATTGTCCCCCGGTCCAGAGACCCGTCCGCATCCTGGATCTAGGTTGCCTCTTGCTGATTGCGTCCGCAGGCGGGACCTGTGTTCACAACGGTGAGTACCGCTCATCTCTTCACCCCTCATCCCCTCAACACACTGGAGTGCTTCGTGCAGAAAATACCCTCCGGCAGGTGGCGATCCCTCGTCCTCTTGCCTCTCATCGTGCTTGCCACGCTGGCTGTTCCGGCGTCGGCAGGCGCAGCCCCGCCCGATGTCCTGGACCGCGGCGACTACGCAATCGATTCAATGCAGCAGGTGCTGCTGGGAACGACCACGATCCAGGAGCCAAACTCCTCGGGTGGTGCGGCCACTTCAACCGGTTCTGCCGGGTCGATCACGCTGCAGGTGCGTGGATCGATGTACCGGCCGACCGACCGGGTGGAAGCTTCACCAGTAATCGTCATCGTGCACGGCAACCATTCGTCGTGCGACTCAGGAACATCTTCCTCCACGGCCGAATGTGCTGTCTACAAACGCAACGATGCCGGTTACGCATTCATGGGTGAAAACCTCGCTTCATGGGGCTACACGGTCTTTTCCGTAGACCAGGATCAGCTCATGTTGCGCCAGGACAACAGCAAGGGCAAAGGCATGCATCAGCGCCGTCTGCTCATCGCTGCGGTTCTCGACCAACTCACAGTGGCTAACGAACCCGGAGGAATCCCGGTGACGGCAGACGCCAACATCGGCACGACACTCGAAGGCACGCTGGACATGACACGGATCGGCCTCATGGGTCACTCCCGTGGCGGTGATGCTGTCACCAGCTTCATCGACTACAACCGGACCCGTACCGCACCCGGTGCCCGCTACCCGCTCCGCGCAGTAATTTCACTGGCACCAGTCGACTATGAACGCAAAGCTCCGTATGGCATGCCGTACATGAGTGTCCTGCCCTGGTGTGACGGCGACGTCTCCAACCTCCAGGGTGCCCGTTTCTACGAGCGCAGCCAGTACATCAAGGGCGATGACCCGTTCCCCAGGGTTCTGTCATCGCAGCTTGGTGCCATCCACAATTGGTACAACACGGTCTGGTTCGCGGACGGTGAAGATGCCGGATCCGGTTCTGATGCTGCCTGCCGGATCAACCAGCCGAACAACACCCGGCTGAGTGGTTCCGCAGGTTCCGGCGCCGCCGAGAATTACGTCATTGACAACTCGGAAAAGAACAATCCGGAAGTCAATACCCGTATCTCAGGTGACCCGGCCCGCATGGGCGACCAGGAGAAAATCGGCCTGGCAACAATGAACGCTTTCTTCCGCCGTTACGTCGGTGGTGAAGGTGCTCTCGATCCGTACATGACCGGTGAACTCAGCGTTGAAGAAGGTCACCTTCAGATACCTGAATCGGCCTGTCCGACAAGCACCACCGGAACGAGAATGGCTTGCAAGGAGCGGGTCTCGACCAGTTACTTCGCGGCACCCGGTGAACGGGTCGACGTGATCCGGCCGGAAATCCAGAATCCGTTGGGACTCAACTCCCTCGGAGGAAAGCTCTCCGGCAGTGGTTTCGCCAACCCGTATGTGGACAACGGCGGAGTTTCGCCATATCCGTCGAAGACCGCCGGAGGCTATGACTGGTGTAACCCCGAGCCTGACAACTTCGCTCCTTCACAGCTCGGTCTATCGACCCAGCCGACCGGTGCGAAGGCATGCCCCCTGCCAGGCAAGGCAGAACTCGGAGGTCAGAATGGCATCCGAGAAAACGCCCCGGTCAACCACTCGTACGGGCGGCAGCTTTCGCTTGCATGGGAAGCTGACCAGGACGCGAAGCTGACGGCAGACATCCCGGCTGCTTCGAGCGACATGAGTGGTTTGAAGTCACTCACGATGGGTGCGGACGTCAACTTCTTTGACACCCGCAACCCGGAACGAACCGGCACGGACGCTGAATGGAATCCCGAGCTCACCACTCAGGACTTCATCATCGCCCTGGTAGATACCGACGGCAACGAAGGAACGGTTCACGCCGGCAACGAGGACTGGGGCAATGCGCTCCACCAGTCGACCGGCAGCAGCACCGCACGGATGCACATCGTGCTCGACCAGATCCGCGTCCCCCTCAGCGTTTTTGAGGCACAGGGTGTGGACATCAGTTCTCTGGATGAGCTCGAGTTCCGCTTCGGTGAAGATGGAACCCCGCAGTCCGGCTCGATCCAGGTGGCGGATGTCCGCTTCCAGGAAGCCGATTCGGAGCCGCTGATTCTGTCTGACGGCGTCACGCCGAATGCGGGAGCTGGATCCGGTCCGCCGGCAACTGGTCCCGATCCGGCAGTTGAACTGGCGGAGTATGACCGTTCACCGGGCAACCTCAAGCTGGTCGATACGACCGGCAAGCAGAACTCGAACACGACCTGGCTCGTGGATGACGACGGCGTTGAATGTCCGGCGGCGAACTTCAGTTCAATCCAGTCGGCCATCGACTACGCGTCACCCTGGGACACCATCGTGGTTTGCGCCGGTGTGTACAAGGAGTCATCGGCTCCGACGTACCATGCCGCCAACCCGATCGCAACCGGGTCGATGAACGGCCTGACCATCAACAAGCCCCTGAAGATCAAGGGTGCGGGCGCTTCAAAGGTCACGATCATGCCCGACCCGGCAATCGGTGATTCGCTGGCCGGTGCGGTGCCTTATCTGAGGGACGGTGGCGGCAACGTCATCACCATCTCCAGGCAGTCACTGGGTTCGACCGATACCAACGAGCATTTCGTTGACATCTCCGGTGTGACCGTCACCTCGGGCAGCACCTATGCGGAGGCGGGTGTTGCGTACTTCAACGCCGCCGGCCGCATCTCCGAAAGCGTGATTGGTCCGATGACCCGGGCCAGCAATGCTCAGGAGCTGGCTGACCAGCCTCACGGCTGGGGCGTCATCAAGACCGTGAGTATCCTGGGCGATGGCCCCGGAACGGTCGAAAATGAAGTCACGGTCGAGAACAGCGTTGTCACCGGCTACCAGTCTGGTGGCATCCTGATAGACGGCGCCAGGGGAACGGACGGATCGGCTGACAACTCGGTCCGTACCGGAATCAAGTCGGTTGGATACGTCGAGAACACAGTGGTCAGGGGCAAGGGCTCGAGCAGCCTGATCCCGCAGACCGGCATCAAGTTCGCCAGTGGCGCCAAAGGATTTGTGAAGGGAAGCCGGATCACCGGCAACTTCTTCAATCCTGACCAGCGCCAGTCGGTCGGCATCCTGCTGACTGACGCAGCGACCGAAGTTGCCGGTTCCTGGTTCGCAACAGGCAACGTGATCACCGGAAACGGCTACGCGCTGTTCAATGCGAACGCCGACAACACGGGAGTGCGTGAAAGTGAAGTCGGTGTACCAACGGTGGCGCTGGCCACGGGCAACTACTGGGGCCCCTCAGCTCCGGTGTCCGGACCCAGCTCGCCGACGACTGCGGCTGAAGGTGTTTCTGGCGTTGACGCATTGAGCGTCGCGACCGTGAGCACCGGCAGCCGACTCACCTCCATGCCGGCCACCGTGCCGACCGGAGTTGGAGCGGTAGTCGACGAAGCTCCGACCGGTTCGATCATCGACCCGGCGGGCGACACCGAACTCGAAGTCGGAGAGGAGCTCACACCCATCGTGAGAGCTGCCGACGACTTCGCGGTCGAATCGGTCATTTTCACGGTGGATGGTGAACTGGCTGGCAAGTCCGGGGTAGCCCCGTACCAGTTCAGCTGGACCCCGGATGCCGAGGATGCTGGACGTGAGTTCGTTCTCACTGCTCTGGTGACTGACTCATCCGGCCAGGTCACCACCACTGACAACGTCACGGTTTCCGTGGCCGAAGAAGTGGGGCCGACCGGTCCGACCGGACCGACTGGAGAGACCACTCCGACCGGACCGACGGGCGACACCACACCACAGGTCGAATTCACCCCCAAGGTGACTTTCGGCAAGACAACCAAGAAGAGCGGAGTCGTCTACATCTCGACCAAGGTCAACAGCGGTGGAATTATCTCCGTTACCGGGTCGAAGGTCGTCAGTACGGTGAAGAAGCCGGGCAAGGCGAAGACGATCAAGCTGGTCATCAAACCCAAGGCGAAATCCAGGAAGGTCCTTCGCAAGAAGGGCAAGCTGAAGGTGAAAGCGACCATCAAGTTCAGTTCGACCGAAGGTGGTCAAGTCACGAAGAAGAGGACGATCACAATCAAGAAGTAGCTGAACGGAACACAGACAGCCAATGGCTGTGATCCGGAAACCGAAGGGCCCTCAGCAAGGAGGGCCCTTCGGTGTTTCCGGTCGGTTTGGGCAGCCGGACGATCGGGAACATCAGCGATATGAACTTTCTATTCAGACCGGTAGGGATACTTGCCGGACTCGCCGCCGGACTCATTGCCAAAAAGGCTTTCGAAACGGTCTGGACGAAAATCGATGATCAGGAGCCGCCGGACGCGGAACACCGTGAACTGGGATCCCGCAGCAAGTTCGTGGTTGCGTTGCTGCTCGAAGGAGCGATATTCACGCTGGTTCGCGGAGTGGTTGATCACAATGCCCGCCTGGGCTTCTCCAAGTACACGGGTGCCTGGCCAGGACAGGAATATCCCGACCAGGACTAAGGCAGTGACCGGATCTGTGACCGGATGACCTGATCCGGGGATCCGGCTGCGACGCCAGTTGGTCGCGGCGGGACTTCAGCGCCGGGGACTGTGGTTCCCGACTGATGGTCCGCGGTCTACCCAGGGCAGTATTTCGTCGGCCCTCAAAGTGTCGGCTATCAGCAGCCCCTGGACAGAGCAGCAGCCGATCCCGGAGAGGAAATCGAGAGTGTCTTCGTCCTCGACCCCTTCGGCAACGGTGGTGAGACCCAGTTTTTTCGCCAGGGCAACCAGAGCTTCGACGATATCCCGGTCCTTTTCTTTGCCGACGATCCGCTGGATGAAAGTGCGATCCAGCTTCACCTCGTCGATCGGCAGGTCGCGCAGATGCACCAAAGCTGTCGTGCCCGCCCCGAAATCATCCAGCGAAATCCTGCAACCGAGCAGGCGCAACTGATCGAGTACCTCCAGCGAAAACTCGGATCCGGACATGACCACGTTTTCGTTTACCTCAAATGTGAATTGCGCCGGGTCACAACCGTGGGTTTCGAATTCACCGGCAATCATCGCCGGCAGGCTCTGGTCGAACAGGTTTGACGCAGCGAGGTTGACTGCCACGTTCAGATCCCTTCCCGCGTCTCTCCACCGGGATTGCGCGACGATCGACTGTTTCAGCACCTCCCGGGCGATTGGCCGCATCAGGTTCGCCCGTTCGGCGAGGTGAAGGAATCCGCTGGGTCGGATCAGGCCCTGTTCCGGGTGCTGCCACCTGACCAGTGCCTCGACCCCGGTCACTGCCTGATCGGCCAGCCTCATTTTTGGTTGAAAGTGAACCACCAGTTCCCGGCGCTCGATGCCGGTACGAAGCTCTTCCAGCAGCCGCAATCGCTCACGGGGGTTATCGGTTCCCTGATCCTCGTAGAGCACATAGTTCGCACCGCTTCCTTTGGCTGCCCGCATCGCGGCATCCGCGCAACTCACGAGATCGGTGGCCCCGGTTGCGGGGGATGGCAGCAAGGCGCCACCGATGCTGGCATCCACGTGGACATCGATTCCTTCGAGCCGCAGGGGCACGGCCAGGGCATGCGTAATGTCGGTAGCCAGGGTCTTGAGGAACAGCTCGTCGGCGCCGTCCGAAACGATCACGGTGAATTCGTCACCGCCAAGTCGTGCGGTCATGCCGCGATCCCTGACTGCCCGGTCGATCAGTTTGCCGATGGAAGAAATGATCAGGTCACCGGTGGTGTGGCCAAGGGCATCATTCAACGCTTTGAAATTGTCGATGTCGATAAGCAGCGCTCCGGCATGCACCGTTTGTTCACCGTCCGTTTCGGTGATTTCTTCGAGCAGCGCCACTGCCGCCCGCCGGTTGCTCAGCCCGGTGAGGTCATCGGTCACCGCCTGGATCTGGGTTACCGCCAGGCGCTTCGATTCCTGAATCGTGGCCAGCATCCTCAAGCCGACCGTGACCAGCACGGCGACAGCCAGGAACACCGCGACCACCGGCACATCCATTACCTGGGCCGCGACGATCACGGTCAGGGCCATCGCTGAAAAGACAAAAGGCAGGAACAGGCGCCACGGTTCCGGGCTGATTTCCGGTTCTTCGTCGGTGTTTCGCCAGGCGGCAAGGTTGATCAGCAGGAACCCGATCAGCCAGACAGGAGCGAGGAGCTGGAGGATCCGGTCCTCCGAAGGCCCGGAGATCGCAAAGACCGTGTCCGCCGCAGCGAACAGGAACAAGCCGAGACCCAGCGGCAGCCAGGGTCCGTTCGGTTGCCACCCCCGGATCGCGAACATCGTGGCCACAAGCCAGATCAGGATCAGGTCACCGATCGGGTAGGCCAGCAGGGTGATCGTTGCCGCGAGGCCACCCTCAGAATGGTTGTCGATCGGGTTGACGATGAACGCGGCTGCGATCGCTGCCATCGCCAGCGCTCCGGTCAGGCCATCGATCCACGGAATCTTCGTATAGCTGCGGATCCGGGTGCGGATCAGTAGCTGAAGCCCGATGAAAACCGCGGGGTAGAAAAGCAGGAATGGAATGTCAACGGCCGCCGGAACCGGGCGGTCATCAAAACCTTCATAAAGGATGCCTCGCAGCACGATTCCGATCGACCAGAATCCGAGCCCGAGGAAAATCAGGGCCCAGGCGTTACGGTCCCGGCGGTTCAGCCTGAGCTCGCGGCGCGCCGTCGCGGCGGTCATCACGACCATGGCCAGGTACATCAGCGGCATCACCCAGTTCTCGGCCAGGTCGCAGGCAAAACCTGTCAGCACACAGGCGGCATAGATGATCGAGCCGACCAGGAAAGCTGCCAGCAGTAAACGAAGTCCCCGGACTTTTTCCCAGGAACTCATCGATCGAGCCTGTCGTCGGCACCCTGCATAACTTCAAGTCTAGGTTCGGCGACGGCGCTGAAGGTTCGGACCGGTTCGCCCAGTCCAGCTCAGTTGTTGCTGGAGCTGCCGGTGAAAGCCTTGGTGACCAGTTCGGTCACCCGGCTGCGGTCCGCTTTCGGCACAATGCGTTTGTCCTTGGTCGGTACGACCAGATCCATGAACTCTTTGCGTTCAGCTTCGGAAAGATTGTTGTACAGGCGTTTCGTGTGATGGCTGAGCCATTGCGCCCGCAGCCATACTGCTGGCCAATCCACCCGCTTCGCATAGTTGTATCCCCGGGCTGCGATGCCGGCGGCCATTCCCGCCTTGGCGGTTTTGCTGGACTTTTTCTTGCTGGACATTGGCTCCAGCATAAGGCAGCGGGCAGCTCGGCTCAGACCAGTTTCTCGATCTTGAACATACGCTCGCCTTTGGGGGTCACCACTGCGATCTCGGAACCTACCGGCTGGTTGCGCAATGCCTGACCCACAGGGGATTCGGCCGAAAGCCTGCCCTCGCCGATGTTCGCTTCGGTTGAGCCGACCAGGGTCCAGGCGTGGCGCTTGCCGAAACTGTCGGTGATCTCGGCTGTTTTGCCGAAACTGAAAGTGTCGCTGCTCTGGTCAACATCGACCACAACAGCGTTTACGAGACGCTGACGCAAACGCTTGATTGTTGTCTCCAGATGCGCCTGATCTTCCTTGGCGATGTGGTACTCAGCGTTCTCTTTCAGGTCACCCATGTCGCTGGCAACGCGCAGACGACGGGAAATTTCCTCACGGGCAGGGCCTTCGAGGTCTGCGATTTCGGCCTCAAGGGCCAGAATGCCTTCAGCGGTGATCGATTCGCCGTCCTGCTCGGTATTGCTCATGGGTCCAGCTTAGACCTATTGGGCCAACCTCCTGAACCGCACTGGGTTCAAGGTCGACGAATGAGCTGGGCCGGGCCTTCGATTCGGAGAACCAAAAGCCCGGTCCAGCTGCCAGTCAGGTCGTTTCGATAGTGATGATCGGCGGGGAGGTGGGCTGCTGGCTGCCGCCCTTCGGCTCGACGCTGACCATCACCACATCAACCCCGTTCAGGTCCGGGATGCTGGCCGTCGCTGTGCCATCCCTGCTCGGCGTGAACAGCGAGTCGGTCGGTTCGATTTTCTGGCCCTTCTGGATCCAGGCCTGATAGACCTCGTCGTCATCGATCTTGGGCAGATGGGCAACGCTCAGCGTGCCGGATTTGCCAGAGACCACCATGGTCGCGTCAGCGTTACCAACGTTCGACTGCCCGGGGATTACCCGCTGGGCCACTACCGGTTCGCCACTGTCACCACCGCCGCTGTTCAGGCCATAGCCGACGATCACTCCGGCGAAGAGAACCATCGCAAGCGATCCGAGAACTGCCGGGCGC
Source organism: Solirubrobacterales bacterium (assembly GCA_049593795.1). Classification (GTDB taxonomy): domain Bacteria; phylum Actinomycetota; class Thermoleophilia; order Solirubrobacterales; family 70-9; genus 67-14. The sequence goes on from JBAWHK010000149.1 coordinate 24,652, forward strand.
AGCAACTGGCTGAACCAGGACTGCCGGCGTGGTTTGAAAGCGTTTTCCTGAGGTTCGCCCGGGGTTACGGGTTCGGTGACATGAGCTTCGGCCGGTTCCGTTTCCAGGGCCGGGTTCTCCTCGAGATCCGCCGCAACTGCGGCCATCAGGTTCTTCTTCAGGTTCGGCGAAGGCTCGACCTGTTCGACCTGGCTGACCAGCGTCTCCCGGGCCGGCTCCAGCCAGCGAAGTTCTGCCTGACATTCGGCGCATCCGCCAAGGTGGTACTCGAGATCCGCGCGCTCACCGGGGCTCAGGGCCCCGAGGAGGTATGAAGGAAGCTCGTCCTTCCAGGTTTCATGGCTTCGGGGGCTCATGCTTTTACCTGCCCTTCTTCTGTAAGTCCACCTCGTATTTTTTCGAGCCCTAACCGCATCCGTCCTTTAACGGTACCCAGTGGCAGGTCGAGCATCGATGATATTTCCGACTGGCTGAAACCTCCGAAGAAAGCCAGGTTGATCACCTTGGACTGTTTTTCGGGAAGGTCCGAGATCACCGCGCGGACTTCACGCTGTGTCTCTTTCTCGATCGCCTGCTCGTCGGTCCGGTCGAGCGACGCCCGGCTTTCGAGGACGCCATCGTCATCGGAGTCAAGTGTGGGGGTGCGGCTTGCTTTGCTTCTCAAAGTGTCGATAGCGCGATTGCGCACGATGCCAAGGGCCCAGGCTCCAGCGCTTCCGCGGGACTGGTCGTAACGTTCGCCACTCTTCCAGATCGAGAGGAACGCTTCCTGGACCGTGTCTTCGGCGGCGCTGCGTTCGCCGAGCACCCGGTAAGCGAGGGAGAAGGCCCTGCGCTCGAACCGGTCGTAGAAAGCTTCGAAGGCAATTTGGTCCCTGGTGCCGACAAGGGTGAGCAGTTGCTCGTCGTCCAGCTTCTCGGCCATTTGGGGAGTGATCGTCTTCATGATTTTTTCATTTCTCCTGTGAGTATCGAGGAAGGACACGTCGGCCGTGGGAACCGACGTGTCCTCGATCGTCAGATCGCGACGGGTGGAGGTTGGAGTCACCCGTCGCCCTCAGTTCCCGGTCAGTTGACCAGGAAGGGGGTGACCGCTTTCAGAACCTGCTTCTCGGTGAGGCTCGGATCGAATGCATCCGGTGCCGGCGAGGTGCCGTTCTGGAGTCCCATCGCGGCTGCGTGACGGGCTTCGACCTGGACGATGCTGCCAGCGGCAGTCAGTACATCCTTCGACTTGATCATCGGTGCGGCACCGTTGTAGGCGCTGACCCCGGTGTCTTCGATTGTGGTCGCGAGCTTCACGAAGCTGGCCGTGTCGGTGTACGGGAAAGAAACCTTCGGCGCCTTGACTGGCTTTCCGCCGAGCGTTTTGATGGTTCCTTCGAGTGCCTTCACGTGGGCGTCTTCATCTTTCGAGAGCAGGTTGATGAGGTCCATCAAGTCGCTGCTGCCTTTTACCCTGGACTTGGCTTCCTGGTAGAAAGCCGACTCCAGATATTCGAGAGTCAGGGCATAGTTGAGGATCTCGATGTCTTCCATGTCGGATTTGGCCACCGCGTTGCGGACGAAGGGGCTGATCGCACCCAGTCCGAAGATCGCGCCGGCTGCCATGGCTCCCTTGAGTAGGAAGTCACTTCTTTCCTGGCCGTCAAATTCGACTTCAGCCAGTTCCGGATGGACCATTTCGTCAGTTGCTGTTTTCAGTTCATTCATTTTTGTATCTCCTTACCTGTGTCCAGGTTTCAGACGATGAAAGGCTGGACGGCGTTCAGGACCATGCCGGCTTCGGCAGGTCGGGCGAACGGTCCGTCCGGCACGATCGTCTTGCCGAGCAGCGTGTTCAGGGCGGCGGCGTGACGGCCTTCGACCGAATGGATTGACAGGGCCGCCGCGAGGACTTCCGGGCTCTTGATACGTGGTGCCTGTCCGAGGTAAGCCGCGGCGCCGAGGTTTTCGACGGTCGAGGCCAGCTTCAGTACCTGGTTCGCGTTGTTCAACGGGAACTCGGTCTTCGGCTTCGGGGCCGGCGTGCCGCCAGCCTGCTTCACGGCGTCAGTCAGCGCGATCACATGATCGGCTTCCTGCGATCCGAACAGCTTGATCGTCTCGAGGTCTGAACCCTTGAAGAGTCCCGACTTGATGACGTCCTCGTAAAAAGCTGTCTCGAGGTATTCGAGAGTCAGCGCGTAGTTCAGGATTCCGAGGTCACCTTCGCCGAACATCGCGGTGCTGTCATCTTCACCCATGCCGCCGGTTGAACCGGTGGATCCGGTTGACGCGCTGTCAGAACTGTTGGTGGAGCTTGAGTCGTCATCGCTTCCGCATGCAGCCAGGAAAGCGCCGAGCGCGACGGTTCCGCCGGCTGCGGAAAGCAGCTTGCGACGAGAAACCGAACCATTCTTCACCTTCTCGATGGCACTCACTTCTGTGTTGTCTTCTTCTTCAGGCACAGTTGCCTCCAATTGACTTAGTTGTGATGCCTTGTTGGTGTGATCTACGCGCCGGCGTCCGGATCGGATCACTAACCGGAAGGGATCGAGCAGAGATCAGACAGGGATCAGGCAGAGATCAAGCAGAGTTCCGGACGGGATCAGGCAGGGCTTGGGCGGGAATCCGGCCGGGGAAACGGATCGGGCGACGGGATCGCGATGCGTTCGGGCCGGACAGGCGAAGTCCGGCATCGCGCCGAAATCGAGCCACGGAAGGTCCGGGTCGGTTTTGCCTCCATATACGGGGCGAAACCGACCCAGAACTCTGGCCGCCGTTTGCCCAGGATCTTCCAGGTCGGCTTTGGCCCCATATAAGGGCTCTAACCGACCCGGAACCATGGCGGGGGTTCTTTGCCTGGAAGTTTCCTGCCGGTGTCCCCGCGTGCTTCCTGCCCGCGGTCCGGCTTGCCAAAGTGATCCAGCCCGGACCGGCCTCCGTAGTACCAACATGATTCCTAATATCGGCCCACTTGAGATTGCAATTGTCCTCATCATCGCGCTGGTCGTATTCGGACCAAAGCGACTTCCGGAACTAGGCAAATCCGTTGGCAACGGCTTGAAGGAATTCAAGAGTTCAATCTCTGAATCCAATGACAAACCGGCCATCGAAACCGGAATTTCCGAAACACCCGCGACCACCGAATCTGAAACCTCTTCCCGGAAGGTTTAGCCAGGGAGGACCCGCTCCGCGAGGAGCAGTGCTGACAGCGGGCGAGAAATCGCCCGCTGTCTTTTTTGCAGGACTTGCCCCCGGGACTGGAATTCAGGGCGGACCCCGCTATAGGCTGATTTCGTGGACCGGAAAACGATCCTCGCCCTCGCGGCAATGGGACTGGGTGTTTTCGTGATCGCAAACGACATCACCGCGATGAACGTTGCGGTGCCGGCCATCGAGAAAGATTTCGATGCGAGCACGACCACCATCCAGTGGGTAGTCAATGCGTATTCGCTGGCTTTCGGGGTCCTGATAGTTACCGGCGGACGCCTGGCTGACCTCTTCGGTCGCCGTGAAGCGTTCTTCGCCGGCGCCGGAATATTTGCCACCTTTTCCCTGCTGGGCGGCGCCGCTCCTTCGGAAGCCTGGCTGATCGCCTGCCGGGGATTGATGGGCATCGGTGGCGCACTGATGTGGCCAGCCATACTTGGCATGACGTTTGCGCTGCTGCCGGAAAACAAAGCGGGGCTGGCAGGCGGGCTGATCCTCGGAATCGCCGGGATCGGCAATGCGATCGGACCGATGCTGGGCGGCGCACTGACGGAATTCCTCAGCTGGCGCTGGATCCTTTTTCTCAACGTCCCGATCGCCCTGCTGGCCATCCTCGTCGTTTACCTGCTGATCCATCAGCCAAGACCGGAAACAGCTGACCGGAAAATCGATTACGGCGGGATAACGACAGTCACGCTCGGCCTGGTGCTGTTCATGATCGCGCTCGACCAGGTAGTTGATTACGGCTGGGGGGATCCGCGGATCATCATCGCCATCATCGTTTCAGCGATGCTCCTGATCGCATTCACGATGATCGAAAGGCGTTCCGGGGAACACGCACTCGTTCCCGAAGACATCTTCAGCAACAGTGGTTTCCGCGCATCCTGTTTCGCGATCCTCTGCATATCCGCGACCTTCTTCGGCACGCTTTTCTTCCTGCCTCAATACATGCAGAAAGAGTTCGGTTACACGGCTTTCGAATCAGGAGTCGGCCTTTTGCCGTTCATGGCGATATTCGCTCTGACCTCATTTATTGCCGGTCCGCTGTACAACCGGCTGGGTGGCAAGCTGATCGTGACCACCGGTGCCAGCTTCATCGCGGCAGGGGCGCTGTTCATCGGGCTGGGAATCTCCAACGGTGGTTCGCTGACCGGGATCATCCCCGGGATGGTGGTGCTCGGCACCGGTGTCGGACTTTTCTACTCCTCGGCCACCACGATCGCCGTGACTTCGGTGGACAGATCCCGAAGCAGCCTGGCTGGAGGCATCATTTACATGTTCCAGATCGCCGGCGGGTCGGTTGGCCTGGCTCTGACAACCACCATCTATGCGTCACAGTCCGGATTGATCGATGGACTCCACGCTGCCTTCCGGTTCGATTTCGCGCTGGCGTTCATCGGTTTCGTGATCACCCTCTTCTTTGTCGGTGGCCGGCTACTGGGTGGGCAGAAGCAGTCACTGGACTGACCAGCCGGACGCAAGTCAACCGATTTGAAGGCAGGCCCCGTACCCCCGGGTAGAACAAACTCAACCCGGAGGTGGGAAAGATGTACCGGAAGTCGGTTTCAATCGTGGTGATGGCAGTTCTAGGAGTGTTCGGAGTCCTGGCAGCAGGAGCACAGGCAAACCCGGTGGGGGGCGGCAGCACTTCCCTCAAGCTCGACAAACGGGTGGCGAAACTGCTCAAGCAGAACGGTGTTTCAGTAAGCCCGGTCAAGCCCGCGAAAGTAAAGCGGGGAACTGTCAGTTTTCCGATCAAAGGCGGCAAACTTGATCCGAAGACGGCAGCCGGAACGCTGCGGCACACGGGCGGCCTCAGGTTCAAAGCCGGAAAGACCAAGCTCGTAACGAAATCATTCGTGGTCAAGACCGGCAATGGCAACCGGCTAAGTGCCCGGGTCGGCAAGAAGCGGGTGAACCTGCTCAAACTCGACCTGAGCAACGCAAAAGTGAAACGTCCAGGTCTTGGCATCAAGGTCAGCAAAGTCGGTGTGTCACTTACCGGCAAGGCGGCCAGAGCCCTCAACGAAACATTCCACGTGAAGCTGTTCAGGGCGGGTCTGCGACTCGGGCACGCAGTTGTGGTCGCTCAACCCGAATCCGTCGGTCTCGAAGCAGAAGGCAGCACCGACCTGACGCTCGATCCCGCTACTGCGGAGGCGCTGACCAGCCTTGGAGTAGCGGTCGCACCGGTCGGCCCGGCATCGGTCACCCCGGCTGGCGCTATCGCTTTCCCGATCACGGGAGGACGGTCGAACACCTCGACTTTCGCGGGTTCGATAGCGCACAGCGGAGGGATCTCCCTTTCCGCGGGATCAACCGTGGTTGAACTGACCGACTTCAAGATCAAGGTTGATCAGTCCCCTGACCTGACCGCGAAGCTCGGTGAGCAGAGGGTCTCGATCCTTGACCTCGACCTGAGCGCCCTCGAAGCCTCGGTCACCGGCAGGAAAATCACCCTGACGAATGCAACCGCAACCCTGACCGCTGGGGCGGCCGCCGCACTCAACTCGGCGTTCGGCACCACCGCATTCACTGAGGGTCTGGTGCTCGGAAACGCAACCGTGAACGCGGTAGCGGGCTGATCACGTGGACGAGAGGTTGGGAAGAACCCTGATTGTCCGGCTGGCACCTTCGCCTGAAGCCGTCCCGATGCAGGGTTCGCGATTCACACGGTGAGTGATGAGGGGTGACGAAATGAACTACGCAATTTCGTCACCCCCTCACATCCGTGGTGGCAGCAGCACCGTGATTGACTACAACCCAACCTTGATGCCCGAAAGCGAAGATCGCGAACAATCGGTTCTGGTCCTGCGACTGAAGCAGCAGGATCCCGAAGCCCTGCGGGAGCTCTACGACCTGTACTCGAGGCCGGTTTTCTCGTTTCTCCTGCGATACCTGCCCGATCGGGCAACCGCCGAAGATGTCCAGCAGCAGGTGTTCATGGAAGCCTGGATGAAGGCCGACAATTTCGATGCGGAACGGGGTTCACTGCTGACCTGGCTGATGCTGATCGCCCGCAGCAGGGCAATCGACAGTTCCCGGCGCCGGGTTCCCGAACCGCGCGACCCTCAAGGGGCGGCCCGTGACGTCGAGGCGCTTCAACCCGAGCGCGACGAGATCGATGAAGCAGTTGACACCTGGCATTTCAGACAGCTGCTCGGCCGTCTGCCACAGGAAGAGGCTGACTTGCTGAAGTACCGTTTCCAGGGGGAACTCAGCCAGTCAGAGATTGCAGACACAACCGGAATTCCGCTTGGAACAGTGAAATCACGCATGGTCAGTGGCCTGCGGAAGTTGCGAACGATGATGGAGGCGGAAGCATGAACCAACAAAGCCAGGAAAGAGTCGTTGCCTACCTGCTGGGTGAGTTGAACGAATCCGAAACCCTCCAGTTCGAAGCAGACCGCAAGACCGACCCTGCCCTTGAACGTCTGGTCGAAGAGATCGGACCCGTGGTCGAGAAGCTTGAAGAACTACCCCCGGATGCGTGGGAAACCGCACCGGCACCACCTCCGCTGGTGATGCCGGGAACCCCGCCGGTGGCCGATCCCGTGAAAACACGGGAAAAGCCCGGTCGTCGGTTCCTCGGAATCGGGTTTCCGCGTCTGGCCGGTGCCCTTGCTTCGGCGGTCCTGCTCTTCGGTGCCGGCATCGCCGTTGGCACCCAGTTCGACGGCTCGGACAGCATCGAGTCCGGGACCCCGGTGCAGACTGTCGCGCTGCAGAAGTTCGGGGAAGAGGCCCCGCCCGAAGCTACCGGTGAAGTTCTCCTGACCAGTTCCACCGGCGACTCGGTGAACCTGGATGTGAGCGGTCTGAAACCAACCGGCAGCGGCGAGTTCTATGAGCTCTGGCTTCTCGGACAGGACAACGAACTGGTTGCGCTGGGAACGTTCCGGGTTGAACCCGATGGAAGTTCAAACATTCAGGTTCCGCTCCCGGTTGACCCTGACAAGTACAAATACTTCGACGTTTCGATTCAGGCTGACAACGGTGACCCGAATCATTCAGGCCGATCGGTTCTGCGGGGTGTGACCCGTTCCTGACCTCCGGCCAGATCGGAAAGTGAACCGGTTGAGGGTCAGCTCCGTAGGTTTATCTCGATGAACGACCAGCCTTCAGCGCCTGACCTGCTTGTCCTCGGAAGCGGAGGGGTGCTCGGTGATGTCTGGATGACCGGACTCGTGGTCGGGCTGGAACGTTCCGGCCTGGTTGATCCGAAAGCATCCGGACAGTTCTGTGGGACCTCGGCCGGTTCGATTGTCGCCACCCGCCTCGCGGCGGCCGAGGACCTGGAAGCGTTGATCGACCGCTATGTGGATCTGGGAGGGCCGGCGGCCACTGAACCGCCAGGACCACTTGACGAGCAGCCCGGAAACCATCGCATGGGCCGGCTGCTGGCAGCCCATGGAGCTTTCGGCCAGCTGCTTCGGCGCACGATCCTGACCCTCGTTCCAAATGGCCGCAAGCACCTCAAATATCTGGATCGCGACATGAAAAGGCTCGCCCCGGAATGGCCGGACCGCCTGAATGTGGTCAGCTTCAACCAGCGAACGGGCCGCCGCACAGTTTTCAACCGTGGGCAGAGCCACGGGCTGACGGTAAGCGAAGCGGTTCAGGCCTCCTGCGCGATCCCCGGGGTGTTCACCCCGATAAAGGACGAGATCGGGGTATACGTGGACGGTGGGGTCTGGAGCCCGGTCAACCTGGATGCGGTCCCGGTAGAGCCAGGCCAAACCGTGATCTGTCTGACTCCTTCCGGCAGTGACCAGGGTGCCACCGGCTTGCGCAGCAAACTGACCGGGGGGCTTTACCGGTCGATTGTCAAAGGCGAAGTCGCCCGGCTGCGCGCCAGGGGCATAAGGGTCCTCAATGTCGTTCCTGACCCTGCGGCTTCCCGGGCCATCGGCCCCAGCCGGATGGCGAGCGGCCGGGAGGCCGAGGTCTACGCGGCCGGGATCGCCCAGGGCATCGAACTCGCGGAGCCGCTGGCCGAATGGCTCGCTCCCGTTGCCAGGCCGGAGCCCGCGGTTACGACTTGACCCAGCCGGCCGGGAATGCCCCGGCCGGAATCTCGCCCGGGTAATCATCGAAGTAACGCATCGCGATGCGTTCGGCAGCGGTGCCTTCGAGAACGGGGCGGAGGTCCTGGACGGTAAGCAGAACCCTCGCGGTCGCACCGATCTGAAGGTCTGCTGCCGTCGGCGTGTCTCCGTCGATGACCCCCTGTGCCGCCAACTCGTCGATCCTCGCGATTATCCCGGGAAGCGCGGTGAGTTCGTCAGCCAGTTGGACTGCGGTCAGGCCCATGTGTTTCCAGGCGAGGTAGAGCGTCTTCATCGCGAAGTCGGTCCCGGCCGGATCGAGGTTGCCGACGCCAGCGAACGTTCCGATCGCTTCCGGGCGGAAACGAAGCGCCCCGAAAGAGAGGCTGCGTCCGAGATCCTGGAATTCCAGGTCGGCCCAGCGTTCCGCGGAACTGACCGCATCGGCGATCGCTTCCGGGTAGAGCGGGTTTTCCGGGTAGCGCCTCTCAAGTTCTTCGAGAATCGCAACTGAACCATGAACCGGCTCTTCCCCGATCAGGATTCCGGGAGCGGTCCGCCTTCCGGTTCCGTATACCTCTTCGATCTGGTCGGCATGGGGACCGGATTGCCACATCACTTCCTCCCATTCGAGGCCTTTCAGTTTCATTCCGGCCCGCACGGTCATGCAGGGGTGGGAGAAAGGCACGGCATGAAGGGTGATCTTCTCGGTCGTCGGCATGGGGCAAGCCTATCCGCCGTTCTGGCCGTGAACCGACCTGCTTCACACACCGGTTGCATCCGCAGGGCCGGCCGGCCACGTAGTACAGGCAATGAAAGTCGCGATCATCGGAACCGGAATTTCAGGCATGGCGGCAGCGCATCACCTGCGCGACCGTGCGGAGCTGACCATCTTCGAGGCCGGTCACAAGCCGGGCGGCCACGCCAACACGGTCGTTGTCGAATCGGAACGTGGCCTTGAATCAGTCGACACCGGCTTCATCGTGTTCAACGACCGCAATTACCCCGAGTTCGGCAAGCTGCTTGAAGAACTGGAAGTTGCCAGCCGACCCTCCACTATGAGTTTCTCGGTCAGCGGCGGCGACTTCGAATACACCGGACGAAGCCTCAACGGCCTGTTCGCCCAGCGATCCAATCTTTTCAATCCGAAGTTCCTTCGCATGCTGGCCGAATTCCCGCGCTTTCAGCGACGCCTGAAGGAACTCTCGGCGAACGAGATCGAGGGACCTTCGCTGGCCGGGTTCCTGGCCGACGAAGGTTTCTCCGACGAATTGCGGGAGTACGTGGTCGTGCCGCTCGTTTCTGCTGTCTGGTCAGCGGATCCCGAACAGATGTGGAGTTTCCCGATCGGTTTCCTCGCCCGTTTCCTCGACAATCATGGCCTGCTTGCCCTGCGTAACCGTCCTCAGTGGCGCACGGTCGAGGGCGGGTCGTGGTCATATGTCAGTGCGCTCACCGATCCGCTGCGGGACCGAATCCGGCTGAAGACTCCAATCGAACGGGTACGGCGCTTCCCCGACCATGTCGAAGTGACCCCGCGGGACGGGGCCACCGAGAGATTCGATGAAGTGATCATCGCCACGCATTCGGATCAGGCGCTCCGCATGCTCGACGACGCGACCCCGGACGAACGCGAGGTCCTGGGTGCGATCAAGTACCAACCGAACGAAGCGGTCCTCCACACCGACGAATCCCTGTTGCCGGAACGTCGGGCGGCCTGGGCATGCTGGAACTATCACCTCACCGACAAGCCGTCCGGTGCTACCGCCCTCACCTACGACATGAACCGCCTGCAGACCCTCGAGTGCGAGCGTCAGTTCTGCGTGACCCTCAACCTGACCGAACGTATCGACCCGGAAAAGATCATCGAGGTTTTCCAGTATGAACATCCGGTTTTCACGCCGGACACAATGGATGCGCAGCGGCGCTGGCACGAAATAAGCGGTGTTGGCCGCACCCACTTCGCAGGTGCATACTGGCGCAACGGGTTCCATGAAGACGGGGCTTTCAGCGGACTTCGGGCTGCCCGTGAGCTCCTGGAAACAGGTGCGCCTTCTACTCTCGAAAAAGTCGCGATCCGATGATCAAGGACCTGAACAGCGCGATTTATGAAGGCCGGGTCAGGCACCGCCGGTTCATGCCCGGGAAGCGGGAATTCGAGTACCGGCTTTTCATGATGTACCTGGATCTCGATGAGATCCCGGAGATCATGAACATCCATCCTTTGTGGTCGACCCGCAGGCGGTCGCCCGCAGCATTCAGACGCGCGGACTACCTGGGTCCGGACCACCTTCCGCTAAAGCAGGCGGTGGCAGATCTGGTCCAGCAACGGACCGGGTCCAGGCCGGACGGGCCAATCCGCATGCTCACCCATCTGCGTTACTGGGGACGCATCGAGAACCCGGTGACGTTCTACTACTGCTTTGACCGTTCCGGGCAGAACGTACGGACGGTGGTTGCCGAAGTCACCAACACCCCCTGGGGCGACCGCCACAGCTATGTGATTGAGGGCGGCGATCGCGCCGGGGTCATCTCCACGGTGACGGCAAAAGAGATGCACGTTTCGCCGCTGATGGGCATGGATCACGAATACGAACTGCGCTTCGGGACCCCCGGGGAACGTCTGCCTGTACACATCGCCAGCAGCCGCCAGGACGAACTCTTCTTCGATGCGACCCTCAATCTGGAGCGGACCGCGATCAGCCGCAGGACCCTCGGAAAGCTGCTGCTCAGCTATCCGCCGATGTCATACAGGGTGATTGCCGGAATCCACTGGCAGGCACTTCGTTCCTGGTTGAGCGGTGCGAAATATCACCGGCGTCCACCAGCGGAAAACTTGCAGGATGAGCCAGGAACAGGGATGCTTTGTCCCGTGAGAGACATCACGCGTGAATCGTCCGAATCAACTGTGGGGAAAGCAGCCTGAAATGTGGCGTCGACTCGTATTGAGCGTGATCGGCAGGATCCGGGGCGGCCGGATCGACCTGGTTGAAAATGGCCGGATCACGGTTCTGGGCGACCGGCATTCCGAACTGAAGGCAACCGTGACCGT
>JBAWHK010000150.1:0-5957 GCA_049593795.1 Solirubrobacterales bacterium
GGCCAGACAAGTGGATCGCCCTTCTGGACGGTGGCGACACCGGACAGGATCAGCACAACGCCGAGGGCGATCCTGAGCCTGTCCTGCGAAACCTTCTCGGTGAGGGCAGCTCCGATGATGATCCCGGGAATCGAGCCGATCAGGATGTTCCCGACCAGACCAAGGTCAACGTTGCCATGCCCGAAATGGGCGATCCCTGCGGCCCAGAGAATGATCGCGGCATGGAACACGTCGGTGCCGACCACATGCTTCGGGGTGAGCCGGAATACCGCGATCAGCAGAACCGCAATCACGGTGCCCGATCCAGCCGAGGTCACGCCGATGACAAAACCGGTGGTGACACCGATGGTCACCGCGGCGACTTTGTGCCGACGTTCGATTTTGAAGTCGTCTCGTTCGTTTATCGACTTGGCAACGATCAGGGCCCGGGCGAGGGTGATCACGCCAACCATCAGAAGCGTCCCGCCGAGTACCGCGTAAACGAGTGAGTCGAGTTTGTCCTCCCCCAGTTGTCGCTGGAGGATCGCCACCATCTGGACTCCGAGGATGGCCGATGGCACGCTGCCCACCGCCAGCCAGAAGACCAGGCCCAGGTTCACGGTGCCGAGTTTCAGATGCCGCCAGGCACCGACGGTCTTGGTGATCGCGGCGTAAAGGATGTCGGTGCCGATCGCGGTGGTCGGGGATACACCGAAGATCAGGATCAGCAACGGGGTCATCAACGCGCCGCCACCCATGCCGGTCATGCCGACAAGGATCCCGATGCCGAGACCGAACAGGACTATTGCGATTGAGAAATCCAAGTTTGAGCGGGCGCGGCGGGATCAAAGACACTCTCCTGATACTCCCGACATACATAGTCAAGAACTCAGGAAGATCGACATACTACCCGCAGCGCCCGGAGATGGCCCGGTTCTCGGCCGATGCACGAAAAGCCGCCGAGTACCGCGGTCGGCCAGGCTCTTACACTGGCGGCGATGAGCTCCTCCCTGACCGGCCGGAAAATCGGCCACGTCTTCGGCGACACCGTTGCCCTCGACGACCTCGAATTTTCGGTTGAGGACGGACAGATCCTGGCCGTGGTTGGACCATCCGGCTGCGGCAAATCAACTTTGCTCGAACTGATCTGCGGACTTCAGGAACCGACCTCCGGATCGATCGAAGTCGGCGGTCTCTCATCCGCCTCCGACCGACTGGACGGCTGCGCGTACATGCCGCAAACCGACTGCCTCCTCCCCTGGTACCCGGCAATCGACAACGCCAGCCTTGCCCTGCGCAACAAAGGCTTCTCCAAAGCAGAAGCCCGCCGCTCCGCCGGTGAGCTCTTCGACCGGCTCGGCCTCAGCGGATTCGAGAAGGCCCGGCCAGACGAGCTCTCCGGAGGCATGCGCCAACGGGTCGCTTTCCTCAGGACCCTGCTCTCCGGGAAAGGGATCCTGCTGCTGGACGAGCCTTTCGCCGCCCTTGATGCGATCACCCGGGCCGAAGTCCAGGAATGGCTGCTGGGCGTCCAGAAGAACGAGCGCCGGACGATCGTGCTGGTTACCCATGACGTCGAAGAAGCGCTCTATCTCGGCGACCGGGTGGCGATAATGAGCCCCCGTCCCGGACGCATCGTCCAAACCATCGACTCACCCGAAGAAACGGAATCGGGGCGACTCGCCGCCGTAACCACAGCCGGATTCACCGAGCGCCGTCAACGAGTCATGTCCCTGCTCGGGGCCGGTGGGCTGAGCCCACGTGGTGCCGGATGAGTTTCCTGCGCCGCTGGCTGCCACCCCTGCTGCTAATCGTCGCGCTGTTCGCAATCTGGCAGGTCGCCGCGGCGTCCGGCTTCATGGCAAATCAGCTCAACCTCGAGGACTTCCTCGTTCCCTCCCCCTCCCAGATATTCGATGTGCTCTGGCAGGACCGCGCGCTGATCGCCGAGAATGCCCGGGTCACGCTCATCGAAATCGTCGCTGGATTTGCGATTGCCCTGGCGGTCGGCCTGCTGGCAGCCTCGATCCTCAGTACCTCCGACCTGATCCGTCGCACCAGCTACCCGGTGATCGTCGCTTCGCAGACCATTCCGATAATCGTCATCGCACCTGTCCTCGTGGTCTGGTTCGGCTACGGGATCGGTCCGAAGCTCGCGATCATCAGCCTGATCTGCTTCTTTCCGATCACCGTGAACACCCTGGACGGCCTGCGGTCAGTCGATCCTGATGCGGTGAAGATGATGAGAACGGTCTGGGCGTCGAAATGGCAGATCTTCAAGCGGGTCGAAATCCCGACCGCCCTGCCCTATGTCTTCAGCGGGGCGAAGATCGCCGTGGCCGTCGCCGTGATCGGCGCGATCTTCGGCGAATGGGCCGGTTCGGAGAAAGGACTGGGGCACCTGATGCTCCAGGACAACGCGCAATTGATGACCGATCGGCTCTTCGCTTCCGTTTTCGTTCTGTCACTGATCGCGATCACGCTTTTCGGGCTGATCAGCCTGCTCGAACGTAGAGTGCTGCGTTGGCGGTAACCTGCAAAGCCCTTCCTTGACTTGACCGGAGCTGAATTTGCGCAAGCTGACCCTTTTGACCATCGCCATCGTCGCCACGCTCGCAGTGAGCGCCTGTGGCTCGAAGTCCGAGGACATAGACCCGCAAACTGAACCGTTCACCCTCGCCCTCGACTGGTACCCGAACCCGGATCACGTCGGAATCTTCACGGCGCAGGACGCCGGATTCTTCGAGGATGCCGGCCTCGATGTTTCGCTCGACAGCCCGACCGACCCGGCACTGCCAATCAAGCTGGTCGCTGCCGGTGAAGCTGATCTCGCCGTTTCCTACGAACCGGAAGTGCTGCTGGCCCGCCAGCAGGGCCTCGATGTGGTTTCCGTCGGCGCGATCGTCAACCAGCCACTCACCTCGATGATCTGGCTCAAGAAATCGAAGGTGAAACGGGTTGCCGACCTCAAAGGCAAAACAGTTTCCACCGCTGGCATCCCGTACCAGGACGCCTATCTGAAGACCATCCTTGCCCGGGCCGGACTGAACGAAGGCGACGTCAGCAAGGTCGGGGTCGGCCAGGGACTCCTGCCATCGATAGTCAGTGGCCGGGCCCAGGCAACGCTCGGTCCTTTCTGGAACATCGAAGGAATCGACCTGAAGCTCTCCGGGCAGAAGCCGGTGATCAATCCGGTGAACCGGCTTGGCGTTCCCACCTATAACGAGCTGGTGCTGGTTGCACAGGGCAAAGCCCTCAAGGAAGACCCGGATCCGATCAGGCTCTTCCTGAGCGCGCTCGCCCGCGGCACCAACCAGGCGGTCGAACAGCCGAACGCCGCCACCCAGACGATCCTCAAGGCCAACAACACGCTTGACCCGAAAGTCACCGCGGCCCAGGTCAAGGCCACCCTGCCCCTGCTTGCCCAGACGAACGTTCCGAATGCGCCGTTCGGCTACATGAACCCGGCCAACTGGCAGGCGTTCATCAACTGGATGGTCGAGAACGAAGTCCTGACCGGGCCTCAGCGGGCGGTAGACGCCCTGACCAACGACCTTCTGCCCGGAGGGCAGGTAGAAGCCGAATAGGGCTTCAGGCGGCCCGTGGGTAGGGACGTTGGTGACGCTGCCTGATGCGGGCGGTGTTGCCCGGCCCGTGCAGCGGCTTGCCTTGCGCGAACAGGATGTACTCACCGACCAGGCCGCGGTAAGGGGCGTAACGCTCGTACCAGGCTTCGACTTCCTCAACTTCGGCGTTGCGGCCAAGCCCGGCGAGGTATCCGACCAGCTTCATCTGGGCCAGATCCCCGGCCAGCAGGGCGTTGGGATCGCCGCGGCCGCGTAAACCAAGACAGGCGATGGTCCAGGCCCCGATCTCGGGGATTGCCATCAGGCGGCGGTCATCTTCCGGGTTTTCCGGGTCGCAGCGACCGGCCGCAACGCTGCGGGCAACTTTGATCATCGCTATCGCCCGTCGGGCGCCAAGGCCGCAACTCTCCAGCTCTGCCGGTGACGCGGCCGCTATCGAGGATGCGGACGGCACGGTCCCAAGGTATTCAGCGAAAGCTCCGCGGGCCGACCGGCGGGTGCCGACCTTCAGGCGCAGACCCCACTTGCGGATCATCAGCCGCTGGATTTCGGCCGCGCGCCGGTATTCGATCAACTGCTCGGTGATTGCCCAGAGCAGTGCTTCCCAGGCCTGTGGCCGACGCTGGGGCCTCCCTGGTGCATGTCCGGTGATCGCGGGTGCGAGCAGGTTGTCGTCACCGAAAAGCTTTTTGAGCGGCTCGAGGTCGAGGTCGATCGCGATCGCGAAACGGAATCGCCGGATCGCTTCGAGCATTTCGTCTTCGCCTGCCTCGACCAGTCCTTCGCAGCCCGGCCCGGTGATCGCTTCGATCGGGGCCGGCCTGGCACAGAAACGGAAAAGCCCGACCGCTGCCGGACAGACACGGACGATCACCGGCGAGCGTCCGACTATCAGCATCCGCTCCAGCCCTGGTCCGACAGCCCGAACCAGACAATCGCCGCCAGTGAGTTTCGGCAGCCTGAAAGGTGACCGGGGTCTTACTTCGACCTCGATCAAGTCCACCTGAGCCCTACCTGCGGGCCCTAGCGCCCGAGAACGTGGACATCGACCAGGAAAGAGCGGCTGGCGACCACGTTGGTGGCGTTCCTGCCGCGCTTGGAAAGCTTGCGTTGACGCCGTTTGGACCCGCCTGATCCACTGACCGCACGAACTGCGGCGACTGTGGCGACCCCGGCCAGGGCACCCCCGGCAACCGCGATCGCTGCCGTGGTGACTTCACTGCGCAGAGCCGGAAGGAATTCCTTCTGGGACTCGAATCTGTGGGGCAGGGCCCGAACATCATCGGGATGTCCCTCGACCACGTCTTCTTCGGAAACCAACTCGCCGTCTAGTTCTACGTCGGACACAGCGACAACATTACATACGGCGCAGGTCGGAACTCCTGCATTTCCGGAAGATGGTGCTCTTTACAGGCTTTTTTCGTAAATCCTGAATTTTTTGTTGACCACGCCGCCCATGCCTTCGAGCGCCCGGTTCATCGGTTCGTTGGTCTCCAGGATCCAACCGGCTTCACCGGTCATGACGCCGTCGGGACGGCAGGTCTGGATGTGCTTCACGTAAAGGGCGGCGGCCACACCGGTGTGCTGGTAGGCCTTTTTGACGCCCAGCGCGAGGATCCGGACAACGTCGATCTTCTTGCGTTTGCTCAGGTAGTGGTACCAGCCGGCAGGCATGATCCGGCCGTCCATCTTCGAGAGGACCTGGTTGAAGTCAGGCAGGGTCAGGGCGGCCCCGACAACTTCACCGTCTTCCTTCTCGGCGATCATCGCCCAGTCTTCGTCGATCACCAGCTTCAGGGTGGCGGCGTGGAACTCGATTTCTTCCGAGGTCATCGGGACGAAACCCCAGTTGTCGCTCCAGGCTTCGTTGTACACCTCGTGGAACTTGCTGATTTCCGAGCCCATGTCGGATCGGCGCATGCCGCGAATCGTGATTCCGTGCTCGTCGAGGCTGGCCTGGGCGGCATCCATGATGGCCGGGTGGAACTCCAGTCCTTTGGCCAGTTTGCCCATTTCCAGGTGCCACATCAGCAGGTCCATCGCTTTGGTGAAGCCGTTGCCTTCAACCAGGGTCTGGAAATACGGCTGGTGGCAGTTCTCGAGCAGCACCGGCTTGATGTCGAAGCCTTCGATCTGGATGCCGATTTCGTCGTTGGTGGTGAAGTCCATCGGCCCGTACACCCGCTCACGGCCTTTTCCGGCGAGCCATTCACAACCGGTGTCGAGCAGGGCGTTGGCGACTTCGGCGTCGTCGATGGTTTCGAAGAATCCGAACTGCCCGTCTTTGCCGCCACGGAAGTCATCCCAGTTCTGATCGATCTGGGCGCTGATCCGGCCGATCGGCACCCCATCCCGTTCAGCGATCCACATCTCGACTTCAGCGTGGTCGAA
>JBAWHK010000151.1:0-7476 GCA_049593795.1 Solirubrobacterales bacterium
CCGGTATCGATCACGTCCCGGAATCGCTTGTGGTCGAGGGTCGCGTTGAAGTCACCGGCCAGCACCCATGGCGGGCCCGGGCCGTCAGCTGGGGGAAATTTCCCGTATTCATCTGCCCACTGGGTGGTGGTGCGTGGCCCAATGGGCGCCATCGGGTGAACTGACCGCAATCGGAACGGGATGGCCTCCGGGGCAGAGACAAGTGCGTCCGGCTGGCGGGAATAGGTGGCTGGCTGCCCCAGGCCATCGAGGGGGAATCGCGAGAAGATTGCGCCCCCGGTGAATCGCCCTTCGTGTCCTTCTTCGGTCGCAACCACCGAGTGTTCCAGCAACCGGTTGATCCCGGCATCTTTCAGTCCGGTTGCGGCTTCCGGGGTCACTTCCTGAAGGGTCAGGATGTCAACCTGCCTCACCTTGATCAGGTTCATGACTTCACCGAGATCAGCTCGGCCCCGGGCCAGGTTTAGTGACATCAGGTTGACTTCTTTACCGCCCGCGACCTGGTCGGCGCTGCCGATTTCACGCGGTACCACCGCGAAACCAAGCGCGATGAAGGCCAGCAGCCCAACCAGAAACGGCAGCCATTTCCGCAACAGGACCACAACCAGCAGCACCACCAGCGACAGCAGCAGGACGTAAGGGGTGTAGGCCATCGCCTGGACCGCCGGAAAGCCATTTTCAAGCCCGAAAGTACGACCGATCGCCCAGATCGCAAAAGGAGCAATCAGTACCCAGCAGACCCATGGCTGCCAGTTGACGGGGTCCTTCTCTTCAGCTTCTTCGTCCAAGACTTGACCCTAGGCTGTTTCACCACGAAACGGCCGGGAACACCCTCTGGTTGACGGGGCCTCACCCTGCGGATACTTTGCTGGGACCGGGCATAAACGCTGCTGCATTGCTGAACAGGCAGACACAGCTTCGGATGAGCCGAATGGACGAATCGAGCAGGGAGACGAGATCAATGAATGCAAGCCGGGGAAGAATCGGGATCGCGCTGATCCTCTCAACCATTGTTCTGGCACTTGCGCCGACTGTAGCTTCGGCAGCAGTCAACTTCGGGCCGCCGAGCAGCTTCGCGACTGACACCGCACCCAGCTCCGTTGCTATCGGCGACCTCAACAACGACGGCAAGCCGGATCTGGCCGTGGCCAACACGAATGACAGCAACGTCTCCGTCCTGCTCGGGAACGGCACCGGTTCATTCGGAACCGCAAACGAGTTTCAGGTTGGATCCGCCCCGCGGGCGGTAGCGATCGACGACCTGAACAACGACGGCAGGCTCGACCTGGTTACGGCTGACGCCGACGACGACGCGGTGTCGATACTGCTTGGTACCGGTACCGGCTCGTTCGGACTCCCAACGTCCTTTTCGGTGGGCGACACCCCCCTCTCCGTAGCGATCAGCGATCTGAACAACGACGGCAATCCTGACGTCGTGACCGGCAACTTCTTTTCGAACAATGTCTCGGTCCTGCTCGGCAGCGGCACCGGTTCATTCGCTGCCGCGCTCAGCTTCGCGGTCGGACTGGGGCCGTTTTCCGTAGCGTTCGATGACCTCAACAACGATGGCAAGCCGGACCTGGTGACGGCAAATTCGGACTCGGCCAACGTCACAGTGAGACTTGGCAGCGGCACCGGTGGATTCGCTGCCGCCACCAACCTGACGGTCGCCTCCAATCCGAGATCGGTGATTATCAGGGATCTCAACAATGATGGCCGACCCGACATAGCTACCGCGAACTCGAACGTCGTGTCAGTTCTCCCGGGGATCGGTTCGGGCAGTTTCGGGGCCAGAACCGACTTCTCGACCGGCTCCTTCGCAAGTGCGCTGGTCGCAGACGATTTTGATGGAGACTTCAAACAGGATCTGGCAACGGTGTCAAACGACTTCGTGAGTAACCTCTCGATTCTGCCTGGCAACGGTGTCGGCTCATTCGGATCGCCAATCTCTTTCCCGGCTGGTGAAAATGCGCCGTCAATGGCGACCGGCGACCTCAACAACGATGGTGCGCCGGACCTGGCAGTCACGAACGAATTCAACGATGAGGTCATGGTCCTGCTCAACGCACCGACGGCTGACCTCAGCCAGGCCTCCCTCGCTTTCGGTTCGTCAAGCCCGGTTCCCCAGGGCACGGTAAGCGAACCCCAGACGATCACCTTCACCAATAATGGTTCGGCCCCGCTAGAGCTCGACGGATTCACTTTCACCGGAACCGACCCGACCGACTTCATCATCGGCAGCGACACCTGCCGCGGTTCGATCGGGCTCGGCGCAAGTTGCTCTGCAAATCTGATCTTTGCTCCGAAGGCAGAAGGTGTGCGCTCGGCCACTTTGACCGCCCTGAGCAACCTGGCTGCCGACCCGACAGTCTCGCTCTCCGGGACAGCCGGCCCGCTGCCGACCGGACCGACCGGACCGATTGGTCAAACGGGCCCCAGCGGGCAGCCGGGTCCTCAGGGCCAGCCCGGCAAGAACGCCAAGGTCACCTGCAAGGTCAAGCAGCCCAAGAAGAAAAAGAAGTCGAAGAAGATCAAGGTGACCTGCAAGGTTAAGTTCGCCAAAGCCGCGAACGCCAAGGTCAGCTGGAGCCTCCGACGACAAGGCCGGGTTGTAACCAGGGGCAAGGCCACAGCACAAAAAGGCAAGGTCAGGATCCCGGCCGACAGGCTCTCGGAACTCAAATCCGGACGCTACATTCTCAAGATCAGCGGCCAGCCCGGAGCGGCATTCGTGATTCGCTGAAACCGGGCGGCAGTCAAGCGAACCGTGATTCTTAGATAATCCCTCCCCAGGGGCGGTTAGCTCAGTTGGAAGAGCACCTGCTTTACACGCAGGGGGTCACTGGTTCGAGCCCAGTACCGCCCATTCAATCCCTACACCCTTCTCCGACTGTTGCGCCGAGGTCGGTGGGGATGGCCTCGGAGATCTCGCGGGCAGCGTCCTCTGGACTGTCTGCCACTAAGACGATCGTGGCTTCGGGTCTGCCAGCAAGGAGCTACCTGGCGGCACCGGCGGCGGTGCCGCCACCATTCTCCGGAGCAAGGGTGCCGTAACGCTTCTTGACCACGGCGATCCACACCAGGCCACCAATAATCAGCCCGACGCTGGTCAGCTGGGCGGCGGTCAGGCCAAGTGCGACATCCGAATTGGTCCGGAGGAACTCGACCAGCAACCGTTCGGTACCGGCCCACAGCATGAACATGGCAAAAAGGATGCCCGGACGAAAGCGGTTACGCAGGTGCCAGAGAACAATCGCCCCGATGCCAAGCGCCAGGGTTTCGTAAACCGGGGTTGGATGAACCGTGACACCGGGCGGAGTCGGCACGACACCATCCGGGTAACCCATCGCCCACGGGCCGTCCCAGGGCTTTCCGTAGTCACCATCACCCGAAAGCTGACATCCGATCCGTCCGATCGCCTGGCCGGCAAGCAGAGCTGGCGCGGCAACGTCCATCAGCTGCAGATTGAGGAAGTCACGCCACTTGGCCCAGAGGGCCACTGCGATCGCCCCGCCCGCGAGACCGCCGTACCAGGTTAGCCCGGTCCCGGAAACAAGATCGCTAAATCCATCGATGCTTGCCCCGTGGTCAATCAGGAAATACAGCTTCGAGCCGATCAGGCCACCAATCAACGCGGCAAAGGCCGCCTCGTAAGCCCAGTCCCCCGGTTTGTTCAGTTCCTCGAAGCGTTTGAAGCAGAGGAAGCCCGCAACGATGAAGGCCAGTGCGAACATCAGGCCGAAGGTCTGCAGGGTCAGCGGGCCAATATTGATCTCCGGGTACATGACCGTCAACCCTACCCGGGAGGGTCTGGTTGACGGTGTCGCAGTAGCCCCGACGGGAGTCGAACCCGTCCTTCCAGGTTGAAAACCTGGCGTGCTAACCGATACACCACGGGGCCGCGGCCAGCAATTCTTTCAGGAAGACGCGAAAGCGGACTTGACGCTAGTCACGCTGGCTCATGAAAGCAGATATTCAAGCAGCGCTTTTTGCGCGTGGAGCCGGTTTTCGGCCTGATCCCAGACCGCCGACCTTTCGCCATAAAGCACCTCGGCGGTGATCTCTTCACCGGGATGAGCCGGCAGACAGTGCATCACGATGGCTTCAGATTTAGCGGCGGCCAGCAAATCAGCATCGATCCGGAAAGGATCCAGATCGGCCATTCGCTGCTCGGCCGTGTCTTCGTCACCCATGCTGACCCAGACGTCGCCGTAGATCGCGTGAGCACCCTTTACCGCCTCGTACGGATCGTCGGTGAGGATGGCCGGACCGCCAGTTTCGAGCTGATAACCCTCGGGGGCGGCGACCACGACCTCGACCCCGGTCAGGTTGCCGGCAACGGCCAGCGAGCGGGCCACGTTGTTGCCATCACCCACATAAGCGAGACGCAGCCCGTCAATTCCGCCGAAACGCTGCTTCAACGTGAGCAGGTCAGCCAAAGCCTGGCAGGGGTGGAACATTGGCGTGAGCGCATTGATTACCGGAACCGATGCGAATTCGCCGAGCTTCTCGACGTTCTCGTGCGATCCCGACCGGATCACGATCGCGTCAACAAAGCGTGACATCACCCGGGCGGTGTCTTCGACTGATTCACCACGCGACAGCTGCATTTCGTCACCCCGGAGAACTACCGGGGTCGCGCCAAGCTCCCCGACGCCCACCTCGAAAGAGATCCGGGTACGGGTCGAAGGCTTCTCGAAAATCAAAGCAACTGACTTGCCTTTGAGTGATTCCACGCCTTCGGTCGGGCGACCGACCTGAAGCTCAGCGGCACGGTCCAGCAGCGTGACCAGACGCCCGCCAGAGATTTCATTTCCCGTTATGTAGTGCCTTACGGCGTTCTCAGCCAAGGGCGGGATACTAACTCCGCGCCCCGCCTGAGATAGTGGGACCTCAATGTCTGCAACGGATACAACAGGAAATGCCCCCGAGTCCGGCAAACCATCCGGGTCAAATGAGCGTCCGGGACGGGTTCGGCGAGGCGAAGAGTTCGAAGCCGAAATCGAAACGCTGGCCTACGGTGGACGTGGAATCGCGCGGCGTGAGGGATACGTCGTTTTCATCAACGGCGGACTGCCCGGCGACAAGGTCCGTGCCCGGGTCACCAAGTCGAAAAAGGGTTACGCCGAAGCGAACTCGATCGAGCTGATCACCCCCAGCCCCGACCGGCTACCCGACACCGACATCCATCAGGCCGAATCCTGTCCGGGTGCTCCGTGGCAGGCCCTCAGCTACGAAACCCAGCTGGCTTTCAAGGAAGAACACGTCAAGGACGCCCTCGGCCGGATCGGCCATCTCGAAGGCTTCACGCTCGATCCGATCGTCCCCGCTGTCGAACAGTGGCGTTACCGGAACAAAGTCGAGTACTCGTTCGGTGAGCAGGAAGGCCAGCTCGTGCTTGGTTTCCATCCCCGCGGACGCTGGGACCAGGTGCTGGACATCGAGGACTGCAAACTGTCCTCCGACGCAACTAACCGTGCCAAGAACGAAGTTCTCGACTGGGCGAAAGCCGAAGGCCTCACCGCCTACGACCCTCACGACCATCGTGGCGTGCTCCGCAACCTGGTGGTTCGTGAAGGCATGCGCACCGGTCAGGTCCAGACCCGGCTGGTGACTTCGCTCGCGAACTTCCCGAAACCCCCGGTTGATCTTCACACCACAATTGACGGCCCTTCGGGTGGCACCACCGGACCTACCGGCGTGCTTGGCGAAGAGATGCTTCGGGAAAAGATCTTCGATCTCAACATTCAGCTTTCCCACGATTCGTTCTTCCAGACGAACACCGCCATGGCCGAGAAGCTCTACACCGTGGCCCAGGAATTTGCCGGTCTGACCGGCGCCGAAAGTCTTTTCGATCTTTACTGCGGGGTCGGCACGATCGGATTGAGCATGGCTGGGCAGGCAGGAAAGGTGTGGGGGCTCGAGATCGTTCAGGACGCGATCACCAACGCCAAACGAAACGCGATCGTCAACAACATCACCAATGCGAAGTTCGTGGCGGCCAACGCCCGCACCGGACTCGGTCCGCTGATCGAAGAGGCCGGCAAACCCGATGTGATCACGATCGACCCGCCACGGGCAGGACTGTCGGCAAAGATCGTCCGTCGGCTTATCGAATGCGAAGCGAAACGCATCGTCTACATCTCCTGCAATCCGACCACGCTTGCCCCGAACGCGGCACAGCTGGTCGAGGCGGGTTATAAGCTGAACCGCGTGAGACCAGTCGACATGTTTCCTCAGACCCCGCACATCGAATGCGTCGCCCAGTTCGACCTGGTCGGCCCGCTCGTGAAACGCGACCGCGACGGGAACATCCGTGAGTAGGCCTTCGCAACAGCGCGGTTTCGGCGTTGCCGCCGGTTTCCCCGAAGAGGTTTGTGGTCCGCTGGCCGAAACCTGCGAGGAGGTCGGTTACGGATCGATCTGGGCGAATGACCATCCCGGCGCCAAAGGCCTCGAGACCCTTGCCGAGTTCGCCAAAGTGACTTCGGCGATTGATCTTGGTGTCGCTGTGATCGCAATCGATCGCCAGAGCCCCGCCGAGATCGCCGCAGACATTGAGCGGCTTGACCTTGATCCGTCCCGCCTCTGGATCGGGGTTGGTGCCGGTTTCAACAAGAAGCCGCTTACAGCGATGCGGGAAGCGCTGCCGGAACTGCGCGCCAAACTGCCGGGGATCCGCCTCGCGATGGCCGCGATGGGACCGAAGATGTGCCAGTTCGCCGGTGCCAACATGGATGGTGTCTTCTTCAACTGGATGACCCCCGATTTCGCTGCCGGTGCCCGGGAACATGTGGAAAACGGTGCGGCTGAAGCCGGCCGGGAAGCACCGCCCGTGCTTGGTTATGTCAGGACTTCGGTCGGACCCGACGCTGCCCGGCGGCTCGACAAGGAGGAATCGTTTTACCGTGACCTCCATGCCGGATATCGCAACCATTTCGATCGCCTCGGCGAACCCGAAGGCACGGTTGGCGTGGCCGCCGAAGATCGCGACCAGGCCCAGGCCGAACTCGCCCGGTACGAAGCCCTGGACGTCGTAGTCGTCCGCGGACTGGCTTCCGCCAAAGTCGAGCCGATGACCGAGCTCGCCCGCAACGCCGCTCCCTGAGCGTTCGCCCCGCCGTAACGTCCGGGCTTCATCCGCGGTGGGACTAACATCGGGAACATGGCAGCAATCGAACATGACCGGCGCGACGGCAAGCTGCTGATCGCGGCTGGCTGTGTGCCGTTTGCGATCGGTGGCGCTTTCGCGGCTGCCGGTGGCAATGATGAGAGCCTGGTCTTCTGTCCGTTCCGGTTGATGACCGGCCTGCCCTGCCCCCTCTGCGGTGGCACCAGGGCATTCGCCTACGCCACCTCCGGTGAACCGAAGTTCCTGACCTACAACGGTTTCTGGGTCTTTGTTGCTCTTGCGGCAATCGTTACCGGACTGATCATGGCCTTCACCCGGATTCCGGTCCGCCGTTTCTGGCAGCG
>JBAWHK010000152.1:0-2412 GCA_049593795.1 Solirubrobacterales bacterium
TCAGATCGAGGAAGCTCTGCGGTCCGGCCTTAACCGCGCGATCGACGACGCTGAGAATGCCGGTGCGATCAACGGACTGGTGGCCGCTGGGGCGAGGGCGGCGGTCAGGTACCTGCCGATGGACCAGTTGATCCCGCTGATCGAAGACGCATCGGGCCTGCTGAGCGGTGACAGCGTCAATGACATCGGCGGAATCCTGGGCGGAGTTCTTGACGCTTTCGGAGGCGGTGGTGACGATGGAGGTTCAGGTTCAACCGGTGGCTCAGGGAGCCTCGGTGATCAGCTTCAGGATGCGATTCCGGATGATCTTTCGAACGATCTGCCGGGGGACATCACCCAGGGACTCAAGGATCAGCTGCCCGAAGACATCCGGGAGAACCTTCCCGATGGTGTCGAGAGCCGGATCCAGGAAGAGCTCGATCAGCTGCTGAACCCGTAAAGCAAGTAGTACTCGCAAAAAGCGCGATACTGCTTTGAGCTCGAAGAAGACCTTATTGATCAGCGATCAATTAGTGACTAGACTTGCCCCAGCGTCACTCAAGGGTAAGGAGATTCAGGTTTGGAACCGGTTTCCCGTAAAGGTTTGCTGCGCGCATTGCCTCTGTCGATCGGGGTGACATTCCTGGTTGTGGGCCTGCCTCTTTCACTCGCGGTCATCCTGCGGTTCACTGGCATCCTCGAATCGCCACCGCTGCTGGTTTTCCTGCCGGTGCTGCTCTCCCTGGCGATCTCATGGCTTGGCTCCCGGCTCTGGAAACGGCACTCTTCCGGGGACCAGCTTTTCGAAGACCTGCTGATTTGGGGATGGGTTCGCAACTGGCGTTTCTCCCGCCTCCTTTCCCGGACGGAAACCTTCGTTGGCCCGGGGGCTACTGCCGAATTCAGTCAAAAGCAGCGTGCGAAGATGCTGATACAGCTCTCCGGGGCCCTCGAAGCAATGGACTCGCGCACCTATGGGCACTCCCGCCGGGTGGCCGCTCACGCCGCCAAAATGGCCAGTCGACTCGGCCTGCCGAAGAGTGAAGTCGCGAGGATCCGGACAGCTGCCTTGCTCCATGACGTCGGCAAGATCAACACGCCGCACGAAATCATCAACAAGCCAGCTTCGCTCACCGACGCGGAATTCGACGTCATCAAGCGACACCCAGGGGATGGCGCGGCAATGGTTGCCGACCTTGGCGACCCGGAACTGACTGCAATCGTCCGCCACCATCATGAGCGCTACAACGGTGGCGGCTACCCGGACGGGGTTACCCACACGGAGGTTCCGATCGGTTCCTTGATCATCGCCGTGGCCGACACTTTCGACGCCCTGACCTCGGCCCGGCCGTACCGCGCTGCCATGTCGCACGAGAAGGCAATGGCCGTCCTGGTAGAAGAGGCCG
Organism: Solirubrobacterales bacterium; assembly: GCA_049593795.1. Lineage (GTDB taxonomy): Bacteria > Actinomycetota > Thermoleophilia > Solirubrobacterales > 70-9 > 67-14. The sequence continues at coordinate 1,386 of JBAWHK010000152.1, forward strand.
GCGAACAGCTCGACCCCCGGGCGGTTGGAGTGTTCGAAAGGAATTATTCCGGGCATCGGCCGATCGCCTTCTGGGCTGTTCTACTCGGGCTGGGACGACAGCTTGGTCAGGGTCTGGTCGGCCTCGGGACCGGTGCCTCCCAGGTCGCCGCAGTAGGTGCGGCCGCGATCGCGATCGGGGTGTTACCGGGGCATTACCAACTGGTGAATTCCAAGCCGCAGCGCGAGGCCACGCCGGTCGTTGGTTCAAATGCGGTGGGTGCTTCCCGCACGGAGCTGGTGGCAGGAGCGAACCCGATCGGACTCGCGGACGGAACGGATAAAGGTGGCGGCAACCACAGGAAGAATCGTGATTCCGGCAAATCTAATGGTGCCCTGAGTGAGGGTCCGCAGGCCGGTCAGATACGTGTGGACCCGGGAGATGGGGTCTCGGACAGCGACAGCGGCTCGTCGGGCGGATCAGGCGGCGGGGGTTCGGACTCTGGTGCGGGTGGTGGCTCCGGTACGGGTGATGACTCCGGTGCGGGGGCCGGTTCAGGCGGATCCCAATCAACGGGAACGAGTGCCGGCAGCACATCTGGATCGTCAGGCAGCCCCTTGGTCGAAACCGTTGATCAGGTCACCGATGTGGTCCCGGCGGTTCCAGAGCAGGTTCCCGGTTCGGGGCCGTTGAACGAAGTTCTCGACGGCGTCAAGGACCTGCCGGGAAAACTGCTCGGCGGCAAACCCTGAGGGTCAGTCCTGGCCGTCGTCTTTGATCGGTTTGGTCGCCAGCCAGATCAACCAGATTGCCACGGCCTGAAGCGGCAGCCGGGCCCACAGCGTCCAGTTCGGGATGCCGGTCTGGTCAAGCCCTTTGATCTGCTCCGGGTTGATCGCCATATGGGCGTTGGCCGGAAAAACGGCCACCAGCAGGGCGATCAGCCACCAACACCCGAACCGTGACGTGCGGTCAGAAAACAGGGCGAGACCACCGACGATTTCAGCAAGACCGCTAACCGCGACCGCTTCGCTGTGCATCGGTATCC
>JBAWHK010000153.1:0-5219 GCA_049593795.1 Solirubrobacterales bacterium
GCCATGATCGCCGCGATCGTTTCGTCATCTTCTTCTTCGCAAAGCAGACGTACGTCGAGCTTGGTCTTCGGGTAGTCCAGCGAATTGATGCCGTCGACCAGATAAGGAATGACCGCCGCTTCGCGGAAAAGGGGAATCAGGATCGTGTAGATCGGCAGGCTTCTCTCATCCATTGCCGCCAGTGCTTCCGGCGTGGCGTCGAGCAGGTAGCGATGCTCAAGGGCAGAGAACCCGGCAACGAGTTTGTAGAGCGAAGTCAGCGTGTAGAAAATGCTGGCCAGCGCGAAAATCACGATCAGGGTGTCGACGAACTTCCAGATCAGGAAGCCGATCAGAACCAGAGCGAGGATGCCGAGAAATACCTTCTGGGCACCGTTCAGGACCAGATGGGCCGAGCTGTCCGGGAAACGTTCCCTCAGGTTCGAGCGGGCAGTGTTCGTGTATTCCTCGCTGTGGACCCGACGGAGAAGCTCGTCGACGTCGTTGCGCGGGGCGAGGAACTGCTGGATTTCAAGTTTTGTGTACTGGCGGATTTCGCGCTCGGTGTCTTCGTCGAGCGCGTCGGACACAGCCAGAAAAACGTTGCGGTCATCGACCGCGATCGGCACTACATGGAGCCGTCGGGCAACGGGCTCCGGGAAAACGTCGCGGGGAGCCTGTGAAGCGTCGTACTGGCTGAGATCGATCGTCGGCAGATGCATCTGCTCGGAGAGAACCCTGAGCAGGGCCTTCTCTTCAAGCGCACCTCCGTGAACCAGAACTTCACCGATCCGGCCGCCGGTCCGCTGCTGCTCCGCTACCGCTTCGCCAAGCTGTTCTTCGGTGACCAGTCCGCGCCCGGCGAGCTTCTCGCCGAGCCGCGGGGGAATCGCAAGCCCGTGGCTGACCAGGTCGTCTGCCGAAAAGGTGGCGCCGTCACCCTCGAGGGGGTCCATCCGGCCGTTGCCGGCGAATAGACGGTCGATCGCACTGTTGATCTCCGACCAGTCCGAAATCACCCAGCGTGGTTCGTAGTCAGTTGCCTTGCGAACCGCGTCCGCGGCATCCTTGTCGTCATCCCTGGTCGCAACCAGGGTCAGAAACCCGTCGTTGTACTCAACCGGAATCATGTGGTGAAGTCGGCAGACTTCGAGTGGCAGAAGGTGTGCCACGGCCGGGGTCAGGGTGACCATGCGTTCCGAAACGCCGTCTACGTCATCCCTCACCAGAAGTCTCTGTGCTGCGCCCGCGACCATCAGATCAATGCCCTCTGCCTTGCGTTTTCACGATCGACCGCATCGGCTGCCTGCTGCCGTTCGAGATCCTGCTCTTTCTCTTCATCGGATTTCTTGCGGTCACGTTTGCGATCGCTGATGATCATCGCGACGATGCCACCGAGGAATATGAAGAACGGCACGATCAGGAAGAAGCCGAACAACAGGGTGAACAGAATCAGGATGCCGATTACGAAGAACAAAGCACCGAAGGCGCCACCTCCGCCGTTTCCGTTGCCGCCGCTCACGTAACTTGTTGGCCGGCCACGCCGTCCGTGCGAGAGGGCCCGGGCTGGGCCATCGCGATCGTGAACGAACCTTTATCGGAGTCGGTCACGTCGAATGCGACTGGAAGTTTCCGGCGCAGTGAAGAGATGATTGAAACGCCCTCATCGACTCTCGCGTCGATAATCGCCGAGTTTCCGCGAAGTTCACGCAGGGTCGAAGACTCCACGCCTTCGGTTTCGGCAAGTGCCTGTTCGACCACCCGGGCCAGGCTGAGATCGTTGAGCGGCTGGATGATCACGCTCACGTTCTTTTCAACCGGCCCGTCGAAGCTGGAAAAAGAATTGGCGTTATCGGCAGGAAGGGAAGGCGTTGCTGCCGACGAAACAGATGCTGGTGGTGCCGACCGACGTTCAGGACCCATACGTGATTCAAGCGCGTCGAGGCGACCGTTGAGCTCCGCTCGAAGCGACTGGATTTCCCTGAGAATTTGTTTTGATCTGTCTTTAGACAAGAATGTTCTGCGGTGTGTCGGCGTCTAGTCTTGACCAAGAGAGTACGGACTTGGTCAGCTGTTGATCACGGATTCGTATGCGATGAAGCACTATAGGTGAAGGGCAGGACGGTCGTCAAGCCAAAGGGATCGAACCGCACGGTATGGGGAATGCCGGCTAAACATGGGCGTTACGAGAGCATTTCTCACTACAGGACGAGCATGCTGAGATTTGGCCTGCCGTATGCAATTGTCACCGCGCTTGCTTTCGGCGTTTCCCTGCTCGGCAAGGATGAACCCGCCTGGGCGGTCTACACGGCCGGCTGGGTGATTGCCCTGACATCGATGGGAGTGGCCTTCCTCCGCCCCAACCTCTGGATGCTGGCCCCCTTCGGGGCGCTGGCCGGTGCACTCCTCGTACGTGAAGCAACCGATGGACTCGGTGCCGGCCTCGGCCCACTGTTGCTGATCCCGGCGATTGCGGTCGCTGTCTACGGCTCGCGCCGTGCCCTCGCCCTGATGGTCGGGACGATCGCCCTGATCGTCATCGGCATCGAAATATTCGTTGAAAACAAACCCGGTCTGAGCCAGGGTTGGCAGCAGGACATGATCCTCGTGGTCCTCGCCACCGTTCTCGCGGTCGCAATCCAGGACCTCGTGATGAGGATGCGTGAAGAGCGCGAACTTGCCGCGTTTCGTGGGCGCCAGATCGAAAACCTGAACAGCGTCACCAAGGCGATCGCGACCAGCGCCAATGGTGGCCTTGCCCTTTGCGAAACGACGACCGACGTAACCGACGCCATCGGGGTCGGCCTGTTTCAGGTGACCAGCACCGGTGACCTCGAACTCGTCGCCTCGAAGAATGGCCGTCGGGACATCCTCCGTCAGGTCGCCTCCGGGCCATCACTCGTCCCGAGGAAAACGATCAACGCCCGCAGCCGCCACACCCTGACCAGCGCTGACGATGAAATGAACCTCCAGCGGCTCGCCTGGCAGGACGTCAGCGTCGGCACGATCGTCTGGGAACCGATTGAGCTCGATGGCCGGCCATTGGGAGTTCTCGCGCTTGCGTATCCGCCCGGATGGCAGGGCGACGACGAAAGTGTCCTGCCGATCGACCTGCTGGCAGCGGAGGGCGCGATCGCCATCCAGCAGCATCAGGTCACCGAACAACTCGAACTTCTCGCCACCACTGACCCGTTGACCAGCGTCGACAACCGGCGCGGCTGGGAAAAGGTGATCACCCACTCGATCGCCCGGGCCCGACGACTCGACCAGCCACTCTGCCTCGCCCTGCTCGACCTTGACCGGTTCAAGGACTTCAACGACAAAAACGGTCATCCAGCCGGCGACCGTCTGCTCGAGGATTGCGTCCAATCCTGGCGGGACCTGATGCGGGCCGATGATCACATCGCCCGTTTCGGCGGGGACGAGTTCGTCGTGACCCTGCCGAACACCGGCCTTGCCCAGGCGACGGAAGTGATCGACCGGCTACGCGCTGCCTGTCCCGACAATGAAACCTGCTCGGCTGGAGTTGCCGCATGGATCGAAGGCGAGTCGGTTGATGACCTTGTTCAACGGTCCGACGCAGCTCTCTACGCGGCTAAAGAGGGCGGTCGGGACCGGATCGTTGCGAATGAAGACAGAACCAGGGAACTTTGAGAACCTGCCCGGTCAGATTTCGACCGGCACCGGTTTCGAAATGAAGTTTCCCTGCACGTAATCGACGCCCCATTCCCGGACCAGCTCCAGGCCGGCATCATCCGAAACGAATTCGGCAACCGTCGTCCGGCCGGCGATTTTCGCCGTATCGATAATCGACCTGACCACTGCCCGGTCAATTTCGCTGTGGGCAAGTTCTTCAACGAAATAGCCGTCGACCTTGATTACGTCGAACGCAATCTGCTTGAGGTGATTGAACCCGCCGTACCCGGAACCGAAGTCGTCGAGCGCGCAGGAACAACCGGCTTCACGCAGCCTTGTGACCAGACGTCCGACCCCCTGGAAGTCGGCGCTCCCTTCCCGTTCTGTCATCTCGAAGGTCAATTTCGCCGGGTCGGCCCCGGTTTCCAGGAGACGCTCTTCCACCAGGTCAGCCAGGCGACTGTCGGTCAGCGACTGTGCCGACATGTTCATCCAGATCGACCCTCCCTTGCCATCGACCCCACCCTGAGCGGCGATCTCGATCCCCCGACGCACCACCCAGCGGTCCAGGCGACGGATCAAGCCTGATTCTTCTGCCACCGGGATCAACTGGTCCGGCATGACTTCCGTGCCGTCGGCGAATCTCGCACGGAGCAGAAGTTCGTGTCCCACTATTTCATTCGTCGCCGCGTCCAGAATCGGCTGGGCCGCGAAATGGAACACCCCTTCGTCACTGATTCCGTGGGCGATCAGTTCCCGGGTTTCGGACAGGCCGATCAGCCCGGTCGGGGCCCGATCGATGTCGACGGTGACCAGGCAGTCCCGCCCACCCTGCTTGGCTTTTCGCAACGCCTGATCGGCGGTGGCCAGGATCTTGCTCGGTGGACAGTTGTCGCCGGATTCGACGATTGCGATCCCGGCGCTCGCGGTGAATGCGACGCCTCTGGCCGCTTCCCCCAGGTTCAGCAGGAAATCATCGCTGCGGATCTGCTGGAGCAGGCTGTTGGTTCGAATCACAACCGTGCCGGCATCCAGATCTGGCCAGAAGAGCGCGAACCGGTTGGCCCCGATGCGCACCGCCACGCCGTTGTCAGCGGTCATTGATTCGACCAGGCTGGCCATTGCCCGGATCACCTGATCGCCGCCCGCAAAGCCCAGACGGTCATTCAGGTAAGCAAGCCCGTCGAGGTCAACCACGGCCAGCGCCCGCGAGGAATCGCCGATGACCTGCCGGTGGCTGAACCGGAGCAGTTCTTCTTCCATCCGCTGGGCCCCGGGCAGGCCGGTCAGCGCGTCATGACCTGCCAGGAACTCCAGACGGCTGCTTTCCCGCCTCTGCTCGGTGACGTCTTCGGCGTGCGCGATGCCGAACAGTGATCCTTCGGACTTCATCAGCGAAGAAACGGTCAAACGGACGACTTTCCATTCTCCATGGCGGGTCCTGAGATTGACGTCGTCCGACCACCAGGTCCGTTTTCCGGCAACCAGCTCGTTGCGGGAACTTTCTGCCTCGTCGGAAACTTCCGGGATCAGCTTGAAGGCCGGCATGCCGACCAGTTCTTCCCGGGTGTATCCGGTCAGGCTCGCCAGTGCTTCATTGGCGA
>JBAWHK010000154.1:0-3871 GCA_049593795.1 Solirubrobacterales bacterium
GTTCTGTCTTACCGACACCTGACGGGCCGAGGAAAACGAAAGAACCAGCCGGACGCTTCGGATCCTTGATGCCGGCACGGGACCGGCGGATCGCCTTGGAAACAGCTTCGATCGCGGCTTCCTGGCCAATGACGCGCTTGTGCAGCTCGCCTTCCATCTCGATCAGCTTCTTGGTTTCGGCTTCGGTGAGCTTGAAGACAGGGATGCCGGTCCACATCGAAACGATGTCGGCGATCTCTTCTTCACCCAGGATCGGACGCTCGGTTTCTTCACCTTCGGCCCACTCTTCTTCGAGTTCGCGCTTACGGGTGGTGAGTTGACGTTCAGTGTCCCGCAGGTTCGCGGCCTTTTCGAATTCCTGAGCTTCGATCGCGGCTTCCTTGTCGCGGCGAGCGGTTTCGATTTCTTCTTCGAGATCGCGGTACACGGGCGGTGCGGTCATCGACTTGATGCGCATCCGGGAAGCGGCTTCGTCGATCAGGTCGATCGCCTTGTCCGGCAGGAAACGGTCGGAAATGTAGCGGTCGGCCAGTTCGGCGGCGGCCACGAGTGACTCATCGGAAATCTGGACCTTGTGGTGCTGCTCGTAACGCTCGCGCAGTCCTTCGAGGATCTTGACGGTCTGTTCGGGCGTGGGCGGATCCACACGGATCTGCTGGAAACGACGTTCCAGGGCTGAATCACGTTCGAGGTACTTGCGGTACTCATCGAGTGTGGTCGCACCAATTGTCTGGATCTCGCCACGGGCAAGCGCCGGCTTCAGGATCGAAGCCGCGTCGATCGCGCCTTCGGCCGCGCCGGCACCAACCAGATTGTGGATCTCGTCGATGAAGAGCACGATGTCGCCGCGCTGGGCGATCTCCTTCATAACCTTCTTCAGCCGCTCTTCGAACTCGCCCCTGTACTTGGAGCCAGCCACCAGGGCAGCCAGATCAAGCGTGTAAATCTGCTTGTTGCGCAGCATCTCCGGCACTTCGCCCTTGATGATCCGGGACGCAAGACCCTCGACCACCGCGGTCTTGCCGACGCCCGGCTCACCGAGCAGCACCGGGTTGTTCTTGGTGCGTCGCGAAAGGATCTGCATTATGCGTTCGATCTCGGTCTCACGGCCGACAACCGGATCCAGCTTGCCGTCTTCGGCCAGCTTGGTCAGGTTGCGTCCGAACTGATCGAGCAGCTTCGATGACTTCTTGCCGCCCTCAGCCTGGCTGCCGGAACCTGAAGCCTGGCCTGACTGGCCGGGACGACGGCCACCGGGGCCGGAAAGCATGCGGATGACTTCGTTGCGGATCTTGTCCGAATCGGCATCGAAATCCAGCAGGATACGGGCGGCGACGCCTTCGTTCTCGCGGACCAGACCGAGCAGGATGTGCTCGGTGCCGATGTAGTTATGACCGAGGCTCAACGCCTCACGCAGCGCCAGTTCAAGAACCTTCTTCGCTCGCGGAGTGAACGGGATCTGGCCGGAAGTGACCTCTTCACCGGAACCGACGATGCGAACGACCTGCGCACGCACGCGTTCAACGGTGATGTCGAGTGACTCAAGGACACGGGCAGCGAGGCCTTCTTCTTCGCGAAGCAGGCCGAGCAGGATGTGCTCAGTGCCGATGTAGTTGTGCTTGAGCGTCCGCGCTTCTTCCTGGGCGAGGACTACTACCTGACGGGCGCGCTCTGTAAATCTTTCGAACAATGTTCCTCGTTACCTAGACGTGGGGTGAATGAAGGATGTCGGTTGTCTGGTTTTCCGTACGGCTGAATGCCGGCTGCCCCATCCCGTTTTTCGGCGACCTGATGCCAAGGGATTGGACTTCCGGTCTGTGAAGTACGGGCGAATAAGCCAGTATACCGGGCGCAGGAGTCGGGCTTGACAGGCACCTTGAAAGATCCTCAGGGTGCCGATATCTTTCGGCGTTTAACGATGTTGACCCGGCTGGTCGGCCGGGCGTCAGCCGGATCAGGCCGAAACCTGGCCCTCGATGGCACCGATCAGCTCGTTCCACGAATCATTGAACGATTCCTTGCCTTCTGACTGCAGCCGGTCAGCCAGCGCGTCGGTGTCGAAGCCGGCCTCGTTGTAGGCCTTGAGCACGTCTTCGCAGTCACCACCATCCGGCGGAATCGGGGCACCAGTGTTGCCGTGATCGGCATATGCCTCAAGGGCGGCCGGCGGCATCGTGTTGACAGTGTTCGGGGCACCCAGGGCTTCGATGTAAAGCACATCGGAAGCTTCGGGATCCTTGGTGCCGGTGCTGGCCATCAGCAGGCGCTGGTCACGGGCACCCTCATTCGCGAGGCGCTGGACCCGGTCGCTGGCGATCAGGTCACGGTAGGCCGCATAAGCCTGCTGGCCGACGGCGATTCCGAGTTTCGCCCGGAGTTCAGGCGAAACGTCGTCAATCACGGCGGCATCCCAACGGCTGATGAAGAGGGACGCGACAGAAAGCACGGCAGGATCAAGACCGGCTTCGATCCGGCGTTCGATTCCCTTCAGGTAAGCGTCGGCCGCAGCGAGATACTGCTCGGTCGAGAAAAGCAGGGTCACGTTGACCGGGATCCCGCTGAAGATCGTTTCTTCGATCGCCGGCAGGCCAGCCGGGGTTCCCGGGATCTTGATGTAAAGGTTTTTACGGTCTGCGCGGGCGTGAAGGTCGGCCGCCTGGCTGATCGTTGCTTCGGTGTCATCGGCAAGCAACGGGGAGACCTCAAGCGAAACGAAGCCATCGACGCCGGCTGTGCGTTCGTGGATTTCCTTGAACTCGTCGGCGGCCCGTCGCAGGTCGGCGATCGCCAGTTCGAAGAAGATCTGTTCAGGATCGGAAACGTTTCCTGAAAGCTCGGCGATCTGTTCGTCGTAGTCGCTGCCGCCCGAGATCGCCTTCTGGAAAATCGTCGGGTTTGAGGTCAGTCCCGTTACCGAAAGATCGTCGATGTAGTTCCGGAGGGTGCCATCGTCCAGGGTGCCGCGGGTGATGTTGTCGACCCAGAGGCTCTGTCCAAGGTCGTGAAGCTTGCGGTTGTTCTCGTTCATGGACCCTCCCGGGAGCGTTTGACGTGTAAACGAAGTCTTATCCGAGAGTATCGTCCCGGAGGTTTTCAGTTGTTAGTCACGCATTGCGGGAAACAGAACGACTTCCCGCAGTGAAGATGTGCTGGTGAGCATCATGACCAGACGGTCGATTCCCAGTCCGACGCCACCGGTTGGCGGCATGCCCTGTTCGAGTGCCTGAATGAAAGCTTCATCGTAAGGCTGGGCCTCATCGTCGCCGCGGGCGAGTTCCTCGGCCTGCTGCTCGAAACGACGTCGCTGCTCATCGGGATCGTTCAGTTCGGTGAACGAGTTCGCGATCTCGACTCCGCCAATGAATGCTTCCCAGCGCTCAACCACTCCGGGCCGGTCACGATGGGCTTTGGCGAAAGGTGAAAGCTCGACCGGATAATCGAGGATGAAAGTCGGTTCGACCAGTTTCGGCTCGACCTTCTTCGAGAAAAGGGTGTCAACCAGTTTGCCCCAGCCCACCGTGTCATCAAGCTCGACTGACATCGCGGCGGCCAGTGATTCCCGGGTGGTTTCCTTCTCGATGTCGATGCCTGATTCCTTGAGGATCGCGTCACGCAGGGTGATTCGATGCCAGTCGGGCGCCAGTTCGATCGTGCGGCCCTCCCGTTCGATCCGGGTCGTCCCTAGAACCTTCATCGCAACATCGGAAACCAGGGTTTCCAGGTTGCTTGCCGTATCGCTGTAATCGGCGTAGGCCTCGTACCACTCGAGCATCGTGAACTCGGGGTTGTGCTTCATCGAGATGCCCTCGTTGCGGAAATCCTTGCCCAGCTCGTAAACCTTGTCGATACCGCCGACAACGCACCTCTTCAG
>JBAWHK010000155.1:0-8562 GCA_049593795.1 Solirubrobacterales bacterium
GCACTGCGGGCAGTTCCGATCACCCTCGTGGCCCCAAGCAGCCTGGCCGCCTGAATCGCGATCTGTCCGACCGAGCCGCTGGCCCCGTTGACCAGAACGGTTTCCCCTTCCACCAGCTTGCCGCGCCAGGTCAACGCCAGCCAGGCGGCCATTCCGGCAATCCCGAAAGCGACGGCCTGGGCCGAATCGATTTCTTCCGGCAACTCGATTCCACTTCCGAGGTTGATCGCGGTTACTTCGGCCAGAGACCCCGACGGGTACCGGGCTTCGTCAAACCAGACACGTTTGCCGTCAGCGGTACGGCCCACCGCTTCCTTTCCGGTGACATAAGGCAGCGGCGGGGCCCCGGAATCGAACTTGCCTGAGGCAATCGCGATGTCGACCGGGTTGATACCCGCGACTTCGATCTCAACCAGTTCGGTGTCATCGCCAGCCTCTGGTGGAGCCACCTCGCGGACCTCGGGTGGCTCCCCGTATTCGGTGATGAATGCGGCTTTCATCAGGCTGCCACCGGCAGTGCGCGGCCAAGTGGTTCCTTGAGGAACTCACCGGTGTAAGAACCCGCGGTATCCGCGATCTGTTCCGGGGTACCGGTGGCAACTATCTGCCCGCCACCATCGCCACCCTCGGGGCCGAGGTCGACCACCCAGTCCGCGCTCTTGATCACATCGAGGTCATGTTCGATCACGACTACCGAATTGCCGGCATCCACCAGCCTTGCCAATACCTCGAGCAGGCGACGCACGTCACCGAAATGCAGACCGGTGGTTGGCTCATCGAGGATGTAAAGCGTGCTACCGGTGGCGATCTTTGAAAGCTCGGAGGCCAGCTTGATGCGCTGGGCTTCACCACCGGAAAGGGTTGTTGCCGGCTGGCCCAGCCGCACATAACCAAGGCCGACGTCGTTCAGTGTCTTGAGGCGCCGGGCGATCTTCGGAATGCTCTCGAAAAACGGATATGCCTCCTCGATTGACATCTCAAGGACGTCAGCGATGCTTTTGCCTTTGAACTTCACTTCGAGGGTCTCGCGGTTGTAACGATGGCCATCACACTGCTCGCAGGGCACGTAGACGTCCGGCAGAAAGTGCATTTCGATCTTGATCTGGCCGTCACCTTTGCAGACTTCACAACGGCCACCCTTGACGTTGAAGCTGAAGCGGCCCGGTTTGTACCCGCGGGCCCTTGATTCCTGGGTGGCAGTGAACAACTGCCGGATGTGGTCGAAAACACCGGTGTAAGTGGCCGGGTTGGACCGCGGTGTCCGGCCGATCGGCGACTGGTCGATGTTGATGATCTTGTCGATCTGGTCGATGCCGTCAATGCCGTCATGTGGCCCGGGCCGCATCTTCGATTTGTGGAGCCGGTTGGCCACGGCCGGATGCAGTGTGCCGTTGACCAGGGTGGATTTACCCGAACCGGAAACCCCGGTGACGCAGGTCATCACCCCGAGCGGGAACTCGACATCCACCCCGGTCAGGTTGTGTTCCCTGGCCCCGCGGACTGTGAGGTGACCCTTGGCTTCGCGCCGGGCCTCCGGGATCGCGATCGTCTCTGCCCCCGACAGGTACCTGCCGGTGAGCGAGTTCGGATTCGCTTCAACCTCAGCCGGCGTGCCGTCGGCAACTATGTATCCGCCGTGTTCGCCTGCCCCCGGTCCGAGGTCCACCAGGTGATCGGCGGACTTCATGGTGCCTTCGTCATGTTCGACCACGATCACGGTGTTACCAAGGTCACGCAGTCGTTCAAGGGTGGCGATCAGCTTTTCGTTGTCACGCTGGTGAAGGCCGATCGATGGTTCGTCGAGCACGTACATAACTCCGACCAGGCTGGAGCCGATCTGGGTCGCCAGCCGGATGCGCTGGGCCTCGCCACCGGAGAGTGTGCGGGCCGAACGTGAAAGGGAGAGGTATCCGATGCCGACGTTGACCAGGAAGGACAGTCTTTCGGCGATCTCCTTGACGATCAGGCGGGCGATCGCCTGTTCGGTCTTGTTCATCTCCAGGGATTCGATCCATTCACGGGCGCCGTTGGCGGACATCTCGGTGAAATCCCGGATCGAGATCCCGCCAACCGTGACCGCGAGGCTTTCCGGCCTCAGACGCGCTCCCTTGCAGGACGGGCAGGGTTGCTCGGCCATGTAATCCTCGATCTTGTCGCGTACCGCTTCGGAATCCGACTCCTGATAGCGGCGTTCAAGGTTGTTGACCAGACCTTCGAACTTCACCGAGTAACTACGGCGACGGCCGGAACGGCTGTTGCTGTTGATCGTATGGCGTTCAGTGCCGGTGCCGTGGAGGAAGATCTCGCGTTCCTCGTCGCTCAATTCCTGCCAGGGCTTGTCGATGTCGATGTCGTAGGTAGTCGCAACTGACTTGATCAAACGCCGCCAGTACCCGGAATAACCCGAACGCCAGGGCTGGAGTGCTCCTTCGGCCAGCGAAAGGGTTGGATCCGGCACGACCAGCTGCGGGTCGATCACCCGTTTGAATCCGAGTCCGGTACAGGTCGGGCAGGCCCCGTGCGGCGCGTTGAAAGAGAAAATCCGCGGTTCGAGTTCGGGCATCGAAGTCCCGCACTTGAGACAGGAGAAATGCTCCGAGAAGAGCAGGCGCTCACCATCGATTATCTGAGTCTCGACCAGTCCGTCGGCCAGTCCGGCTGCCGCTTCGATCGATTCCGAAAGACGGCGACGCAGATCGTCCTTCATGACCAGACGGTCGACCACGACGGAAATGTCGTGTTTGTACTTTTTGTCAAGCACGATTTCTTCGTCCAGCATCCGCATTTCGCCATCGACCTCGACTCGCGAATAGCCATCGGCCCGCAGTTGCTCGAACAGCTTTCCGTATTCACCTTTGCGGTCACGGACCATCGGTGCCATCACCATGAAACGGGAACCCTGATCGAGGGTCATCAGGCGGTCAGTGATCTGTTCCTGGGTCTGGCCGGTGATCTCCGCCCCGCACTTCGGACAGTGCGGACGGCCAATCCGGGCCCACATCAGCCGCAGATAGTCGTAGATCTCGGTGACTGTGCCAACCGTCGAGCGTGGATTGCGGGAAGTGGTTTTCTGGTCGATCGAGATTGCCGGTGAAAGACCCTCGATCGAGTCAACATCGGGCTTCTCCATAAGCCCGAGGAACTGCCGCGCGTAAGCGGACAGGGACTCGACGTAACGTCGTTGTCCTTCAGCGTAGATCGTGTCAAAGGCAAGGCTGGACTTGCCGGAACCGGAAAGCCCGGTGACGACGATGAGGGAGTCGCGAGGGAGGTCAAGATCGATGCCCTTGAGGTTGTGCTCGCGGGCTCCGGTAATGACGATGCGTTCTGAACGGGTCACTTCAACCATTGTAGTGAAGCGAACACATGTTCGAAAACGAAGATCGCAAATCGCCCTTGTTCCCAGAAACATTTTTGGCGTGATACCTTTGTTTCCGGCCCTGCCGGGCCGTTTATGCGCGACTCCTGACCGACAGCCCCTTTACCGACCGAGCTCCGGCTCCGTGCGCGGCTGTCCTTTTTCAATCCCTTCACGATTGGCAAAGGAGTCCCATGCCTGCTTCGATTATTTCCGCTGACCTCGTCTCGCACGAGTACCGTCGGCGCACCATCCTCGACCGGATCGACCTTCGAATTCACGAAGGCGACCGGACAGCCCTTGTCGGGAACAACGGCTCGGGCAAATCGACCCTGCTCCGGTTACTGGCGGGAGTCGAAAAACCAACTGTCGGCACGGTCACCCGGCATCGCGGGGCACGCATTGCCTGGCTCCCCCAGACCACCGGCCAGAATCTCCGCCGACTCAAAGTCCGCGATGAGATGAAGGAGCTGATCGGCATCGCTCCGGCAGAACGCGAAATGGATGAGCTGACAGCCCGGCTCGGCAAAGGCGACCTTTCGGTCCTCGACGACCACGCCACGGCGGTCGAGCGCTGGTCACTGCTCGGGGGCGGTGACTTCGAAGGCCGCCTGGGGGCAGCGCTCAACGCCGTCGGGATCTCACCGGACTGGGCAGACCGGGAGCACCGGTCCCTGTCTGGCGGCCAGCTGGCCAGAGTTCGGCTGGCGGCCCTCCATCTGGCCCGTCTCGACTGCGCCCTGCTTGACGAGCCGAGCAACCACCTCGATGCCGAAGGCCTGGAAATGCTCGAGGCCGCGATACTCGCGGCACCGTACGCGATAGTCATGGCCACCCACGACCGGACCCTGCTCGGCCGGACCGCCGACGACATCATCGAGATCGACCGGACCCGGGCCCGTCGTTACCGCGGAGGTTTCCAAACCTATCTGCGCGAACGCGAAGCTGAGCGAGACGGGGCCATCACCGCGTACGAGGACGCATCGGCAGAGCGGGAACGCCTGGTGACACTCGAAAGGCGGATCCGGCATCAGGGCGAAGTCGGAGAACGAAAGGCCCGCCGTCGCACCGACGAAAAAGACAGGTTCATCCGTCACGCCGGCATCGCATCGGCGCAGAAGAACACGGCGGCGAGCGGGATTGCCAGACGGATCGATCTGGTCGACGTACCCGAGAAGCCCTGGGAGGAGAACCTTTCCTCCCTGCTCCTCAAGGCAGCCCAGCCGGTTCACACCCCGGTAGTGGCCGACCTCACGGGTGTGATCCTGAAACGGGGAACCTGGACGGCCGGCCCGGTCGATCTGTCGATCACCCCTGGCGAACGCATCCTGCTCACCGGTCCGAACGGCAGCGGCAAATCGAGCTTGATCGCGGTGTTGGCTGGTCGTGTGGAACCCGCCTCCGGTGATTTCATCCGGCCTGCCCGGGCACGCTTCACCGAGCTGGCCCAGCAGGAAAGTGCTTTCGCCGGAGCTGACGGTCCGCTGGCGGATCTCTTTGCTGAGCTGTCGGGGCTCGACCGGACGGCGACCCGCACCGCCCTGGCTTCGATGAGGCTCGGCCCCGAGGTCGTCTCCCAGAAACCCAGCCGGCTCTCCCCAGGTGAAAGGACCCGGGCAGAACTGGCTTTGCTCGCCAACTTGCCGGCCGCCTGCCTGTTGCTTGACGAACCCAGCAACCATCTCGACATCGAAGCTCTCGACGTTCTCGAGCAGGCGCTCGAGCGTTGGTCAGGAGCCCTGGTGGTGGCCAGCCATGACCGGGAGTTCAGGAAACGCGTGAAGGTCGACCGGGAGGTAAAACTGGGGTGAGTCTCAGCTGACCCGCTCGAGGACGTCGGCGAGGAGAGCATCAACGTCCTCGAGTTCGTAGGAATCCTCAAGTCGTTTTCGGATCGATTCGCGGTCGACGTTCTCGAGCGCCATCTTCGTCGCTATCAGGCGGGCAGACACCTCCTCGTCGGCGCCGGATCCGGCTTCCCTCGCTTTGGGGGCGGCCGGAGGCGACGATGGCGGTGTCACCGGCGATATCGACGTGGCGGTGGAATCTTCCTGACCCGGTACGGCGGCCTTTGAGGGAACCTCAGCCCCGGTCGGCCCGGCAGCGGCAGGTACCTGTCTGCGCATCGCATCACGCTCAACTTCAAAGGAGTTGATCCGCGCCTCGAGGGCCGTCATCTGGGCCGCAACGGCAGCGAGATGGGCATCGACGGAAGCGCGGTCATATCCGTGTTCCGCGGACGGGAAATCCGTGCGTTTGATCTGGTCAGGGTTCACCCAGCCCACCCTAGACCAGACTCCGGCGCCGCATCAACTGGCGTTGGCCTGCATTCCCTCGAGATCCCGTTTCAGCTCCCGCAATTCATCGCGAATCCGGGCTGCCTGTTCGAACCTGAGGTCCTCGGCGGCTTCGTTCATTTCCAGCTCCATCGAAATGATCGTCTTCTCGAGTTCTTCCGGCCCGTCGAAATCATCGTCTTCTCCGCGACGACGACGTTTCGCCGGTGCTTTGTCTTCAAGGGTGAGCAGGCTGTTGCTTTCCGCGATCTTCTTCTTGATCGTGGTCGGCGTGATGTTGTGCCGCTCGTTGTAAGCCACCTGGATCGCGCGTCGACGGTCGGTCTCCCCGATCGCTGATTTCATCGAATCGGTCTCACGATCGGCGTACATCAGGACCCGACCTTCGGTGTTTCGGGCGGCGCGGCCGATCGTCTGGATCAAACTGGTCTCGCCGCGAAGGAAGCCCTCCTTGTCGGCATCGAGGATCGCGACCAGCGAAACCTCCGGCATGTCGAGACCTTCGCGCAGCAGGTTGACCCCGACCAGAACGTCGTACTCCCCCAGCCTCAGCTCGCGGATGATCTGAACCCGTTCCAGCGTGTCGATGTCGGAATGGAGATACCTGACCCGGATTCCATGCTCAAGCAGATAGTTGGTCAGGTCTTCGGCCATCTTTTTGGTCAATGTGGTGACCAGGATCCGTTCGTCCTTTTCCGCCGTGGCCTTGACTTCGTTCATCAGGTCGTCGATCTGGTTCCGGGTTGGCCTGACTTCGATTTCCGGATCGACGATTCCGGTCGGACGAACTATCTGCTCCACGACCCGGGTGGCCTCGGTGCGTTCGTACTGGCCCGGTGTCGCCGAAACCAGGATCAGCTGATTGGTCCGTTCGAGGAACTCGTCGAATCGCAACGGACGGTTGTCAATCGCTGACGGCAGACGGAACCCGTAGTCAACCAGCGTGGTCTTGCGTGATTTGTCGCCCAGGTACATCCCGCCTATCTGCGGAATCGTCTGGTGTGACTCGTCGATGAAACAGAGGAAATCATCGGGGAAATAATCGACCAGGGTATGTGGCGGGGTGCCTGGATCCCGACCTTCGAAAAGTCGGGAATAATTTTCGATTCCCGAGGTGAAGCCGGTCTCCTTGAGCATCTCGAGGTCGTAAAGGGTCCGCTGCCGCAGACGGTGGGCCTCGAGTTCCTTGCCCTCCCCTTCGAGTTCTTCAAGGCGGTGGTCGAGTTCGTCACGGATCGCCTGAAGCGACCGGTCCATCGAGTCTTCCTCGGTGACGTAGTGGGTTGCCGGCCAGATCGAACAATGCTGCAGGTTGTCGAGAATCTCGCCGGTAAGCACATCGAAATGATGGATCGCTTCGATCTCATCGCCGAAAAGCGAGATCCGGTACGCGGTTTCTGCCCAGGACGGCATGATCTCGAGGACTTCTCCACGGACCCTGAACGAACCACGGGTGAGGGTGTTGTCGTTGCGTTCGTACTGGAGCCGGACCAGCTTCCTGAGAACGGCGTCGCGATCGATGGTTTCGCCGACCTTGAAGAGCTCCATCTTGTTCTTGTAGAGGGCCGGTGAACCGATTCCATAGATGCAGGACACCGAGGCGACGATTATCACGTCGCGTCGGGCGATCAGCGATGCGGTGGCGGCGTGGCGCAACCGGTCGATCTCGTCATTGATCGACGAATCCTTCTCGATGTAGAGGTCCTGAGCCGGAACGTAGGCCTCCGGCTGGTAATAGTCGTAATACGAGACGAAATACTCAACCACGTTGTCCGGGAAGTACTGGCGAAACTCGTTGCAGAGTTGGGCGGCGAGCGTCTTGTTATGTGCGATCACCAGCGCCGGGCGCTGGGTTTCGTTGATTACGCCGGCCATCGTGAACGTCTTGCCAGTTCCTGTTGCGCCGAGCAGGGTCTGGATGTGCTCGCCTGATTCCACGCCTTCGACCAGCTGCTCGATCGCTTTTGGCTGGTCGGCCATTGGCGAATAGGTGGAGTTCAGATTGAAATCAGGCATCCGGTCACCTTAGCGACCCGGTCACGCGGTCAATACAGTTCATGGATGAAGATCGTCAGGTTCGGCATCGGCATCCTTTTCATTGGCGCGGGCCTTCTCCACTTCGTTCGTCCGAAGCCATACCTGGCGATGATGCCTCCCTGGATACCGAATCACAACGAAGCGGTCGCGGTCAGCGGTGTTGCTGAAATCGTCGGTGGCCTCGCCCTGTTTTCGGACCGCACGTCACGGTTCGGATGTTGGTGGCTGATCGCCCTGCTGATCGCCGTCTTCCCGGCCAATGCCCATATGGCGATCAACCCGGAGCAGATCAAGGGGCTTGACCGGACCGGTATCCCTGGCTGGGCGCTGTGGGCCCGGCTGCCGCTTCAGGCAGTCGCCATCTGGCTGATCTGGCTGGTCACGAAGCCGACCGTAAACAACCGCAAGACCTGAACTTCAGGCTGCTGGCCTTACGGGTTCAGCAGGTTGTCTAGCTGCTTCTGGATCTGGTCTTCAACCGATTTCGGGATGTTCTGCTGAATCTCGTCCGGCAACTGGTCCTTGAGCCCCTGGGTGATGTCCCCCGGCAGATCGTTCGAAAGATCATCCGGAATCGCATCCTGAAGCTGATCACCGAGGCTCCCTGAGCCACCGGTTGAACCTGAGCCTCCATTGTCACCACCGCCTCCGAAAGCGTCAAGAACTCCGCCCAGGATTCCGCCGATGTCATTGACGCTGTCACCGCTAAGCAGGCCCGATGCGTCTTCGATCAGCGGGATCAGCTGGTCCATCGGCAGGTACCTGACCGCCGCCCTCGCCCCAGCGGCCACCAGTCCGTTGATCGCACCGGCATTCTCAGCGTCGTCGATCGCGCGGTTAAGGCCGGACCGCAGAGCTTCCTCGATCTGA
>JBAWHK010000156.1:0-49066 GCA_049593795.1 Solirubrobacterales bacterium
ACCAAGTTGACCACACCTTCGGGCAGTCCGAGTTCGTCGATCGATTCGAAGACCAGCGACTGGGTCATCGGCACCTGTTCGGAAGGTTTGAGGATGAAGGTATTGCCGCAGGCGATCGCGAACGGCAGGAACCAGAAAGGCACCATGGCCGGAAAGTTGAACGGTGCGATCGTGGCGCAGACGCCAACCGGCTGACGGATCGTTTCGGCATCAACTCCGCGGGCGACGTCTTCGAGGATCCGTCCCTGCATCGTCGTTGGAATCGCGGTGGCAGCTTCGACCATTTCGATCATGCGGCCAACTTCGGCTGTTGCGTCGGGCAGCGTTTTGCCCATCTCGAGCACAACCATCCGGGCGATTTCGTCTTTGCGGACGGTGAGCTTTTCGCGGAGCTCGAAGAGTTTGCGGGCCCGGGCGATGGTGCTGACCCCACGCCAGACAGGCAGTGCCGCGCGGGCGGCCTTCACTGCATCGTCGAGGTGATCGGCGGTCGAGAACGGAACCTCGCCGATGGTCTGGCCATTGGCTGGATTGAGGACCGGGTGAAGTTCCGCACCGGGAGCGTCAATCCAGCTGCCGTTCACATAGTTCTTCAGGGTTTTGGTGGCTACATCGCTGGTGGTTACGGTCATTGCTCGTCTCCTCGATAGAAAGTTCACTTTCAGCCTACTCCGCTACACCAAGCCGCAAAATAGACAAAACGACAGCAGTTGAAGATGAATTGAACTTACTGACAAGTATTTTGGTGGAACAATGCGAAGAAGATTCGACGAACACGAAGTTTCGTCAACGAAGCGATCGGGACGGGTTCGCTCGACTCCGGATAGGGTCGTTCCGATGGGAGCAAACCGCATTGCCTTTCCCCCACAGTGGCCGGATGCGAGTCCGGGAGCGGGAATGTATGAGTCCTATTACATGCGGGCGGTCAGCCCCGACGAGGAAGTCGGGGTCTGGATTCGCTACACAGTTCAGAAAGCTCCCGGCAGACCACACAGGGCCTCGATCTGGTTCACCATGTTCGACAACTCGAAGGGCAGTCCGATTGCCCGAAAAACATCGGTTGCAAGAATCGGACTGGCTTCCCCACACGACCAGTGGATCTCGATTGGCTCCTCATCGATCGGCGCGGGTCGCCTTGTCGGGGAGGCCGGTGATGCCCGCTGGTCGATCCGCGTGACCGAAGCCGAACCGGGCCTTCAGCACCTCGGCCACAAATGGCTCTATCGCACAACCCTGCCCCGCACAAAACCGGAAAGTCCCGTCCCTTTCGCCCGGTTCGAAGGCCAGATCGAAATCGGGGATCGCAGGTACACGCTTGATCGCTGGCCGGGAATGCTCGGTCACAACTGGGGAAGCGAGCACGCCTGGACCTGGGTCTGGCTCAGCGGCGCTGGTTTCGAAGAAGATCCAGACGCCTGGGTGGACCTTGTCCTGGGCAGGGTGAAGGTCGGTGGCCGCCTGACCCCATGGGTAGCGAATGGCGCTATCTCGATCGATGGTGAAAGGCATCGGCTCGGCGGCATGCTGCGCCGTGGCGCCGAGGTTGTTGCGTTACCGGGCAAAACGATGATGTCTTTGCCGGGCGAAGGCAAAGTTAAGGTCGAACTTGAAGCCAGAGCCCCAAGGAATTCTTCGGTGGCCTGGCAATACGGCAGCCCTGACGGCCATATCCACGACGTGATCAATTGCTCAATCGCCCCGATGGAGATCAGCTTCAGCGACGGTCACTCTCCCCCCAGAACCCTGAGCACCGGTCACGGCGGAACCTACGAGCTCGGGCTGCCTGACAGACAGGACTGGGTCAAACTCGTGCCGATCCCGGACAAGTGGTGACGTTCATTCACCCGCGTTGAAGCTGAGGCTGTTGCCTTGCTTCGTGATGACCAGGTTCTGCGCTTCGAAGTCGTAGTCCGTTTTGCCGTTGATCACTTTCAGGAACGCATTCGAAACGTCGCCGCTCAATCCCGGGCAGGCGATGCGGGTTAGCCCGATCGGACCGAAAGTGATCGTGCCGTTTTCCTGAACCACAGCCCTGCCATTGCCGGTGTTACAGCCATCGAAAACGAAAACCGTGTCGTCAGCCTTGAATTCAAGGAAAGGCAGACGCACTCCCGGTTTCATGCTCACCACGTTGCCCTGCTTGTCGGAATAGCTGTTGAGCAGCCAGTCGGTACCGACCACCGGCGGGGCCGAGGCCGGTCCGTCGCTTTCCTTCGCGTCTATTTCCACACCGAGGCCGAGGAAAACGACCGTGTCGCCGCGTTCGTACGGGCGCAGGCCGGACTGCAGGACACTGGTCAGCCATTCGTCCTGGTCCTCAAGTTCCTTCGGGCAACCGAGCAGGGTTTCCGCTGCCTTGCCGAGCGAAAAGGAGTCGCCGTTGATCTCATACTTGCCCTGGATTGAGTTGCAGCCGGCGCTGGCCGACAGCATTCCGGAATCGAATCCAAGCGTTATTTGCGTACCGGCAACCAGACTTCGCCCTTTGACACCGGTCGAAACGAATGTTCTGCCGGACAGATCTTCGGGAGCCATTGGTTCCATCCTGGAAGCGGTGTCGTCGGTGGTTTCCGACCCCCCGGATTCGCTTCCGCTGTCACCACAGCCGACGATCACGCCAAGGGCAGCAACCGCAACGAGGATCAGAAACGTTCGGATGTGGTTTTGCCTGCTCATCGTGCCGCGAGTCTAAACCCACCAACCGGATCCCCTGAACTGTCAAGCTGATGGATGTCCACCGCTCGTCCGATGCCTTCTTCTGATCACATACAGCGCGTCTACCTGACGTTGATGCTCGGCAACACGCTTGCCGCCTCGTTCATCTGGGGGATCAACACGATCTTCCTGCTCGATGCGGGGCTTTCCAACTTCGAGGCTTTCGCCGCCAATGCTTTCTTCACCGTTGGCATGGTGCTGTTCGAGATTCCGACCGGTGTGGTTGCCGACACGATCGGCCGCCGGGTCTCTTATCTGGCGGGAACGGTCACCTTGATGGCCACCACCCTGCTCTACGTCCTGCTTTGGCAGATCTCGGGGCCGTTCTGGGCGTGGGCGCTCGTTTCGATCCTGCTTGGCCTCGGATTCACCTTCTTCTCAGGCGCTGTTGAAGCATGGCTGGTCGATGCGCTTGATGCGACCGGATTCACCGGCAGCCTTGAAACGGTGTTCGGGCGCGGCCAGATTGTTACCGGCATCGGCATGCTGACCGGATCGGTGGCAGGCGGTTTCGTTGCCCAGTTGACCAGCCTGGGCGTTCCCTTCGTGATGAGGGCGGTTGTGCTGCTGATCATGTTCGGCTTCGCCTTCACCGCGATGAAGGACATCGGCTTCTCCGCGAAAAAGAGCACCGGCCAGGTAAAGGAGATGAAGCTGATCGTCAACGCGTCAGTTGATTACGGCCTTCGGGTGCCGTCGGTGAAATGGCTGATGCTCGCGTCCCCGTTCACCGCCGGGGTCAGTTTCTACGCTTTCTACGCCTTGCAGCCTTACCTGCTCGAACTGGCGGGTGACCCGGAGGCTTATGGGATAGCCGGAATCACTGCGGCGATCGTTGCGGGCGCGCAAATCATCGGTGGCATCCTGGCACCAAAGATCCGAGGTCTGTTTCGACTGCGGACTTCCGCCCTGCTTTTCGCGGTCGGGGTCAGCAGCGTCACCCTGGTCCTGATCGGACTGGTGAATCAGTTCTGGTTCGTGGTCACGATGATCGCAGTGTGGGGCCTGCTTTTCGCCGCCGCGATGCCGATCCGCCAGTCCTACATGAACGGGATGATTCCGTCAAAGCAGCGGGCAACCATCCTCTCTTTCGATTCGATGCTCGGTTCAACCGGAGGGGTTGTCAGCCAGCCGCTGCTCGGCCGGGCCGCCGACGTCTGGGGTTACGGATCTTCATACCTGATCGGAGCCGGAATCTCGGCTTTGGCCCTGCCATTCATCTACATGTCCCGTCGCCAGGGAAACCCGGCCGATGAAGGAACGGGCACCCCGCAAAACGACACGAAGGTCGAAACAGCGAACCCGGTTTGATGTCCGGGTCGATTTTGCCGCGGTGCTTACGGTGAAATCGACCCGGACCTGGTTGGTCTGTGGCTGGCCCGGGCCCGGGCCTGGCTGGTACTGGCCCGGCGTGGACCTGGGTGTTGCTCAGGTGACGGTCAGGAACGTCCCGGCTATCAGCAGGATCACACCCGCCACCCTGAGCGGGGTGACCAGCCTCTTCTCCATTCCGAACGCCCCGAAACGATCGAGCGCGATCGACGACAGCAGCTGACCGGTAACCAGGGCTGCGGTGAGACCCGCCGCTCCGATCGTTTCAACCGCCGACAGTGAGGCCAGGACAGTGATCAGTCCGATCAGGCCACCCAGCAGGTAATACCACCGGACTTCTGTCACCCGCCTCACCTGACCGAGCGACCCCGTTCCGAGCACCAGCACGAGCAGCAGCACGAGACCGGTAGAGAAGTTCACCAGGGTCGCGTTCAGTCCGCCGATGTGACCGGCAAGCTCGGCGTTCATCGGATGCTGGAAACCGACCGCCATGCCGGCCGCGGTCATCGCCAGGACAGCAATTACCCCGGCCTTGCCGGCACCTTCGACGTCATCCACATACTTCTTGCGATAGACCACCAGCAGGGTGCCGGCCAGCAAAAGGACCGCACCGGCGATCCGCAGGCCCGACACCGGAATCGCATCAACGCCAACCCAGCCGAAAGCGTCAATCACTATCGCGCTGGTGAGCTGACCGGCAATCGTTGCCGCCGCGACCGCGCCCGCCCCGATCCGGGAAATCGTGACCGTTGCGACCGCGACATAGGTGGCTCCGATCAAACCTCCGAAAAGCGTCGGCAGGCTGGCGTCGCCGATTGAAGAGAAATTTCCGGGATGACCGAAAGCAAGGCAGACCGGAATCAGCAGGAACAGGCCGACCAGGAAACTGACCAGAGCCGCGGGAAGCCGGCCTACGGTGCGGCCAAGACCACCATTGATCGGGGCCTGAACGGCCAGCTGGGCACCGACCGCCACGACCGCGATCACTGTCAGCTCATGGCTCAAGCTCGAGCGTCACCGAATGCGGTCACTTCGCCGAAAGCCAGTCAGGTCCGATACCGGCTTCAACTTCGAGCGGAGGAACAAGATCGAAAGCGCCACACATCTCGCGACTCGCGATCTCGACCACCCGTTCAGCTTCAGCTTCGGGACATTCGAAAAGCAGTTCGTCGTGGATCTGCAGCACGATGCGGCTCGAAAGCCCGGCATCAACCAGGGCATCCTGGCAACGGATCATCGCCACTTTGATGATGTCCGCCGCGGTGCCCTGGATCACCGAGTTGATCGCGAGCCTCTCCCCCTGCTTCTTCACATTGCCCTGGCTCGAGTTGAGTTCAGGCACCGGACGCCGCCGGCCAAAGAGAGTCGTGCAGTAGCCGTCGCGGGTGGTTTCTTCGATTATCCGTTCGCGGAAAGAACTGACCGCGGGGAAACGTTCCAGGTACGCCTTGACGAACTCGTCGCCTTCGGCCCGAGGGATGTTCAGGCGGTCGGCCAGCCCGAATCCGGTGAGCCCGTACACGATGCCGAAATTCACCATTTTCGCTTTCGAGCGCTGGGCGGTGCTGACATCGGATTCATCGATGCCGAACACCTGGGCTGCAGTGGCGGAATGAACGTCCGCTCCGGCAAGGAAGAAGTTCTTCAACACGTCTTCATCGGCCATGTGGGCGAGGATCCGCAGTTCGACCTGACTGTAATCGATCGATACGAGCACGTTGCCGGGTTCGGCCACGAAGCAGCCCCGGATCGGCCGTCCTACCTCGGTCCGGATCGGAATGTTCTGCAGGTTCGGCTGGATGCTCGAAATGCGCCCGGTTGCCGCACCAACCTGGACGAAGGTCGTGTGAATGCGACCGGTGTCGGGATCGATCAGGGTCGGAAGCGTGTCGAGATAGGTGCTCTTCAGCTTGCTGAATTCGCGCCATTGCTCGATCAGCGCCACGATTTCGTGTTCTTCACGGATCTGGGCGAGAACCCGGGCGTCCGTGGAAAATCCGGACTTGCCCCGCCGTTTCTTCGACAGCCCCAGTTCCTCGAAAAGAACCTGACCCACCTGTTTCGGAGAACCGATGGTGAATTCATGTCCGGCCAGTTCGTGGATCCGGGATTCGAGCTCATCGATGCGTTCCGACATTCCGGCGTTGATCTGGCCGAGCTTTTCGGGATCCATCCTGATCCCGATGCGTTCCATCGCCCCGAGAACCCGGATCAGTGGAAGTTCGATGTCGCGGAGAAGGGGCTCCATGCCCCACTCCCTGATTTTCGGTTTCTGGATCTCGGCGAGCTGCCAGGCGGTGGCGGCGATCTCCGGCGCCGGTGACCTGACTTCCCCCTGGTCGTCATCGGCGACCAGTGACATCTGGCCGTCATCGTCGCCCCCGGCTGGCGCGAGCCCGTTGGCCACGGCCAGGTCATCCAGTGCGTAAGTGCGCCGGGTTGGTTCCAGGAGGAAAGCCGCGACCATGGTGTCGTGGTCGATGTCCGGCCCGTTCGGGGTCGCTTCAAGCGCAGCCAGCAGCCCTTTGCGGCCACCGGCGATTGCCTTGATGTCATGCGCGACCAGCGGACGGCTGGAGATGTCATGGGCGAAAGCGTCAAGTGGATCTTCGCCCGCGAGGAACTGCTTGCCGTCGGTAGCGGCCCAGCCCCCGTAAACCTCGACCGCGATCGGTCCTTCAGCCAGCTCGGCAATCGACCCTGCGGTCACTTCGACTTCGGCCTTCTCGATCTTGTCTTCGGGCTCGCCCGGGATCACTTCTTCACCCGCAAGCGCTTCTTCAAGACGACCGAGTGCTGCTCGCAGTTCGAAGTCGTGCATGAATTCCCGCAGGCCTTCGCGATCTGGCGGGGTCGACATCAACTGGTCGAGGTCGATGTCGATCTCGATGTCGTACTTCATCGTCGCCAGGGCCTTGGAGATCCGGGCATCATCGGCAAACTCGACCAGGTTCTCCTTGCGTTTCTTGCCGGAAACCTTGTCGACGTTGGCGAGGATGTCTTCGAGCGTGTCGAACTCCTGAAGCAGTGCGGCGGCGGTCTTTTCGCCGATGCCGGGAACGCCGGGGATGTTGTCCGAAGTGTCGCCGCGCAGGCCCATCAGGTCGACGACCCTTTCCGGGTAGACGCCGTAGCGTTCCTTTACCGCGTCACGATCGTAAATCTTGATGTCGGTGATTCCCCGGCCAGTGGCCATAACGGTCACGCCGTCACCGACCAGCTGGTAGGCGTCACGATCCCCGGTCACGACAACGGTAGTGATGTTCCGGTCCCGCGCCTGGGCCACCAGCGACGCGATCACGTCATCCGCTTCGTAGCCATCAACCTTGACGTTGGCGTAGCCGAAGGCATCGACCAGTTCGACCAGGTTCGGCCATTGCGCGCGCAAAAGGTCGGGTTTCGGCGGCCGCTGAGCCTTGTACTCCGGATAGACGACTTCACGTCCTGACATGCCCGCATCCCAGGCAACCACTACCTGACGCGGCTTGAAATCGGAGATCAGTTTGACCAGCATCGAAGCGAGGCCGAAGATCGCATTGGTTGGCCGACCATCTGAAGTCGCCATCGTGTCTGGCAGGGCAAAAAATGCCCGGTAGGCGAGGCTGTTGCCGTCAATCAGGAAAAGTTCGGGATTCTCGTCGTCTGCGGTCACCGGGAGATCATATGGGTGCCCTGCAAGGAAATTCGGTGCCTCTGGCCAGACGGCTGTGCCCGGCGCTCCTTATGATTGATGGATGCCTCCTGTCAGCGCCCAATACAGCGTCACTGTCCGCGTCGAACTCGATGCCCGTCAAGAGCCTCTCGGCAAATTGACGGCCGCTATCGCCGGTTCGGGTGGTTCGCTCGTAAGCGTGGACCTGATTCCGGGGGCCGGTGGTGAAGGCAAAAGGGTTCGTGAGTTCACCGTTGATGCGATCGATCAGCCGCACTGGGAGCAGATCCTGCGCGGGATCGGTTCGATCCGTGGGTGCCGGGTTATCGACTACACCGACCGCACGATGCAGATGCATCGTGGAGGCAAGGTTTCGGTTGAGAACAAATACCCGCTGAAAACCCGTGATGACCTTTCGATGGCCTACACCCCGGGTGTTGCTCGTGTCTGTACCGCGATCAACCAGAACCGGGACCTGGCCTTCGAATACACGATCAAGAAGAACACGGTGGCGGTCGTCTCGGATGGCACTGCCGTGCTCGGCCTCGGTGACATCGGGCCGGAAGCGGCAATGCCGGTGATGGAAGGCAAGTGCATGCTCTTCAAGGAGTTCGCGGGTGTCGACGCGTTCCCGATCTGCCTGAGCACCAAGGACCCCGACGAAATCGTCCGCGCGGTCGAACTGATGGCCCCGACTTTCGGCGGCATCAACCTCGAAGACATTTCCGCTCCGCGCTGTTTCGAAATCGAGGACCGGCTCAAGGAACTGATCGACATCCCCGTCTTCCACGACGACCAGCACGGCACCGCTGTGGTCACGATGGCCGCGCTGTTCAACTCGCTGAAGATCATCGACAAGCCGATCGAGGAACTGCGTGTCCTCATGGTCGGTCTCGGCGCCGCCGGCGTAGCGGTGACCAAGATGATGCTGGCCGCAGGGCTCACCCACGTGGTCGGCTGCGACCGCAAGGGTGCCCTTTCTACCACCCGTGAGGATTACCAGGCCGGCGAGCTCAGCGGCATCAAGAAGTGGTTCGCCGAGAACTCGAACCCCGACCACCTGCTCGGCCCCCCAGACGATGTGATCGAAGGCATGGACGTGTTCATTGGACTGTCCGGCCCGGGAATCATCCAGCCCGAATCGCTCGGCAAGATGAACCGGGACCCGATCGTCTTCGCCATGTCGAACCCGGACCCGGAGGTTTCCCCGGAGGAGGCGGCCAAGTATGTGCGCATCATGGCCACCGGCCGGTCGGATTATCCGAACCAGATCAACAACGTGCTCTGCTTTCCTGGCATCTTCCGCGGCGCGCTCGATGCCGGAGCGCCACAGATCACCGAAGACATGAAGATGGCCGCCGCCCGCGGCATTGCCAGCGTGGTCAGCGATGACGACCTGTCCGAGGACTACATCATCCCCTCCGTATTCGACCGCGATGTCGCCCCGATGGTGGCCGCGGCAGTGGTCGAGGAAGCCAAACGGTCAGGTGCCGCCCGCTTCTCGGTTGAAACTGGCGCTTTCACAACCCTCGGCTAGCTGCTGAGCAGAGTCAGGCGCCGGTTTCTTCGTAAGGAATCCGGTTGATTTCGAGAACTTCGCCTATCTCGGACCATTGAACAGGCCCCCCAAGGCGGGCCAGCGGCTGAAGTTTGTGGATGTCCGGCCAGCCATCAGTGAGCACCGCTTCGTCGACCGCCACATGTTTGAGGCGGCCAAAGACGACCACGGATTCCCCGAAGTCCCGGATTCCTTCGGTGGAGCATTCGAGTGCGACCGGTGAACTCGCAACCCTTGATGGCCTGACCGAAACGGAAGGTTCTCGCTCCAGTCCGAGCGCCTCGAATTCATCGATCTCGGGCGGGTAGTTCGTGCCGGATGCGTTGATTTTCTCGAAGTTGTCCCGGTTCGCGAGGTTGACCACGAATTCTCCGGTTTCGACGGCGTTTCGCAGGGAATCCTTGTGCCCGACCGAGGTGAACTGGACTATCGCCGGCTCCGCACTGGCGATCGTGAACAACGAATGGGGAGCCAGGTTTTCGACGCCATCTTTCGAGATGGTTGAAATCCAGGCAATCGGCCTGGGAACAACCACCGAGGTCAGGATCCCGTAGAACCTGCGTCCCTGCCCGGCGTCATATGGCATTTCCTGCCTCACGGAAGAGCGACCAGGCAGTGTTGCGAAAAGCCAAGTGCTGCCTGATCTAAGTGACACCTACGGATCGGACTAGAATAGTCGCAATGACACAAAAAGTCACTTCTGAAGCTACAGGCAGGCGAATTCTTGTTACGGGCGCTTCGGGGTTGATCGGTTCCGGTCTCTGCAACGCTTTGCTCGATCGGGGCGACCGGGTCGTGGCCCTGAGCCGAAACCCGCAAAAGGCTGAACAGGCCCAGCCGAGGGTTGAATGGCACGGCTGGGAGTCAACCATGGAGCGTCCACCTGCGGAATCGCTCGAAGGCACCGATGCGGTAATAAACCTC
This sequence comes from Solirubrobacterales bacterium, assembly GCA_049593795.1. GTDB lineage: Bacteria > Actinomycetota > Thermoleophilia > Solirubrobacterales > 70-9 > 67-14. The sequence goes on from JBAWHK010000156.1 coordinate 10,182, forward strand.
GCCGGAGAGCCGATAAACCAGCGCTGGAACGATGATGTGAAGGACCGGATCGCGAGATCCAGGATCAAGGCGACGAAGAACCTCGCCGACGCGATCGCCACCGTGGACAGTCCGCCAAAAGTTTTCATTTCCGGTTCAGCGATTGGCTATTACGGCGACCGCGGCGACGAACTTCTGTATGAAGACGCCGAACCGGGAACCGATTTCCTTTCCGGTGTCGTGACTCGCTGGGAAGCAGCCGCCAACTCGGCGGCCGATGACGATCTGCGTGTAGCCACGATTCGTACCGGTCATGTGCTTGACCCGCGCGGTGGCCTGCTCGGTGAACTGCTCACCCCCTTCAAGCTCGGCGTTGGCGGACCGATCGGCAGCGGCAAGCAGTACATGTCGTGGATCCACCGCAATGACGAAATTGGAATTCTGCTCTGGGCGATCGATAACGAAGCGGCCAGCGGACCGGTGAACGCGACCGCGCCCAACCCGGTGACCAACAAGGAGTTCTCCAAGGTCCTTGGCAAAACTCTGGGACGTCCGGCGATCGCACCGATTCCCGGTTTCGCGATCAAGGCACTTCGCGGATCCGAATTCGGGGGTGTGCTTACCGAAGGCCAGCGGGTTTTCCCCCGCACGGCGACCGACAACGGTTATGAGTTCAAACAGCCCGAACTGGCTGGCGCGATGGCCAACCTGCTGAAGAAGTAACCGTGAGAATCGGAATCATCGGAGCCGGGAACATCGGGCAGGCAATTGCCGCCCAGATGCTGAGGGGTGGTCAGCAGGTGCTGATCGCCAACAGTCGTGGCCCGGAGACCCTGAGCGATGTGGTCGAAAACCTCGGGACTGGTGCGAGCGCCGGCACGATCGGTGAAGCCGCAGCCTGTGACGTTGTCGCGGTCGCGGTGCCCTGGGCCCACATCCCGTCGGCCCTGGACGGCCTGCCGGACTGGAATGGACGGATCGTGATCGACGCGAACAATGCGGTCGCCCCGCCGACTTACGAAGCGATAGATCTTGGTGAGCGCAGTTCCAGTGAGGTTTTCGCCGAACTGGTCCCTGGCGCCCGGGTGGTGAAAACAGCGAACATCCTGCTGGCGGCGGTCCTGGCCGAAGATCCGGTGCTGCCGGAGGGCCGAAGGGTGCTGTTCATCTCCGGTGATGACCTCGAGGCGAAAGAAACCGTTGCCGGCCTTTTCGAAAAGGCCGGGTTCCGCATGATTGACGTCGGTCGTCTGGCCGACAGCAGGATCCATCAGTTTCCGGGCAATCCTCTCGCCCGCAGCCTGATCGCGGTTGACTGACCCCGTTCAGTCCATGTCCCAGCTGAAATCGTGGCCGGCGTAGATCGCCACCGGTATCGATCCGCCCCCGGCATTTTCGCTGCGCAGGCTGAATCGCAGAGACCTGAACTTCCCGTGGGGCACGTTTGCGGGCACCTTTACCCGAAAGCCAAACTTCCGTCGTTTCATCGCTTTGACTGACCCGATCTGAAGGCATTTGACTCCGCGCAACGCCTGTTTCGAGAATCGATTCGTCCTGATCGGACAGACGACAAGGTCCCTGGCGGCGATATCACCGAAGTTCAGAATGTCCATTGGCAGCCACCGTTTCCGGCCCGGGGTTGACTGGATCGGCCAGTCCCGTGCGCTGAAGTAAATCTGGGCCTGGCGTCTGTGGGGCCCGTCCGTGTAGATGAACCGCTGGAGTCGCCTGCCACTTTTGTCGCCGACGAGGAATGTTCCGTCCGGGTCAGTGGCCAGCGTTTCGATATCCCGGAACCGGCCCGGCCCTCCGCCCCGGCTTCCAATCTGGTCGAGGAACTGTCCGTCGGCATTGAATACCTGCACGCGGTTCAGGTATTGATCGGTGATGTACATGAGTCCTTGATCGTCGATCGCGATGCTGGACGTTTCCCAGAACTGTCCGGGGCCCAGCCCTTCCGCTCCCCATTCTTCGATGAACCTGCCGTGCGGGCCGAACACCTGCACCCGGGAGGAAACCGATTCGATTACGTAAATGCGGCCGTCGGGCCCGGCCGCGAGATCCTCCGGCAGCAGGAACTGCCCGGAGTCGAATCCCCACCGACCGAACTGGCCGAGGTAGCTGCCGTCAGGCGAAAGCCGAACTATCGTGGAGTCGAGCCAGTCGAGCAGATAGACCGTGCCGTCCGGACCCACGGTGATGGCTGACACGTCGGCAAGCCTGACGGCTTTCTTCGGAAAGTCGTACCGCCAGGGACGGAGGCGCTGCCCGTCGCCCGTGTAGCGCTCCAGCTTTCGGTTGACCGCCACGAGCACGATTCCTCGCGAATCGACGGTTAGCGCAGTCGGCCCTTGCGCCCGGATTTGCCAGCGGTCGGCGATGGTGCCGTCGGCGGCGTATTTCACGATCTGGTTCCGGCCTTTGGTGAGGACGTAGGCGGATCCGTCCGGGCCTACAGCTAATCCTGAACCGTAATTGCCGCGATCAGGCTGTGTGGTCGCCCACTCTCCGCGAAGGTCGATGGTCGCATGGGCGTCCGCAGCTGGCAGATACCCGGCCATCAAAACCGCTGCCAGCAGAACACCCTTCTGAAACCCTCTGATCCCCATGTTGCCTTCCGATTCCGTTCGCCAGGACGGTCACCCTATCCGGTGCGACTTCCGGAGGTGCAGGTTGATCTCACGTCGCCAGTTTCCACCGGCCGACGTGAAGAGGGTTGGCTAGTTCTTGTTCCGGCCGGGAACGGGAATCAACGGCTTTACCTTCAGGATCAGCGGACGGCTGACGTGCAGGAAAACGCCGATGAAGAGAACGCCGAAGAAAACCAGACCGGCCACGGGTCCACCCTGCCCCTGCGAAAAGGAGAAGACGGCCAGAGCCACTGCGACGAAGAAAGAGACCGGGATAAGCATCGGCGTAATCCTACCTAAATGCGGAGGATGGACTACTTGCCCATCGCTTCGCCGGTCTCGGTCAGGAACCGGGATACGGCTTCAACCGCGGCATCGGCGCTTTCGGCGTCGGCCACTTCACGCACCAGTTTCGACCCGATGATCACGCCATCGCTGATCCGACCCACTTCCGCAGCCTGTTCCGGGGTGCCGATGCCGAATCCGACCGCGACTGGCACTTCCGCCTTCTCTTTGACCGAATCGACCAGGTCTTTGAGGTGAACCGGTACTTCCTGACGCTCACCGGTGATTCCAACCGACGAAACCACATACACGAATCCGGCGGCGATCCGGCAGATCTCGGTCCGGCGCTCACCGAGGGTAGTTGGCGCAATCAGCGGCACCACGGCCAGGCCGGCTTCGTTGAGCAGATCCCGGGTCGCTTCGTCCTCACCGAGGGGAAGGTCCGGGACGATTACCCCGGATGCTCCGGCAGCTACCGCCCGTTCAGCGAATACCGCCGGACCGTCCTGGCCGAGAACCATGTTCGTGTAGGCCATCAGGACAACCGGGATCCGGTCGCTGACTGCCCGGCAGGTGTCGAGAACGTCTTCGAATTTGACCCCGGCTTCAAGTGCGGTGGAGGCGGCGTTGTGGATTACCGGCCCGTCAGCGAGCGGGTCCGAGTAGGGAACGCCGAGTTCGATCAGGTCGGCCCCCGAATCGGCATAGGCCTGGGCGATCCGGATCGATGTTGCCGAGTCCGGAAAGCCACCCATCATGTACGGCATCAACGCCGCCCGGCCTTCGGCTTTCGCCTTGGCAAAAGCGTTTTCGATGCGATCGGCACCCACAGAAGCTGTCTCAGGCACTTTCCAGCCCCAGGACTTCAGCGAGGTCTTTGTCACCGCGACCGGACAGGCAAACCACGTCGTAGCCGTTCCCGGCGCTGCCGCCTTCGCCGAGTAGCCAGGCGATCGCGTGTGATGATTCGAGCGCCGGAATTATTCCTTCCATCCGGCTGAGTTCCTTGAAGGCATTTACCGCTTCAGTGTCGGTAACCGACACGTATCTGGCCCGTTTCGTATCGCGCAGGTAAGCGTGTTCCGGCCCGACCCCGGGGTAATCGAGCCCGGCCGAGATCGAATGGGCTTCGAGGATCTGACCTTCTTCGTCGGCAATCACGGCCGACATGGAACCGTGGAGAACCGAGGTGCGGCCCGCCGTGAGCGACGCCCCGTGACGATCGGTGTCGATTCCGTCACCGGCGGCTTCGACGCCAATCAGGGCGACGCTCGGATCCGGGACGAAAGCCGTGAAGGTACCGATCGCGTTCGATCCGCCACCGACGCAGGCGATCACCCGTTCGGGCAGCAGCCCTTCGGCCGCGAGCGCCTGGGAGCGGGCTTCGTCACCGATTATGCGCTGGAGATCCCTGACCAGCAACGGGAACGGTGCCGGGCCGACAACCGATCCGATCACGTAATGGGTTGTTTCGACGTTGGTGACCCAGTCTCGGATCGCGGCACTTACCGCTTCCTTGAGTGTTCTGGCGCCCACTTCCACCGGAACCACTTCGGCGCCGAGCAGGCCCATGCGCTCCACGTTCGGCCGTTGACGGCGGATGTCCTCGCTGCCCATGAAGACGACGCATTCGACGTCGAGCAGAGCGCAGGCGGTGGCTGTGGCAACACCGTGCTGACCGGCCCCGGTCTCGGCAATTATCCGTTTCTTGCCCATCCGTTTGGCCAGCAGCACCTGTCCCAGCGCGTTGTTGATCTTGTGGGCCCCGGTATGGGCCAGGTCCTCACGCTTCAGGTAAATCCTGCGGCCTACCCGCTCGCTCAGGCGGTTGGCGAGGTAAAGCGGGGTTGGCCTTCCGATGTAGTCCCGCTGGAGGTTGGCCAGGGTGGTAATGAATTCCTGGTCGACCCGGGCTTCTGCCCAGGCGGCGTCAAGTTCGTCGAGTGCCGGGATCAGGGTTTCCGGCACGTAGCGGCCGCCGTAAGGACCGAATCGACCCGGGAATTCCCGCATGGACTGGCTCACCCGCTGGTTCTGCGTATCCATCTCAGGCCACCGGGGTGTAACGGGCAGCTTCGAAGAACTGCGCCATCTTGAAGTGATCCTTGAAACCGGGCTTCGATTCAACCCCGCTGGCCACGTCAACCGCGTCGGGACGGGTGGTCCTGATCGCTTCAGTCACGTTTTCGGCGGTCAGGCCTCCGGCCAGGATGAAGGGAACATCGGAATGGTGGCCTGCGAGCAGATCCCAGTCGAAGGTCTTTCCTGATCCACCAAACTTTCCGGTTCCGCCGGTGTCGAAAAGGTGAAAATCGGTGCGGTAGGCCGCCGAGGCGGGTATGTCGCCCGCATCGGCCACATGAACCGCCTTGATTACTTTGACTCCGGTACGGCGGGCAACTTCGTTGCAGAAAGACATGCCTTCGTTTCCGCTCAGCTGCACCATGCTCAGGTTCGCATTCTCGACTGCCTGGACCACACGGTCGAGGGTCGGATTCGTGAACACACCAACGATTTCGGCGTCGCGCCGGAAGGCCGCTCCGATCTCGGCGGCATCCGTGAACTTGACCCGACGGGGGCTGTCTTTGGTGTGGATGAGGCCGATCGCCCAGGCGCCGAGGCCAACGGCTTCTTCGGCGTCTTCAAGATTGGTTATTCCGCAGACCTTTACCTTCATGCATCAAGCGTAGGGGAACGGCAAAACGGGAGACCCCGTGGCAATGAAAAAGGGGCCCGGCCGGGCCCCTTTTCCTTTCCTGCTGTCGCCTGTCTGGCGTCCGGGTTCTCCTACTGTCCGAAGCCCGGCGGCAGCTGCTCCTGTTCCTGCGGCTGTTGCTGCTGCTGGCCCTCGGAACCGGAGGAAGATGAATCTTCCGGGCGGGAGCCGAGCGTGACCGTCACATCTTTGGATTCACCGTCGCGGTCGATGGTCAGATCGAGCTTGTCGCCCACCTTCGAATCGTTTACGAGTCCGATGACATCCTCCATCGAGGTGACTTCTTCACCGTTCACGCTGGTGATGATGTCGCCGCCGGTGATTACCTGCGTCCCCTGAACGGTGACGGCTTCTTTGCCGCCAAGCAGGCCGGCCTTGTCAGCGCCGCTGCCATCCGTGACTTCCTGGATCAGGATGCCGCTGTCGAGATCGAGGTTCAGCGCCTCGGAGATCTGCGAGCTGAGTGGAGCTCCACTGATTCCCAGGAATGCGTACTCAACGGTTCCGTCTTCCTTGAGCTGCTCAACGACGTTGGTGACAGTGTTCGCCGGGATCGCGAAACCGATGCCGACGCTGCCATTGCCGCTACCACCGGTTGCGATCTGGGAGTTGACACCGATCACTTCGCCGTCAGCGTTGATCAGCGGGCCACCCGAGTTACCGGGGTTGATCGAAGCATCGGTCTGGATCACGTTGGAGATGGAAAACCCGTTGGTGCTCTGGATCTCCCGCTGGAGAGCGGAAACGATGCCTGTAGTGACGGTACGGTCAAGTCCGAAAGGATTACCGATGGCGACCACCGGGTCACCCACCTTCATGTCGTCGGAGTTGCCGATGGAAAGAGGATGCAGGGCGTCGTCGGGCGCGTCGACCTTCAGCAACGCGAGGTCACTCGATTCGTCCGAGCCGAGAACTTCAGCGTCATAGCTGGTGTCCGAATCGCCCAGAGTCACCGTGATGTTGTCGGAACCACTCACCACATGGTTGTTGGTGACCATGTGGCCCTCTTTGTCGATCAGGAAGCCGGAACCGGTAGCGGTCCCTTGCTGCGACTGGCCGTAAGGATCGAACTCGGAGCTTTCGCCAGACACACCCGAGGCGGTGATGAACCCGACCCCGGCACCGTCACGTTCATAGATCTGGTTGACCAGGCCCTGGTCGCTATCGCCACTGTCGCTGGATATGGGAGTAGCCGCCGCGATCGTGTTCGTGGTCGTCTCGGTCTTGCCAACCAACCCGGTAGAAACGGCACCGAATCCAAGGACGGCGACGATGAGGCCGCCCAGGAAGGCGGCCGTGATCAAAGTTTTTAAGGAACTGCTGCGACTATTCATTGCCGCATCATGCCCCGCTGCCATTCGCCCTGTCTAAGCCGGTTCTTAGACTTTTCTAAAGGTGTTCGGTCAGGGCAGGAAATGCTCGGTGGTGTTTTCACCGCTGCCCGCGAGTTCGCGAACCTTGTTTTCCGGATCTTCCGAGCGCATCAGGCTTTCACCGATCAGGGCGGCATCCACGCCGACCCTTTCGAGTTCGACCAGTTCCTCGCGGTGCGAGATCCCGCTTTCGGAAACGACTGTCTTGCCTGCCGGCACATCGGTGATCAGGTCGTAGGTGGTCTGGACATCAACCACACCGGTGTCAAGGTTGCGGTTGTTGATTCCGATCACTTCCGCTTCCGCTTCGAGTGCGCGGTCGAGTTCAGCTTCGTCATGGACTTCGACCAGGCAATCGAGGTCGAGCTCCCAGGCTTCGGCCTGGAATGCCTTGAGGCGCTTGTCGTCCAGGACGGCGACGATCAGCAGAACCGCATCGGCACCACCGACGGCGGCTTCGAGCAGCTGGTAGCGGTCGACCACGAAGTCCTTGCGGATGATCGGCAGGCCGCAGGCAGCTCGCGCCGAAGCGAGGTCAGCGAGCTCGCCGCCGAAATGGGTTTCGTCGGTAAGGACCGACAGTGCGGCCGCGCCTCCGGCTTCATATGCCTTGACCTGGGTGGCAAGGTCGGTGCCCGACGCGATGTCCCCGGCACTCGGTGAGCGTCGTTTGTATTCGCAGATCAACGACATGCCAGGTCGGGTCAGAGCCTCGCGAAAAGGCCGGTCCTTGTCCCGTTCACCAAGTCGTGACTCAAGGTCCGCCAGCGAAACTTCGCGACGACGCTGGTCAACGCCTTTGCTCGCAGCAGAAATCAGTTGCTCAAGAATGCCCACTAGATGAGTGAACCTTACCGGTCGGCGGTGAAGCTGACGAGGCGTGAAAGAACACCTGCGGCGGCACCCGTGTCGATCGCTTCGCGGGCGGCCTCCACCCCGGCCCCGAAATCATCGGCTTTGCCACCGACATAGATCGCCGCGGCAGCGTTCAGCAGAACCAGATCACGGCGCGGTGAACGTTCCCCTTCGAGCACTGCCCGGGTCGCCGTAGCGTTCTCTTCCGGGGTTCCACCGGCAACCGTGGACAGGTCCGCGAGTTCGATTTCGTATTCGCGGGGATCCACCAGAATTTCCCTCGTGCCACCTTCCGACACCTCGATCATCCGGGAAGGACCGGAAATCGAGATCTCGTCGAGGCCGTCATCCCCGGCGACCACCAGTGCCGATTCACACCCGAGCCCGACCAGAGCTTCGGCGATCGTCTCCTGATAACGGCGGTCGGCCACGCCAATCACCTGACGTGAAGCTCCCGCCGGGTTGGTCAGCGGCCCGAGGAAGTTGAAGATGGTGCGAACCGCGAGTTCCTTGCGGACCGGCACCACATGAGCCATCGCCTGATGGTGTTTCGGCGCGAACATGAAGCCGAAACCGACTTCGTCAACCGAACGGCCAACCAGGGACGGTTCGATTTCGATGTCGACCCCGAGCGCTTCGAGCAGGTCGGCCGAACCACTGAGACTCGTATTCGACCGGTTGCCGTGTTTGGCCACGGCGCATCCGGCACCGGCAGCGACGATCGCGGCGGTGGTCGAAACGTTGAAAGTTGAAGGACCGCCTCCGGTTCCGGCTGTATCCACCAGGTCGTCCCGGGTCGCGTTGACCGGGGTCGCGAGCGACCGCATGGTCCGGGCCAGGCCAACCAGTTCCGGCACGGTTTCGCCTTTCGTGCGCAGGGCGATCAGGAACGCGCCGGTCTGGACTTCGCTGGACCGGCCTTCCATCACTTCGGAAAGGACGGCGGAAGCATGGTCTGCGGTCAGATGGTTGCCTGAAGCAACCGCGTCGATCGCCCGGGTCACGATTTCATTCGGCAAGGGTTTCTCCTAGAAAGGTGGCGATCATCGACATTCCGTTGGGGGTCAACACTGATTCCGGGTGGAACTGGACGCCTTCGGCGGGCAGATCACGATGTCTTACACCCATGACAATCTCACCGAAGGTCGAGCTGATTTCAAGCTCGTCGGGGATTTCCGGTCCGGCGATCAGTGAGTGGTACCGGCCAACGACCAGCGGGTTCGGCAAACCGGCATAGATCGTCTTTCCGTCGTGTTCGATCTCGGCGTCCTTGCCGTGAACCGGCTCTCCCTGAACCACGGTACCGCCGAAGGCCTGAACCATCGCCTGGTGTCCCAGGCAGACCCCGAGTACCGGTATTCCGGCCCGAGCGAATGCAGGGATGGCTTCAAGCGAAACCCCGGCTTCGTTCGGCGTGCAGGGACCGGGCGAAACCACCACCCGGTCATAGCCGCCATCGAGCAGTTCGGCAACCGGTTTGACGTCGTTGCGGATCACTTCCACCTCGGCACCAAGTTCACCGAGGAACTGCACCAGGTTGTAGGTGAAGGAGTCGTAGTTGTCGATTACGAGGACGCGCATCTCAGGCCCAGTCGGGGTTTTCACAGGCAACTTCGACTGCGCGAACCATCGCTTTGGCTTTGTTCACGGACTCGATGTATTCGTATTCGGGTTTGGCATCGGCCACGGTGCCGCCGCCGGCCTGGATGTGAACCTGGCCGTCCTTGATTACGGCGGTGCGGATGTGGATTGCGGTATCGAGATCTCCGCCCCATGACAGGTAACCGATCGCACCACCGTAGGAGCAGCGCTTCACCTTTTCCATCTCGTCGATGATCTGCATCGCCCGGACTTTCGGTGCCCCGGACAGGGTGCCGGCCGGCAGGGCTGAACGAAGCACGTCGAGCGCCCCGACTCCCGGTTTCAACTGTCCGGTCACCCGGCTGACGATGTGCATTACGTGGGAGTAGGTCTCGACGACCATCAGTTCTTCCACTTTCACGGTGCCGTACACCGCTTCGCGGCCGATGTCGTTGCGGGCCAGATCGACCAGCATCACGTGTTCGGCCCGCTCCTTCGGGTCGGAGATGAGTTCTTCGGCCAGGCGGCGGTCCTCTTCTTCACTGCCTCCGCGCGGTGAGGTTCCGGCGATCGGCCTGATTTCGACCACATCGCCGTTGACCTTGAGCAGAGGTTCCGGTGACGCTCCAGCAATCTGGAAATCACCGAACTCGAGGAAATACATGTAGGGCGACGGGTTGACCGAACGCAGGCCGCGATAGATCGAGAAAGCCTCGGCTTTCGCTTCGGCAGTGAACCTTTGTGATGGAACTACCTGGAAGGCGTCCCCGGCGTAGATGTATTCGACGATTCGGGCAACCGTCGCTTCGAACTCTTCGCGGCTGACGTTCGACTGGAACTCCGGGGAATCAACCGCCTCGGTGCCGGCAACTGTGGGCACCGGGCCGCGGAGCCGTTCCCGGACCGATTCGATCTTTTCGGCAGCGCGTTCCCAGGCGGCGTCGATGCCGCCGTCATCGGCAAAGGCGCAGGCCATGATCGTGGTCTCGTTGTGAAGGTGATCGAAAATGACCATGACGTCGGTAATCATCAGGGCCAGGTCGGGCAGCCCAAGCGGATCCGGATTGGGCGGGCCAAGCGGCTCGACTGTGCGCACCAGGTCGTAGCCGAAAAGCCCGACCGCGCCACCGGCAAACGGGGGCATCCCGGGCAACTCGGCCACGCGGTAACGCTCAAGGTGCGTTGCTACCGCTTTGTAAGGATCGGGTGCTTCAACCTTCGAAAGGGTTTCTCCGTCGCCGTCAGTCGCACTGCCGGGGAATTCGGAAAGCACGCCGTCGTTCCAGCGCAGCACCGAACGGGGCTGGGTACCGAGGAAGGAATAACGCCCGACCTGGCCGCGTTCGGCTGATTCCAGCAGGAAGCATGGTCCGGCATCACGCAGTTTCATCAGGGCAGAAACCGGGGTTTCACAATCGTCGGTGAAAGTCAGCTTCACCGGGACCACATTTGATTCACCGATCAGGTCACGGGCATCTTCGATGCCCGGAGTGAGCCGGGACCGAAGGTCAGCCGCGGCGGCCATTCAGGACCTCCATCACCTGATCGAGCCCGACGTCCCTTGATTTCAGGAGAACGGTCAGGTGGTAGATCACGTCGGCGGCTTCGTTCGCCACCCGGTCGTCAGTTTCTTCGCGGACCGCGCGGGTCACCTCTTCAGCTTCTTCGAGGACTTTTTCGGCGGCAAGATCAGGGTTTTCGAGCAGTTCAACCGTGTAACTGCCTTCCGGCCGTTCGGTCGCCCGGACAGCGAGGGTGCGCTCCAGCTCGGCCAGGGCTTCTTCGTTGACCGGGTCCGGTGTTTCGCCGGTCTGCAGGTCGCGGTAGAAGCAGGTGCGCTCCCCGGTGTGGCAGGCAGGGCCGGCGGGTTCGACCAGCGCAAGCAGGGCATCGCCGTCGCAATCGACCCGGAGCTGACGGACTTTCTGGACGTTGCCGGAAGTCTCGCCTTTCTTCCAGATCTCCTGGCGTGAACGGCTGAAGTAATGAACCAGACCGGTCTGTTCGGTCAGCTTCAGGGATTCGTCGTTCATGTAGGCGAGGGTCAGGACTTCGCCCGAATCAGCGTCCTGGGCGATGCACGGAACGAGGCCGTCTTCATCGAATTTGACTTCAACCTTCATCTGATTACTCAACGCCCGTGGCCTCGCCAGCTTCGAGTCCGGTGTCACTGGTGGACAGCGGCACATACCACTTGCCGTCTTCCTTGACCAGCTCGACCGGGGCCCCGCTGGTTTCACCGGAGAGGTTCACCGTCGCCTGGTCACCATCGATCGAAATGTCTTCCACTTTCAGGTCAGTCGGGGCCTGAGGGGACTGTTTGAGGATCTGTCCCGTCTCTTTCACACATTTGCCGTAAGTGTCGAAGGTTGCTTTGACCCCGCTCGGCTGCATCAGGGCACAGAAACCCTGTGCGTCCTGGTCTTTGCTCACCCGGTTGACCTCTTCGACCAGAGAAGTGATTGCCGCCTCGTCTTCGGAGTTATCCGAGGACGAATCACCGCCGCAGCCGCCCGCGAGCAGAACACCGACAGCGAGAACCGAAACGATTGTGAGCCTGATTTTCATTGGTCAATCCTATGGCGTGGACCGGCCGGGGGAACCCGCGGTACCAGCAGCCCCCCTGACGACCAGACCCAGAACCGTGCCCTGGATCAGGGCGAGCACCACGAATGCGGCCGAAGCGTTGACCCAGAACGCATCGGGATAGATACGACGCAAGGTGTATTCGTCAGCGAAGTTCCAGGTTCCGTCCGCGAAGAAGATGTTGTGGAACCCGTCGAAGAAGAAGTCGTATGCGACCAGCATCAGCAATCCCAATGCTGCCAGCGCCACCCCACCCACGATCAGGCCCCGGCCCGCTGCCCTGAGCGCCAGGTACTGCCGCCCCTGCTTCACCAGGGCCGTCACTGCCGTGATCAGCGCCACCAGCGATATCAGCCAGATGCCAAGCCCCCAGCGAATCAACGACCTCACGTCATTCATGTGATCGATCTCGAAATCGGTGTACGCGGATCCACCTTCGGGCAGACGGGCGTCCCGCAGGTATTGCTCACCCGCACCGACCGGCCAGATCGATTTGACCCCGGCCACCGCGAGGTCAATCCGGTCCTGCCCGACGAGCCCCAGCGGATCGTCCGGGAATCCCGGCAGGCTGTACTGGAACGCAGGCATGGTCGGGAACAGCAGAAGGACCATCGCGTTGCCGAGGATCACCAGCGGCACGACTAGCGTGACTACGGTCGCGGCCAGGCCGCCCGGCTTAGAAAACACCGGGTGATCCCGTCGATGTTCTGCCTGGCCCGCCGATGCTGAACGTCCCGACTATTCGATTCCGAGCCGGTCCAGCATGTCGACGTCCCGACGCCACTTCTTGCGGACCTTGACCTGGAGATCGAGATGGACCCGACAATCGAGTTCAGCCTCGATATCGCGGCGGGCACCCTTGCCGATCTCACCGATCTTGAAACCCTGTTTGCCGATCAGGATCCCTTTCTGGGATTCCGATTCAACCCAGATTTCGGCTTCTACAGTGACCAGGCCGTCTTCGCGCTCGCTTATCTTCCGGACTTTCACTTCGACCGAATGCGGGACTTCGTCCCTCGTCCGGATCAGGATCTCGCCGCGAATCAGTTCGGCCAGCAACTGTTCTTCCGGCTGGTCGGAACGATCCCCGGGCGGATACATGTACGGCCCTTCGGGCATCAGGTTGCCCAGGTGCTCAGTCAGCTCGGTAACTCCATCACCCTTCAGGGCACTGATCGGAAAGACCTCATCGACGCCCTTGAGTTCGGCAGCTGCGGCCAGAACCGGAATGATGTTCCGTCCAAGCCGGTCGGCCTTGTTGACCGCGCAGACAACCCTGGTGTTGCCCTTCATTGCCAACAGGGATTCCGCGATGAACCGGTCGCCGGCACCGACCCCTTCCTCTCCGTTGATGACGAGGAGGACGACGTCGGCGTCGTTCAGTTCCCGCTCAACGCTCTTCTGCATGCGTTCGGTGAGTTCGTCCCGTGGACGCTGCACGCCGGGCAAATCGATCATGACAACCTGTTTGCCGGCATCAAGATCGGTGGCAATGCCACGAACGGCACGCCTGGTTGTCTGTGGCCGAACCGTGGCGATCGCCACCTTGGTACCCACGATTGCGTTGATCAGGGTTGACTTGCCAACGTTGGGGCGACCGGCAAGGCCAACGAATCCGGATCTTGTTGTTTCAGGCTCGTTCATTTCAAGTCCCATCATGACGCGGTCCTGAACTTCGAACATCTCGCCCGAATCATTTTCGTGGTCGTAACCGCAAAGGTGGAGCACCCCGTGGACAACTGCCTCGGTCAGGTCGGTGCAGAACTCCGGACAGACGATCACGTCTCCAAGTTCCCTCGGACCGGCGCTGGGCCCGTCTTCATCCACCGGGAATGAAAGGACATCGGTGGGCTTGTCCTTGTCCCTGAACTGCAGGTTCAGCTCATGGATCCTGCTTTCATCGACGATTTCCACCGCCAGATGGCCCTCTTCCACCCCGACCGCTTCGAGAGTCAGGGATACGGCCGGCCCAAACTCGGCCGGCACGTCTGACAGGTCGATGCTCACCGGTTGTTTTCGCGTTCGTCGTGTTCGCCGTAGGCCGCGACGATGCGCTGGACCAGGCGATGACGAACCACGTCGGAGCCGCCGAACTTGACGAAACTGACATCGTCGATGTCTTCGAGAATGTCACGCACGACCACCAGACCGGATTTGTTGTCCCGTGGCAGGTCGATCTGGGTGACGTCGCCCGTAACCACCATCTTCGAATTGAAGCCGAGCCGGGTGAGGAACATCTTCATCTGTTCCGGGGTGGTGTTCTGGGCCTCGTCGAGGATCACGAAAGCATCGTTCAGGGTGCGGCCGCGCATGAAAGCGAGCGGCGCGACTTCGATCACGCCGCGGTCGAAGTATCCGTTCACCCGGTCCGGATCGAGCATGTCGTAAAGCGCGTCGAACAGCGGTCGCAGATACGGATCGACTTTTGCCTGAAGATCCCCGGGCAGGAAGCCGAGGCTTTCGCCGGCCTCGACTGCGGGGCGGGTGAGGATGATCCGCTGCACTTCCCCCTCGATCAGTGAAGCCGCCGCCATCGCCACCGCCAGGAATGTTTTGCCGGTGCCGGCCGGGCCGATGCCGAAAGTGACTGTGTTCTCGCGGATCGAATCCACGTAGATCTTCTGGTTGACCGTCTTTGGCACCACGCGGGTGTTGCGGTTGTGCCAGACAACATCGTTGAGCATCTCGGCCGGACGCCGGGACGACTGGATCGCGTTCTTCACGGAATCGAGGGTTTCCGGCTGGACCTCGTTGCCATCTTCGATCAGGTCGATCATCTCTTCAACCAGACGGGCAGCTTCGTCCATCTCTTCGTTTTCGCCTTCAAGGGTCAACTGGTTGCCGCGCAGGTGAACCTTGCTGGAGGTTCGTTCGCGCAGCGCCTTGAGGATCGAATCCCCGGATCCGGCGAGTTCTGCCGCTACGTTGTTTTCCAGGCTCAGGGTTCTACGAGGCAAGGTGTTCCCGCACTGCCGTGCTCACTCGCTTGCCGTCGGCCCGTCCCGCGACCTTGTCCTTGAGGGCGCCCATTACCTGCCCCATCTGTTTCTGCTCCGTCGCCCCGGTCGCTTTGACCGCTTCCGAAACCAGTGCGTTCAGCTCTTCGTCACTGAGCTGGGCGGGCAGGTAGGCGGTAATCAGTTCGGCCTCGAAACGCTCCGCTTCGGCCTGCTCCGTACGGCCTGCGCCAGCGAAAGCTTCTGCTGCTTCGATTCGCTTCTTGCGTTCCCGCTGCAGGGCGGCCACTTCATCGTCATTGCCGAGTTTCGCATCCTGCTGGAGGACGTCCTGGATCATGCGCAGGGCCGATGAGCGCTTACGATCCCCATCTTTCAGGGCGGCGCGGGCGTCATCTCGAATCTGGTCTGCAGCTGACATGTACCTAGCGTACCTGTCGCGGCAGATCAGGGAAACGACTCAGGCGGATCCGCGTTGCTGGTCCTCGGTCCGAAGGCGGAGAACGCAACGATTCCGGCAGCGACAAGAACCGTTCCGTAAAAGGCCATGAAGATGTAGGTGTGGTTGATCATCGCCAGCCCGAACAGGGTCACCCCGATGCCCCCCACGAACGCGAAGAAGTATCTGGGGGAACGCACCTTCAGCAGGATCAGGACTGCCGCCACGAGCGCAGCCGCGATCCACAGAACCTTGCCCACAGGGGCAATGTTTCCGACCATGAAAAGGATGCCGACCGCCATCCACGAGAAGTAACGAATCACCAGGCAACCTTACTCGGGAGACCGGTCCGGCCGGAATCAGATGGTGACTGTCCCCACCCGCCGGGCCAGGGGCAGCTGCAGAAAGCGGGCCCCATCCTCAGCGAAAGCGGCGACGTCGCCCGTAACCAGGAATTGGTAGTCGCCCTCTGTGCCATTCACATTCAGTGACCCGGTAGCGGCAAGTTCACGCTGGATCGCACCGGCGATCGCGTGACCGGCAGTGACCAGGCGCACGTCCCGCCCGAGGATCCGCTGTATTGCCGGGGCGATCAACGGATAGTGGGTGCAGCCGAGGATCAGCGTGTCGACGCCAGCTTCCTTCAACGGGCCGCAGTAGCCGCGCACCGTATCGATCAGGTCTTCATCGAAGCTGAGTTCGTTCTGGATCATCGGGGCGAGGTCGGGCGCCGCGACTTCGGTCACCCCGAGTGGCCGGCCCTGATTTTCGAGCGCGTTGCGATAGGCCCCGCTCGAAACCGTTGCCGGCGTCGCCAGCACCCCGACCTTGCCGTTCTCGGTGATTGCCGCAGCGATCTCCGCCTCCGGACCGATCACCGTTACTACCGGGATCCCGGCCTGCTCCCCCATGTCCCGGATCAGCGGCGCGGCCGCCGCGGTTGCGGAGTTGCAGGCGATTACCAGCAGCTTGATCTCGCGGTCAATCAGAAATTCAGTAATGGCTACCGACCGTTCCCGGAGTTCTTCCGGGCTTTTTGTTCCGTAAGGGAAATGGCCGCTGTCGCCAAAGTAGAGATAGTCCTCTGCGGGCAGCGAAACCAGCAGTTCGTGCAGCACGGTGAGCCCACCCACCCCGGAGTCGAAGACCCCGATCATCAGCCGGCCTCGAACAGCAGCCCGCCCCAGCCTTCGATCACGATGAACCGTTTCGAAACGAGGCCCAGCCCGGCAAATGCGGCTTCCACCCGTTCTCGCTCGCGATCAAGCAGCCCCGAGCAGACAAGGGTCCGCGGACGGTTCTCCGGGGTCATCCCGGCCGCGACCATTTCGAGGAGCGGAGCGGTCAGGTTGCCGACAACGGTCGGGGCGAGATCGGGAAGCCCGGTTTTGAGGTCCCAGCGGAACAGGTCGAGGTCAACCGAGTTCACTTCAGCGTTTTCGATCGCCGCTTCAATAGCTGCTTCTTCATGGTCGTAGCCGGAGATCGGTCCCCAGCCGAGTTTGGCAGCGGCGATGGCCAGCACTGCGGACCCGGTTCCGAGATCGGTCAGCGGTCCGCCGGACAGGCCCCGGTCATGGAGGTCGAGCAGCAGTTCCAGGCTGAGCCTGGTTGTCGGATGGGCCCCGGTGCCGAAAGCCTGGCCCGGGTCGATCACGACTTCGAACTTGCCCGGACCGATGTCTTCCCAGGGTGGGCGCAGCCAGAAGGAAGTTTCTTTGCCGACTATCTCAAGCGGTTTGTGGAAAGCCCGCCAGCGCTCGGCCCAGTCGTCCGCGACTTCGGTTGCGATGACTTCAACCAGTCCGTCGCCGCTGGCAGCTTCGACTTCACCGATGTCGGGCAGTTCACCTTCGGCGCCGTAAATGGCATATTCGACGAAATTTTCACCGGCTGTCTCTTCCACACCGCCGGGCGCAAGCACGGTCAGTTCAGCCAGCACCATTTCAGCCTGCTCGGGCAGGCACCGAACCGCAAGTCGAATCACGTCAGCACCCCTCAGGCCCGGGTCCGGCGGAACCGGCCGAACAGACCGGATTCCTTCGGGTGCCGGTTGTCTTCGGTGAGCGTCCCGTCAAGTTCGTTCACCAGTTGCATCTGGCTTTCCGACAGGTTCGCCGGAATTACGACGTTGAAGACGAAACGATGGTTGCCTCGACGGCGGGAGGTCCCGAGCTGAGGCAGACCCTTGCCTTTCAGCGTTGTTTCAGCCCCGGGCTGGGTGCCGGACGGAATTTCGATTTCTTCCATTCCGTCGAGAGTTTCCACTTCCCGGCGCTCACCGCTGATCGCTTTGGTGGCATCGACTTCAATCACCGTGATCAGGTCTTTTCCGTCCCGGATCATGTCGGCCCGTTCGGCAACTGCAACTTCTACGTACAGGTCACCGTTCGGTGCTCCTGGCTCGCCGGCGTGACCGCCGCCGGAGATGCGGATCCTCTGACCGGACTCGATGCCTGACGGCACATCGACTTTGAGGCTTTTGCTGCTGTGTTTGCGGCCGAGTCCGGAGCATTCACCACAAGGCGTTTCGGCGACCCGCCCATCGCCGTTGCAGACGTCGCAGGGAACCGCCCTGACCATCTGCCCGAAAGCGGTGTTGGCGACACTGCGAAGTTCACCGGCACCCTCACATTTTTCGCAGGTACTGATCGGCGTTCCGGGTTCAGCCCCGTTGCCGTGGCAGTGTTCGCATGAAGCTACGACATCGAATTCGATTTCCTTCTCGACCCCGTTGAGGACATCCTCAAGTTCGATCTCAACCGCAACCCCGACGTCAGCACCGGGGGCCGGTCCTCGACTGCGGCCGAATCCGCCGCCACCTCCCCCACCGCCGAAAAAGGCACTGAAAAGATCATCGATCGAACCGAAGCCCTGGGCCTGCGACGAGAATCCGCCGTTCTTCAGGCCATCCCGTCCGTACTGGTCATAGGTCTGGCGCTGCGTCTCATCGGAGAGGACTTCGTATGCCTCTGCCGCTTCCTTGAATTTTTCTTCGGCGTCCGGGTCATGTCCGTTGACGTCCGGGTGAAGTTCCCTCGCAATTTTGCGAAACGCCTTCTTGATTTCCTGGTCAGTGGAACTGCGGGAAACCCCGAGAACCTCGTAATAATCTCGACTGCTCATGCGTATACGTTCTCGAAATACGACGAGAGTTCGCGTGCCGCCTCATTGACCGAAGCCATTGCGGTCTGGTAATCCATGCGGGTCGGGCCGACCACACCCACCGAACCGAGGTTCCGGTGACCGAGTCCGTAGTTGGCACCGACCACGCTGACCGAACGCATTTCGGGCTGTGGATTTTCGGCACCGATCCAGAGGAACACTGACCTTTCATCGATTGCTGAACGCATCATTCGAAGGACTGAAGCCCGCTGCTCGAGCGCGTTCATCAGCTGGTCGATCTGGGGAAGGTCGCGGGCCCGGCGTTCATCGAGAAGCCGACCTGCACCTTCGACGTAAAGCGTGGCAACAGGGTTCTGCTCGAGATCAACCAGCGCTGGGGAAATCCTCTCGAGGAAAACCGCTTCGGTGTGATCAAGGCCAGGGTCAGCCAGTTTCGAGGCGATACGACGGGCACCCAGATCGATTCCTTCCAGTGACTCGTTGAGATAGCTCGATGCCCATTCGACCAGACCCGGATCGACCGGATGATCGAAAGTGAAGGCACGTTTAGTGACGTCGCCAGTCGATGTAATCGCGATTACCATCACCACGTTCGGCTGCAGGAGGAGGGCTTCGACCCGGTGGATCGTGGCCGTGCCGATCGGTGGGGCCACAACCAGTGCCAGCAGGTCAGTCATGGTCGAAAGCGCGGTGGTCGCTTCCCTCATCGCTTCGTCCACTTCACGCCGGAAGCGGGTCGCGTCCGGTTCGACCGTGGCCGGGGTACGGTCAATCGGGCGCAGCATTATCGATTCGACGTAGCGGCGGTAGCCGAAATCGGTTGGTACCCGGCCAGCGGAAGTATGAGGATGGGTCAGGTAGCCGGCCGCCTCAAGTGCCGCCAGTTCCGACCGCACGGTCGAAGGACCCCAGGAAAGTTCGGCGCTTTCGACAATGGCTTTCGATCCGACCGGCCGGCCGGTATCAAGATATGCGTCGACCACGAGGCCGAGAATCAGTTCTTGTCTCTCGGAAAGCATGGTTTCCATTGTAGGTAGCGGTGGCGACTGGCTGTAGCCGGACCCGGCGGACAGCGGTGACGGGTTCAGGCGGACGGCAGCGAGATCTCGGCAGAAGCGTTGCGAATCACCGCATTTTCACCCTGGGCAGCGACCAGGTCGAGGGTTACTGACTCCCCGTCGTTCGCTTTGACTTCACCGCTCACGGTTATTTCCTGCTCGGGGAAGCTCATCCCCCGGAACTGGACCGAAAGCCGGCGTAACGCCCTGGGATCCCCGTCGGCGACCTGACTGGTTCCGGCCCGGGCGACCAGACCCATTACGTACAACCCGTGCAGAATTGAATCCGGCAAACCGACCATTCTCGCGAACTCGGAATCGATGTGAATCGGGTTGAAATCCCCGGTAGCTCCGGCGTAACGATGCGGCACGTATTTGTCCGGCGTGACTTTCATTTCGGCGATCTTGTCGCCCTCTGCCCATTCAGTCATTTCACACTCCCCTGACGATGTTGGTCCAGATCCCGCGCACGACCATTTCACCGTCCTGATTTGTCGAAAGCGTCTCGAAGACGTAAAAACCCTTGCCGTCCTTCTCGTAGATCTCCAGGCAGCTGGGTGACGTGGTGATGGTGTCGCCCGCGCAGACCGGGACGCCCCAGTCAAACTCCTGCCCGCCGTGCACCATCGCCGCGAAGTTCATGGCGACATCCGGATCGAAAATTGCCGGACCAAGGGCACCGGCGCTGTAAACGACACAGAACATTGGCGGCGCGACAACTTCCCGGTAGCCCGCGTCCCGCGCCGCATCGCGACTGAAGTGAACCTGACTGTCGATTTCCATCACCCGGCAGTACTCGCCGATCTTTTCTTTCCCGACTTCGTACTCGAAATCGGGCCAGCTTTTTCCAACCGCTTCAGTCTTGATCGCCATTGGCGGGACGCTATCTCAGTCCGGCGAAATCGCGTAACGGGCCCCACCAAGTCGTTTGGCTTCATACATGGCGCGGTCACCTTTCCTGAGGGCCACTTCGGCGTCGAACAGTTCTTCGCTCAGGGCAGTGATCCCGATGCTGATGCTGGGAACGAAACTGGCCCCGTTCGCTCCAGCGATCTCGATCGTCGATTCGTGGAAGCGTTTGAGCAGGGCGTCAGCGACGCGTATCGCCCCGGGCAGATCAGCCTGCGGCAGCAAGACGGCGAACTCATCGCCGCCCAGTCTTGCCACCGGGTCACTCTCGCGCAATTCATCGCGCAGAACTCGGGCGACTTCGCGCAGGACACTGTCTCCTGCGAGGTGTCCATGTCCGTCGTTGACCCTCTTGAAATCGTCAAGATCGATCATCAGCAAAGCGCCGGGCCCGCGTCCGGAGGCTCCCCGCTCAAGGCGATCGTTCAGCTCGCAGATGAAATGGCGCCGGTTCAGCAGATCGGTCAGGGAATCATGTTGTGCCTGATGCTGCAGTTCACCTTCGGCCTGCCGCCGGTCGGTCACGTCTTCGATGTGGGCGACGGCGTTGATCGGGAAGGGATCATCCGGATCTTCGACCGTTCCGAGGTCAAGAGCGGATACGTCCGACTTCAGGCGGATCACAGTTCCGTCAGGACGCTGGATTACCCGTTCCAGGGTGAAGCTGGCTTTTTCCCCTTCGAGGATCGCCCGGCTGTCATCGAGTGCCTGGGCCAGTTTGCCGGCGTCGGTTTCCACCGTGCCTGATTCAGCCAGCCACATTCCGACGAATGCCTCCCGCGTGAACCCGCTGATCGCCAGAGCGACAGCATTCGCCCCCTTGACGAGTCCGCCCCTGACGAGGTCCAGATGGAGCAGGACAATGCCGTTCGGCGCGTTCTCGAAGGTCTGGTAGAACAGCAGGCGTTCCCGCTCCAGCGCTCGCTCGGCAATCTTCTGGCGGGTGATGTCGGTGGTCAGGCCAAGCAGGCTCGGTGCCTTCTGGCCTCCGTCGGAAACCAGCATGCCGTTCACCTTGACGTCATGGCGTCCACCGTTTTTGTCGATGACCCGAACCTCGATCTCGAAATTCCTCTGACCACCGGTCGGATTCGCGACCGATTCGAACTGTCGCAGCGACTCCTTCAGATCTTCCGGATGGATCAGGGCACGTAACGGAGTTCCCCTCAGCTCATCTGGCACGAAACCGTAGTCGCTTTCAAGAGCGCCTACGACATCGATGATCGTGCCATCAGCACCGACCAGCCAGAGGATGTTGCCTGACAGGCCCATCACCCTCTCGACGTCACTCAGATCTATGTTTTCAAGGCGTCTCGTCATGAGTCGTTCCCTGTTCGTCGCAATGCCAGAGCGACTATAGCCAGCGGCCCGGCTCAGTCATCGAGTTCGAGAACCGCGAGGAATGCTTCCTGCGGCACCTCGACCCGGCCCACGTTCTTCATCCGCTTCTTGCCCTTCTTCTGCTTCTCCAGAAGTTTGCGCTTACGGGTGATGTCACCGCCGTACAGTTTTGCGGTGACGTCCTTGCGTACCGCCTTGACCGTCTCCCGGGCCAGGATGTTCGCGCCGATCGCGGCCTGAACCGGGATGTCGAACTGCTGACGGGGAATGGTCTTGCGCAACCGGGCAACGAGTTCCTTGCCCTGGTTGTATGCGAAATCGCGATGGGAAATTATCGAAAGCGCGTCGACCGATTCACCCGCCAGGAGCACGTCGACCTTGACCAGGTTCGAAGGCTGGTTGCCAATCGGTTCGTAGTCAAGTGAGGCGTAACCCTTGGTTGACGACTTGAGGATGTCGAAGAAATCGAGGACGATCTCGGCCAATGGCAGGTCGTAACGGATCTGGACCCGGCTCGGGCTCAGGTAATCCATTCCGATGTGGGTTCCGCGGCGATTCTGGCAAAGCTCCATTACCGGCCCGACGAACTCGCTCGGGCAAATCACCGTCGCCCGGATGTACGGCTCGTAGATCGCTTCGATGGTTCCCGGGTCGGGCATTTCGTTGGGACTGCGAATCTCGATGTTCGTGCCGTTGACGAGATGGACGTCGTAACGCACGGTCGGACTGGTGGCGAGCAGGTCAAGGCCGTATTCACGTTCAAGCCGTTCGCGCACGATCTCCATGTGGAGCAGACCAAGGAAACCGCAGCGGAAACCGAACCCGAGCGCTTCGGAGGTCTCCGGTTCCCAGGTCAGGGCGGCATCGTTCAGGCCCATCTTGTCGAGGGCGTCACGCAGGTCGCCGTAACGGTCGGTGTCGATCGGAAAGAGACCACAGAAAACCATCGGCTTAACGTCGCGGTAACCCTCAAGCGGCTCGGTGGCCGGGTTGTCAAGGTCGGTCAGGGTGTCGCCGACCCGCAGCTTCGCGACGTCCTTGATGCCGGTGATCACGTAACCGACCTCGCCGACATCCAGTTCGGGGACGGAAGTCATTACCGGCCGGAAGAAGCCCATGTCGTCCAGTTCGGCTTCGGTTCCGTTCTGCATCGCGAGGATCTGCCCGTTCTTCTTGAACTTGCCGTCCATCATCCGGACGTAGGCGATCACGCCGCGATACTGGTCGAACTCGGAATCGAAGATCAATGCCCGGGCCGGGCCGTCCGGATCCCCGCCCGGTGGCGGCACCTTTTCGACTATCGACTCGAGAACTTCGATCACGCCCTCGCCGGTTTTGGCCGAGATCTTCAGGATTTCGTCGGGGTCAACCCCGATCAGGTCCGAGATTTCCTGGGCAACCCTTTCGGGTTCCGCCCCGGGAAGGTCGACTTTGTTCATGATCGGGATCAGTTCAAGACCGTTCTCGATCGCAAGGTAAGTATTGGCGACGGTCTGCGCTTCGACTCCCTGGGCCGCATCAACCACCAGCAACGCCCCTTCGCAGGCCGCGAGGCTGCGTGAGACTTCATATGAAAAGTCAACGTGGCCCGGAGTGTCAATCAGGTGAAGGTGGTAGGTGTTGCCATCCTTCGAATTGAACTCGACCCGAACCGCCTGGGCCTTGATCGTGATCCCGCGTTCCCGCTCGAGATCCATCGAATCGAGCACCTGGGCCCGCATTTTCAGGGGGTCTACCGCCCCGGTGATTTCGAGGATGCGGTCAGCCAGCGTCGACTTGCCGTGGTCGATGTGGGCGATGATCGAGAAGTTGCGAATGCGTTCCATCTGAGCTGATGAGTATGCCGAGCCGGACGCGTCGACCGCTGGCCGGGCATCAGGTCAGCTGCAGAGAGCTGGATCCGGCTTGCCGTCGAGCCGGTAGATAACGGTCGGTTCTTCGCGCAGGATTTCGGTCGCTGCCGGGTCTGAAGCCATCCATCCTGCCTCCACCGGGAAGTCACGCCGTTTGTTCGGCCGGTCGAGGGTCAACACCAGGTATTCGTAGTCGCCATTGGCAACTTCCTGCCGAAATGCCTCGCAGGTCTCCGGGGTGGTGAACCCGGCGTGTTCGCGATGCTCGCCGATGAACTGGACCTGGTTGTCGAGCTCGGCACCGAAAAGCGGGTATTGCCTCGTCGCATTGGTTCCGATCGATGTGTCGTCGACGTCCTGTGCCCAGGCGAATGCGGCACCCAGGCCCGGTGTGGTGAATTCGGGCGACCGGTAACGGCTGTCCATGTAGGAGCTCTGGATTACCTGCCCGGCCATCACAAGCAGCAGGACCGCCCCCGCTGCCGCAACCAGTTTCGGTCGTGACCATCCCGACCGATAAAGGACATTGCCGCCGATTAGCAGCAGGAAAACCATGCCGGCAACCAGAATTCCCGCCCCGATCTGAAGCAGGCTCCAGGAATTGTCGAAGGCGACCGTGAACGGCAGCAGCATCGCGATCAGCCCCATTGCCGACCAGCGCATGTAGGAGCTCTTCGGGCCAACGGCACTTCCCAGCAAGGCCATCGAGACCGCCAGTGCCGGGGCCAGATAACGCAGGCCGGAAACGAAACCGTTGGGCTCACCGGGTGGGCCCGACGCCGAGGTTGGCGCGACCAGCCAGGCGATCGTCAGGGCCACGCCAACTGCGGCGCCGGTCCTGCGGGCCGGACCTGAATCGCGGCCAAGGCAGTAGACGAAAGCGAAAACAACAAGGGCAAGGAGCAGCAGCCAGCCATCCCCGAATCCTTCGCTGAAGCCCGGCAGGAACCAGTCCTTGATCACATCGGGATCGGTGAGGTATCCCCAGACCGATCCAGCGTCCCGTCCACCAACATCCTGGTCCGGTCCGGGCAGCCCGATCGGACCGAGATGATTGATCCAGGGCAACGGATTTCCACTGTGGATCAGGTTCCGGACGTACCAGTAGCCACCGCCGACCAGCAAACCACCCGTGACCAGAACCCCGCCGCGTTTACGCAAGGCCGGTTCCATCAACACGATTGTCCCGATCGCGATCGCGATCGCGGCCGGAATGAAATTGACTTTGGTGCCAGCCGCGAGCCCGGCAGCGATCGCGACCACCAGGGCCGGCCCGACAGTGATCCGTCGTCCTCCGGCTGCCGCATTCATCAGGACCGCAAGCGCGGCCAGCACAAAGAAGGTGCCAACGATGTCATTGCGTGCTTCTCCCGCCTGATCGGCCATCGCTGCCGACGCGAGCACTATCGCCACGCCGGCCAGAGAGATCGGGGCTCCGCCGTAAGGCCTGCCGATGCACCAGGCGGCAAGCAGGCAGGCACCGAACCAGGCGACGTTCACCAGCGGCGAAAAGAAGTCCGTGCCGTATGCGAGCAGGCCGAAGGAGTGGATGAGTTCGGAGTTCTGCGGGTAGAACCAGCTCAGGAACTGCGGCGCGAGGTAATGAAGCGAAAAGGTGTCGCTGCTCTGGCTGAACCCGGCGGCGAAAGGCCCGTGGTACCAGGTGGAATCAAAGCCGGTCATGCCGGTGCCGAGCTTGAGCCGGACCGCCACCGAAAAGGCACCGAAGGCGATCGCCGCAACTGCGAACCCGGCCCAGGTGAGCAGCTTGCCGGCCGGAACGTTGACCAGGCTGGATCCTTCTCCGGGTGGGTCGAAATGGCTACGGAAATACCAGCTCCCTCCAGCCAGCAGACCCAGGAAGACCAGGAAGGTCCAGCCATCAAGGAGACGGACCGTGCCGAGCAAAAGTCCGGAAAAGACCAGGATGGCAACCAGCAGGACCAGAATGCCGGTCCAGGCGACCGGCCCCGACCATCCCGACAGAAGACGTCGCTGGAGCAGCACGGCCGGCACAGCCGCGAAAACCAGGCCAAGCAGCAGTCCTGCTGTGCCGGCAAGGTACGAAACGAACGTCATGAAGCGCGGCGCCTGACCAGGTTCACAATCTGTTCAAGTTCCGGAACCTTGAGCAGCTGGCAGCAGGCGACATACGCAATTCCGCCGAGTCCAAGCCCCACGGTCAATGAAACGATCTGGCCGATCATGCCGCGACCGACCAGCTGGTCAACGAGATCCCATGCTTCATAGGAAACGAGCGCGAGCACGGCCGAGCCGATCAGGATCCTTGCGGTCGAGAAGATGAAAGCGGTTGCTTCAATGCCACCGATCCGGGGCCTCAGGATCACCACCTGGGCGATTACCGAAACGGTGGTTGCGATCGCAGTCGCACCAACGATTCCTGCCACCCCGAAAGGCTTGTACAGCAGGAATGAAGCGATTCCGGTGACCGCGAGGTTGCCGGCCGCGATCGCGGTCGGTATCCAGGGCTGCTGGAGGCCGAAGAAGGTCCGGCTGAGCAGCAGGAACATGCCGTTTGTCGGCAGCGAAAAAGCGAACCAGAAGAGCGCGGTCGCGACGACCAGGGTCTGTTCCGGACCGAACTCGCCGCGCTGGAACACGATGCGGATCATCGGTTCAGCCAGAACCAGGATCGCGGCAGTTGCGGGCAGCAGCACGAAGGCGATCTGTCGCATTCCCTTGCCGAGGGTCTTGCGGAGGTTGTCGTAGTCACCTCGGGTGGCAAACCGGGCGAGGGTCGGGAAAAGCACGGTTGCGATCGCGACCGAAAAGATGCCTTGCGGCAACTGGTAGATACGAAAAGCCTTGTCGATTGCCGCCGGAGCCTGGTCACTCACCAGGCTTCCGAAGAAACTGTTGATCAGCAGGTTGAAGTTGATCAGACCCAGGCTGAGGGTCACCGGAATCATCAGCAGCAGGACACGGCGTACGTTCGGATCCTTGAAGTCCACTTTCCAGGTGAAATGAAATGGCGTATTGCGAAGGTCCCAGGTCGGGATCGCCAACTGGACCACGGTGCCTGCCACCACACCGATCGCATAGGCGTAGATCTGTTTGTCCTCGGGGAACAGCGGAACTGTTGCCACTACCACTGCGATGATCGTGAGGTTCCAGAACAGGGGCGAAATCGCGAAAGCACCGAAACGGTCGTAGCTGTTGAGGATGCCGACCACGACGCCGGTCACACCAAGCAGGATCAGGATCGGGAACATGATCTGCGAAAGCACGACCATCAGCGCTTCGGTGGCGGCGGAAAAGCCGGGGGCAAAAATCGGCATGACCAGACCCGCGAAAAGAATGAAGAACGCGGTGATGGCACCCAGCACCATCGTCACGAGCAGCAAAAGGGTCGAAGCCATCCGGAAGGCTTCCTTGAACTTTCCTTTCTCGATCTGCTCGGTGAAGATCGGCACGAACGCCGGCTGCAGCGCGGCGTCGGCAAACAATGCCCGGATCAGGTTCGGCACCTGGAAAGCGACCGTGAAGGCCGACATCGGACCGGAAATCCCGAAATAGCTGGCCGCCATCACCTCCCGGCCAAGACCGGCGACCCGCGAAGCGGCCGTCGCGATCGAAAAGAACGCGGTTGAACGGGCCAGTTTGCCCGGACCTTTGGCTTTTTTCGCCTTCTCTGCGGCTGCGGTTTCCGGAACGTCATTCGAACTGTCCGCTTCAGCTGATCCCGACCGGTCGGTTTCGTCGGCCGTGGCTCCGATCAGCGGTGAGCTGACGCCGCCTTCGGCATCAATTTCGCCTTCAGAGAGCCAGAATTCGGGTGCCGGTTCGGACGGCCCGAACTTCTCCTCGGCTTGTTGCGCCCGCTCATGGACCTGCTGCAGAGCCCGCTCCGTAGCCGCGGCAGCGCGCTCGAAAGCATCGAGTTCGGAGTCCGCGGTCGGGTTTTTTTGGGGGTCGGGGGGCGTGTCCATTTCGCTACCGGTATAGTCGGCGACCGCTTGTGAGGGGATCCTCCCCGGCACGAAGCAGAAATAAGATCATGGCCAACATAGCCTCACAGAAAAAACGAATCCTTCGCTCCGAGCGTGAGCGCGTCGAAAACCGACGTCTTACCAGCGCGATCAAGACTTACTTCAACCGCCTCGAGGAGGCGGTCAAGGAAGGCAACGCCGATACTGTTGAGACGGAGCACCGCGTGCTCGTCTCCAAGATCGACAAAGCCGTCCAGCGTGGCGCCATCCACCGTCGTAACGGTGCCCGCAAGAAGTCCCGCGCAGCCCGCGTCGCCACTGGCGCCGTAAGCCTCGACGCGTAAGGATAAATAAGCATCGCCTTTGATGAAGCCGGCTCAGCCGGCTTCATCTGTTGCAGCCATCAAGGCGAGGTCGAGGGCGAGCTCATCCGGGTACTCGGCGCCGCCCCTGGTCCAGATCTCAAGGTCAGCCATGGCGATCGTTGCGCTGCGTAAATCCTCAACCGACGCTCCCGACAGGGAATTGATCAGTTTGCGGGCCAGGAAAGGCGGCAGGCCAAGTTCCCTTTCGAGCTGTTTCGGTGGAACCCCGGCCTCCATTTTCGAAAGTGCCTTGTTGGCGCGGCGCACGCTGGTCGAGGTCGGGTAAACAGCGCTGCCTGCGGTGGAACCCTGGCTCATCAGGCTTTCGGCGATCAACAGTGCCCGCACCCGGTCGCCCGCGATCAACGCGTCACCAAGTGCGAAAGAACTGGTTTCGGAAGTGTCGGCGACCATTTCTTCAAGGTCATCGGTTTCGACCCGGCCGTTCTCCCCGGCCCAGAGACCGAGCCGGTCGATTTCGTTCGACAGGCGGGTCAGGTTGGACCCGAGGTGGGAAATCAGGAACCTGGCCGCGTCGGGCGTCAGTTCGAAACCTTTGGTGGCCGCCAGGGCGATCAGATGCCCGGGCAGCTTCTGCGCGGTAGGTGCTTCGTAGACGAGCACGTCTCCGCCTACCTTCCTCACCGCTTTTTCCATCGCCGACTGGACTTTGCCCCGGCTGATCAGAACTATGGTCGTATCCGGCGGTGCGGCGAGCAGGGCTGCGGTCACCCGCTCGGCCTGCTTCGGGCCCCATTTGTCAATCCGGTCGGCGAGCAGGTAACGGCGGGCCGGGATCAGCGACATCGCCGATATGGCATCAACCAGAGCATCGGCGTCAGGGCTGCCGCGGTTCTCGGCCGGTTCGAAAACTTCAAGTGAAGCCGCTCCCCCTTCGGCTTCGGCGCGTCGCCGCAGCCGGGAGCGGGTTTCATCGATCTTGGCCGTGTCGGTGCCATGGATCAGATATGCCGCTTTCATCTGGTCAGCCATCCACCCATTGTCCCGCCTTCGTCGGCGGCGCGAAGCCACGTCGATCAGCAATGTCCGGTGAAGCTCATTCGCCGGTCTCGATCGCGTAACCCGAGTCGGTGATTACCAGAGAAATGGTTCCTTCGAGATCGGTTCGGCGCACATCAACCCCGGCCTTTTCCAGCTCACCGGTCACGGCTGCGGTCGGATGGCCATAGCGGTTGTTTTCGCCAACAGAAATGATTGCCACTTCCGGGCGATCCGCTTCGAGCAGGGCTGGCAGACCAGCGTCGTCACTGCCATGGTGCGCGACCCTGAGCACGTCGATCGGACCGGTTTGGAACGGTGCGGCTTCGTATTCGGCATCGCCGGCAAGCAACATGCGGAAACGGTTTACGGACAGGTCAAGGACCACGGAACGGACATTCGGATCCTCGGGCCTTGGCTCTCCGGGCGCCAGAGCCGGTGGCCAGATCACATCCAGGGTCACCGGACCGATCTCAACCCGTTGCCCCCGTTCCACCGGGAATGCCGTGGCACCAGCTTCAATCGCCATTCGTTTGAGGTCACCCGGCACACCGTCGTAAAGGAACCGTCCGACTTCAACCTGCCCGAAGATCTCGTAGAGGCCACCGGTGTGATCGAGGTCGCCGTGGGTAAGGACCACCGCTTCCAGGTAATCCACCCCCGCCGAATCGAGCGCGCCAGCAAGGTCACCTCCGGGTGGTCCACCGTCAACCAGAATCGGGTCCTCCCCCCACGGCCTGATCAGGGTGGCGTCACCCTGACCGATGTCCAGCACCTCGACCCTTGCCCCACCGACTGGCGGTTCGTCGAGGGGCCGTCGACCGGGGTCAAGCATCGAAGGCAGCAGGAAGACTGCGGCGGCGATTGCTGCGCCAGCTCCGATCGCGGCCAGCCTCGCTTTCCTCCGGACTTCCGGTTCTCGTCGGTAGCCGAGCCGTTCCGGTGTGACCATGTGAAGAACCAGACCGGTCAGCGCAGCGATTCCGAGGTAGGCCAGTGCCAGATGGCCGGGTCCGGACATTTTGAGATCAATCACCGCCCAGCCGGGCCTGCCGAACCAGCCAGCGACCTGGGCGATGTAGGCGAGCAGGAGTGAGTTGAGCAGGTTGAAGGGAACTGCCAGCGATTCATGTACCTGGCCGATTGCCGCCGAGATCATGCCCAGCCACATCGCCGGTGCGACCGCCGGCATGGCGAGCAGGTTCGCCGGCAAAGAAGCCACCGGTATCCGGTCAAAGTGGAAAACCATCAAAGGACCGGTCGCGATAGTTGCCGCGGCCGTCACCGCTATGCCGGTGGCGAGGCCTGACCGCCAGCTCCCCTCCCCGATCAAACCTTCAAGCCTCACCTGGAACGGACGGGTCAGAAGGTAAATCCCGATCACGGCCGCGAAGCTGAGCTGCCAGCCAATGTCGGAGCCAGCCCGGGGGTTGATCACCATGGTGATCAGAACTGCCAGCGCCAGCGCGTAAAGGCGGGAACCGGGACGGGACGCGAGCGTCGCGACCAGCCCGGCAAGGCCCATCACCGCGGCCCGCTGAATCGATGCACCGGCACCGGCCAGCGGCACGTAAGTCAGAACCAGCAGCGCCACGGTGGCGATCCGTGCCCGCGGCCCTAGCCCGGCCATCGCCATGAACGGGATCGCGAGCAGCCCGAGCAGCACCACATTCTGGCCGCTGACCGCCAACAGATGGGCCAGACCGGAATCCTGAAAGTCTTCGGTGGTTTCCGGGTCGATTTCACTGTCCTGGCCGAGCACGAAACCTCTGGCCAGAGCTGATTCCCGATCTGGCATACCGGCCCGGAGGGCATCCTCGGCCTGGCGCCTGAGGGCATCAACCCAGCCCGCGGGCCCCGATCTCGAAACGCCAGTCAACTTCACCTTCCCGCTCGTGACGACGGTGGCGATGCCCTGTCTTTCGAGGGTCGACCGATACCAATCGGGCGGAGGCCCGGCCTGACCGATCGCAAGGATGCCGTCCCCGGTGGTCAGGGGCAGCGGATAGCCGGAATACTCGACCATTACCTTGCCGCCCCTGGTCTGGACCGGGATCCTTGTGATTCCCCTTGAAGCTTTTGCTTCTGCTGTTGTGAAACCAGCCACCTTCACTGGCGTTCCAGGCGCCACCCGAAGTGCCCCGGCATCAATCGCTTCGAGACGCTGCCCGCCAAGTCCGTTGCCCGCGAATGAAGACGCGGCAAAAATCAGGATCAGCGCCATCGCTGGAAGCCGTCCCCGGTCGACCAGCAAAACCAGGATCAGCAGCAGGGCAATCGCCGCCTCGATCGCTCCGCCGCGGGGCGTCCAGTGTGGAGACAGGGCGAGGCCGGCTGCCAGACCCGTAACCAGAGCCAGACGCCAGCCTCCGGCCCTGACCGGCCCGAGGAACACCGGGAGCCGGTCCACCGACGCTCAGGGCTGGAGGGCGGCGCGCAGCGCTTCCATGGTCACCGGACCAATGCCGCTTACCTGGTCAAGCTCTTCAATCGAGCCGATGCCCCCTTTCGAATCCCGGAACTCGAGGATGTTGCCGGCAGTGACCGGGCCGATCCCGTCGATCTCTTCCAGCTGGGCGGCGGTCGCCGTGCCCAGGCTCACCGGTCCGGACGTGGCCGCACCCCCGGCGCTCGCGACCGCGGTGCCACCGGGCGCACCGGTGCCGGCTCGAACCGGCACCACTACCTGCTGTCCGTCGGCGAGTCTGGCCGCCCGGTTGATCGCACCCGGCACCGCCTGCCCGACCGTGCCTCCCGCCCTTTCAATTGCGTCGATGACCCGGTCTCCTTCAGTAAGTCGATAGACACCGGGACGCTCCACCCCGCCCGAAACATCGACGATCACGGCCGAATCGCCGGCCTTGAGTTCAAATCCTGAATTCGCCCCGGGAACCTCCTCTCCGGCCCCGGCCGGTGCCGCATCGCCGGCCGATCGATACCCGGCCCCGCCAGGCTCCGGCGACTGCTCCCTGATCGAGTTCAGACCAACCAGCAGCAGAACCGCCGCGATCCCGGCATAGATTCCAAGCTGCAGGCGGCTGATTCCGAACATGGCGCAAGGATCTCCTTCCAGCGCTCACGCGTGGTTGAAGTGTTCAAACAAGCTGCAACGAAGTAGGATCCCGCATCGCAAATCGACCTTGAAAGGTTCCCGATGTCCAACCGCAAAAGATTTCGAGCAATCGCCGGGCTGACCACAGTCCTGATCGCCACGCTCGCGCTCGCCGCAGCACCCGGCCAGGCCAGCAAGCAAGGCAAGGTTTTCTGGCTCGATCTCAGCGGAGGGTCATCAGTCGCACCCCACCGGGTCTTCTTCACCGCCAACGCCGGTGGATACATGAAAAAGATCAGCTGGAAACGCTGGGGCAAGAACAAAACCGTCGGCCGTGGAACCTTCGGCACTACCGCACCCTGCAACGGACAGCCCTGCCCCAAGGGTCCAGCGAAGATGATCCTGCGCAAACCGGTGACCTGCACCCCCGACTTTGGTAACAAAGAGGGCAAAACCATCCGGGTGTACCGTTTCGGGAAGCTCTTCTACCCGGACTCCGACGGATCGCGGCTCAAAGCCAACCTCGGCTACCGCACCGGCTGGGGAGCCTGCAAAGAGGCTTATTAGCCAGAGGGCGGCCCTCAGGCCGGTTTGACCACCAGGCTGACCAGCTTGCCTGGAACCACTATCTCCTTGACGATCTCAACGCCATCGAGGTGCTTGACGATGTTTTCTGCGGCCTTGGCCTGCGCCAGGATCTCGTCCTTGGTTGTTCCGTCCGCGACTTCAATGCGATCCCTCACCTTGCCGTTGACCTGAACCACGATCGTGACCGTGTCGGACTTCAGCATTTCGGGATCAGCAACCGGCCAGGAAACTTCCCAGATACGGTCGCCGGTCATCTGTTCAAACACTTCGGCCGCCAGGTGCGGCGCGAACGGCTGAATCAACGAAGCTGCCGTCCTGATCGCAAAAGCAAGACAGGCCCGGCCATTCTCGTCAGCCATGAGGCCATCACGGGTCCGATAGATCTCGTTTACCAGCTCCATTACCGCGGCAACCACCGTGTTGAACTGAAAGCCCTTGCTGAAATCACGGGTCGCTTTCTCAATAGCCCAGTGGGATTTGGAAAGAAGAACTTTGCCTTCACCGTCAGTTGAATCAGCCGGTTCCACCCCTGGCACTCCGGCCTCGACCAGTTCATCGCTGGCGCGCCAGAGCCTCGACAGGAAACGATGGACGCCTTCCACCCCTTCATCGGTCCAGTCGCCACCCCGTTCGGGCGGCCCCATGAAACAGACATAGGTTCGGGCAGCATCGGCACCGTGGCGCGCAACGTATTCGGACGGACTGACCGTATTGCCCTTCGACTTCGACATTTTGGCGCCGTCACGGGTGATCATGCCCTGCGTGAAAAGGTTCGCGAACGGCTCGACCACGCCGATGTGACCCATGTCGTTCAGGGCCTTGGCGAAGAACCGGGCGTAAAGCAGATGCAGGATCGCGTGTTCTACCCCGCCGATGTACTGGTCAACCGGCATCCAGTTGTCGGCTGCTTCCCGCGAGAACGGCCGTTCGGTGTTCTTCGAATCGAGATAACGCAGGAAATACCAGGATGAATCGACGAAAGTATCCATCGTGTCGGTCTCCCGCTGGGCAGGTTTGCCGCATTCCGGGCAGGTGGTATTGACCCAGTCTTCAGCTGCCGCCAACGGGCTCTTGCCTTTCGGCGCGTAGTCATCGACTTCGGGCAGCTCGACCGGCAACTGATCGTCAGGAACGGGAACCAGACCACACTCGTCGCAATGGACGATCGGGATCGGTGCGCCCCAGTAGCGCTGACGCGAAACGAGCCAGTCGCGAAGGCGGAAGTTGACCGAGGTTTCGCCACGGCCCTCTTCGGTCAGCCACTCAACGATCTGGTCGTAGGCATCACGATTGCCAGCGCCATCGAAGCGGCCGGAGTTGACCATCGGGCCATCACCTGTGTAAGGAAGTTCATCGTTGCCGTCTTCATCGACACCTTCGATCACCCGCTTGACCGGCAGATCGAACTTGGTGGCAAAATCGAAATCCCGCTGGTCATGGCCGGGCACGGCCATTACCGCGCCGGTGCCGTAATCCATCAGCACATAATCGGCAACGAACATCGGGATCTCTTCACCGTTGACCGGATTCGTGACCGTGCGGCCAAGCGGAACACCGGTTTTCTCCCGGCCTTCATCGCCGCGTTCCTGAAGCGACTCGCGGGCCACGGAATTGACGTAGTCACGCACCGGTCCTTCCGCGTCGGTGCCGGCGACCAGATTCTCGAGCTCGGGATGCTCCGGAGCGATAACGAAAAACGTCGCCCCGAAAAGTGTGTCCGGCCGGGTCGTGAAAACAGGAAAATCGATTTCAGCTTCTTCCGAGCGGAATACAACCTGGGCCCCTTCGGATCGCCCGATCCAGTTCTTCTGCATCGTGACCACATGTTCCGGCCAGGATTCGAGCTTGTCGAAATCGGCAAGCAGCTGTTCGGCGTAATGGGTGGTCTTGAAAAACCACTGACGCAGGCTGCGGGTTTCAACTTCGGTGCCACAGCGCTCACAGCGGCCATCAACAACCTGCTCGTTGGCGAGAACGGTGGCATCCTTCGGGCACCACTGGACCGGCGCCTGTGTGCGATAGGCGAGTCCCTCCCGGAAGAGCTGCAGGAAGAGCCACTGGGTCCAGCGGTAGTACTCCGGTGTGTGGGTCGCCAGCGATCGCGACCAGTCAATCGAAATGCCCCATTCGGTGAACTGCCTCTGGAACGAAGCGATTGACTTTTCAGTTGCCACCCGGGGCGGAACGCCGGTCTTGATCGCGTTGTTCTCGGCTGGCAGCCCGAAGGAGTCGTACCCCATCGGATGAATCACTTCGAAACCGTTACGGCGACGGAAATGCGCAATCGCATCGCCAACCGAATAACACTTCAGATGGCCGACGTGGGGTTCGCCCGAGGGGTAAGGAAGCATTTCGAGCACGTAGGACTTGGGCTTGTCGGGTTCGAATCCC
Source organism: Solirubrobacterales bacterium (assembly GCA_049593795.1). GTDB lineage: Bacteria > Actinomycetota > Thermoleophilia > Solirubrobacterales > 70-9 > 67-14. The sequence continues at coordinate 45,215 of JBAWHK010000156.1, forward strand.
TCTTCGCTGGGATTCGCGACCTCCCAGGTGCCTTCATCCGCCCATACGCGCTGCCATTTTTCCTCGATCGAACGAGGTTCATATCTAGCCATCAGTCCGCAGTCTAAGGAGCTTCCGCGGGACGCCACTGCCGGACGTCAGGCAGGCGGCTCAGCTTGGGTTCAACTTCGTCACGCACACCCTCGAAATCGGGCGGGAGTGACAGCTTCTCACCCAGATGTTCCAGTTCTTCATCGGTAGTGAAGCCCGGACCCATAGTCGCCAGTTCGAACAGCACTCCCCCGGGCTCACGGAAATAGACGGCTCTGAAATAGAAGCGGTCGATCACCGGAGTTGCGTAGAGGCCAGTGGACGCCACCAGCTCCCGCCACTGCTCATGCTGGTCAAGCGGAGAGGCCCAGGCGATGTGATGAACGGTGCCGGCACCGGGAATGCCGCGCTCTTCCGGCGACGGATCGAGGTAGTAGACGCCGGAGCGTTCATCCCCCGAGCGACGCCACGCGTTTTCACCTTCCCGCTCAAAGCCGAGAACCTCGCCAAGAACCTGTTCGGTTACTTCCTGATTGCCCGAATAGGCCCTGACACCCTCAAACCCCTGGATCGCGAATTCCGGCGGGATGTCCCGCTGCTTCGGAACCAGGGCGGTTTCGCTGCCGGTGTAAACGAAAAACTCGTGGTTGAGCCCTTCCGGGTCGACGAACGCCAGCGCGTCGCCTTCCAGGGTTGATTCGGTGCCGGCATCAGCCAGGCGCCGGGACCAGAACTCCAGTGCTTCTCTTGACGGCAGCCTCCACAGGATCCGGTGAACCATTCCGGCGCCAGCCCGTCCCGGTCGTGCACCCGGGTATTCAAAGAAGGTCAGGTCGAAACCGGGATGTCCGCTTTCGTCCCCGTAGAAGAGGTGGTAGACCGACGGGTCGTCCTGGTTCACCGTCTTCTTGACCAGACGCATGCCGAGCACACCAACGTAGAACTCAACGTTGGCCGGAGCATCCCCGGTGATGCAGCTGATGTGATGGACACCCTCAAGGCGAAGTTCGCTCATACAGAGAGGATATGAAACGCGTCAAGCCCGGTCCCGCTTGCCCTCCACGCAAGCAGGTAGCATCCGTCACATGGGCATACTTAAGGCTGAACGCACCGTCGAGATCGATGCACCAAAAGCACGCTGTTACGAGATCATTTCCGATCTCGAGAGCAGCCCGGACTGGCAGGAAGCAATGATTTCCGCCAAAGTCCTGAAAACTGATTCCGAAGGCCGCGCTGCCCTGGTTGAGATCAAGTCAGACGCCAAGGTTCGAGAAGTCACATCCCACCTCGCCTTCGAATATCAGCCCGAGGACGGCATGACCTGGGAGCAGAAGAAAGGTGACCTCAAGTGGCTGAACGGCAAATGGCTGCTCGAAGACCTCGGTGATGACCGGACCCGGGCCACCTACTCACTCGAAGCCGACACCGGCCGCATGCTCGGCCTGCTGATCAAGGGACCGGTTCAGGACAAGGTCAAGGACATGCTGACCAGGGATGCCGCCGACGGCCTCAAGAAGAAAGCCGAGTCGGAATAAGGCAGGGTTTTCAAATAAGGCAGGGATTCCCTTAACTGGGGAATCCCTGTTCGATGTACCGCAGGGTTGAGACGGGAAGGTCGTGCTTAGGCGTCGGTTAGAGGCTGGTACGTGTCGGGGCGCCTTGTGGTGAGGAACGGGAACAGCTCCAGCCAGTCTTTCCTCTGATCGAGATCGAGGTCGGCGACGATCACTGCGGGACGATTACGTGGGGCCTGGGCCAGGATCCGCCCGTACGGATCCGAGATGAAAGAAGAACCGTAAAAATCAAGTGGTCCTTCGCTGCCGATGCGGTTGATCGTCACCATGAAAGTGCCGTTGGCGATCCCGTTCCCGACAATCACCCGTTCCCAAAGCGGTTCGGTGTCGAAATCAGGATGGTCCGGTTCGGAACCGATCGCGGTCGGATAGACAATCACTTCAGCCCCACCCAGTGAGTAGGCGCGGGCCAGTTCCGGAAACCACTGGTCCCAGCACGTGGGGAAACCGAATTGCGCGTCCCCCACACCCACAACCGGGTAACCGGTGTCGCCCTGCCGGAAGTAACGATCCTCGTAATAACCGGCGGTCACCGGAATGTGAAGCTTCCGGGTCTGGGCAATCAGCTCGCCTTCGGGAGACACAACGATCGCCGTGTTGAACCCCATGCCGCCATCCGGCGCCTTCTCGTAAAGGGACGCGTGGACATTCACCCCGTGCTCCCTGGCCATCCGGGTGGCGAACTCGGTGGTCGGGCCACCGGGGATCTCTTCGGTGAAACGGTCAGCTTCGTCGGCCAGCTCGGTCGTGATCGCGAAATATGGCGAGAGAGTGAGCTCCTGCAGGCAGACGATCTCCGCCCCACGCTCAGCCGCAACCGCAATGCCGTCGGCCAACGCTTCCTGATGTGCCGCCGGGTCGGCGTTCCATGCCTGCTGGACCAGTCCGATCCGGAATGGCTTGCGGGCGGATTCCTCGACCCGGGCCAGGGATTCCGGGCCGGGGCCGGTTGCGTCGATCACTTCGTAATCAAGTCTGCTCATGTCCGCTTTTGCCTTTCAGTTCAGCTGGCAGCTGGTATCTGCTGGGTAATGCAATGGATGCCGCCGCCACCGAGGGCAAGCGTGCGGCCGTCGATACCGACCGCTTCACGTCCCGGGTAGAGGCTCCTGAGGCGATTCAACGCCTCTTCGTCCATGTCGGGGTCAATTCCCCCGACCGGCACGATCAGTGCCCCGTTTGCGACGTAGAAGTTCATGTAGGGCACCACCACCGATTCGCCGTCTTCGCGTTCGATCCGCGGCAGGAGTTCCCATTCGACCGTTTCGATTCCGGATTCGGACAGGCGACGCACATTTTCACGGGTCCCTTCCCAATTCGGATCGGATTCATCGGCCACCGTCTGGAGCAACGCCCTGCCGGGTTCGATGAAGGCACAGATGTTGTCGACGTGGCCGTCGGTGTCAGCGTCTTCGAGCAATCCCTGGTCCAGCCAGACAACCCGTTCGACCCCGAGGGCCCGGGACAGTTCAGCATCGATCTGACTTCGATCCAGGTCCGGGTTGCGGGTCGGATCGAGCAGGCATTGTTCGGTGGTGACCAGAAGCCCGGCGCCGTCGACCGCGATCGAACCCCCCTCGAGGACCATCGGTTCGGACCGGCATTCGATTCCGAGGTGGTCGAGGATACGCCTGCCAACCGCAGCATCGTTTTCGTAAGGGCTGAAAGCTTCGCCCCAGGCGTTGAAACGGAAGTCCACCCCGGCCCTGCCCCCATCGATCCCGGTGACGATGATCGGCCCTGAATCCCGAAGCCACGAATCATCGATCGGCAAGGGCAGGATCTCAACGTTTGCTTCCGGTACCCGTGATCGCGCGTCTTCGGCCTGCGAAGGGTCTACTACCAGGGTCACCGGTTCGAACTGGCTGATCGCCGCGACCACTTCCGCATGGCTGTCGCGGGCCGCCTCGATCGTGGTTCCACGCCAGGCTTCGTCACGCTGCGGCCAGGCAACAACTGTGCGTTCGTGCGGTGCCCATTCGGCCGGCATGCTGAAACCATCAGAAGAAGAAAGCGCCATCGGCCGAGTGTACGAGAACCGGCCTTCAACGTCCAATGGCCGGCGAGCGCGGGATAACAGGCCCCGCGCCGGACACCGGACAAAAAGAAAGCCCGCCAGAGAGGCGGGCTTTCATCGATAAGTGGAGCTGAGGGGGCTCGAACCCCTGACCTCCGCCATGCCATGGCGGCGCTCTTCCAGCTGAGCTACAGCCCCGAATCCAACGGGACGCGCATTTTACAGCGAAAC
>JBAWHK010000157.1:0-2294 GCA_049593795.1 Solirubrobacterales bacterium
CGTCAGTGCGATCGGGTTGATTCAGGTGAATCGCAGGCCTCCCGCCGAGCCTGATCCCGTCACCCGGATAACACTGAAGCTCAAGCTTCCCGGCAAAGCAAGAGCCGGACGGAAACTGAAAGCGAAAGCGACGATTCGCAATACCGGCAACACCGTAATCCCGGACGTGATCCTGAAACCGGCTGTCCCGAGAAAGCTTGCCGTAAAACCACGGAAGGCGAAGGCCAGGAAGATCGCGGTCGGAGCCAAAGCAAAACGGACGATCGCGTTCAGGGTGAAGAAGAACGCGAAGGGAGGCAGCAAGCTCAGGTTCAGGTTGACTGCCCTCGTTGGCGGCCGCACGCTGAAGAAGGTATCCCGCACAGTTCGGATCCTCGAGGCCCGCTGACGGACAGCTGTCCGCGAACCGCCCGGTGAGTGACCTAAGGGGACTGCCGGCCGGTCATAACGACCGGAGTGCCTTCCCGGGGCGACAGCGTGATGTTGCGTCGGCCAACGTGCTGGGGTGCCTGGTCGGCCAGCTTCAGATCACATCTGGACAGGACTTCGCTCAGCACTACCCGCATCTCGAACTCGGCGAAGGCGGCTCCCAGGCAGCGGCGCACACCGCCACCGAACGGGATCCAGGTGTAGGTCTCCGGCGGGTCTTCGAGGAATCGTTCCGGCTTGAAAGCAAGAGGGTCCGGGAATGAATCTGCCCTGGTGTGGGCCAGCCACATCGATGGGGCGACGTTGGTGCCGGCCTCAAGGTGGAATCCGTCAATTTCGACGGGCTCGTCGAGGATGCGACCAGCGATCGGAATCACGGGACGCAGGCGCAGGGACTCGGTGATCGTGGCCCGCAGGTACTCATCGTCTCCGGCTGCCAGCTCTGCTTTGAGCCTGGCCATCACATCCGGGCTTCGCAGCAACAGGTCAAAGGTCCAGGCCAGAGCGGTGGCCGTTGTTTCGTGACCTGCCACCAGAAGGCTCATTAACTGGTCACGCAGTTCGTTCTCGTCCATGCGGCCCCCGTCGGCGAACTCGGCCGCGGCCATCATCGAAAGAATGTCTTCCCTCTGCTCTAGTTCGGGATCGAGACGAACTTCGGCGATCAGGCCCGCGAGTTCGTCGTTCACCTGCGAGAGCAGGTCGTCAAAGCCGGGTTTGGAGACATCCTGCCCGAAGCGTCTCGCCACAAGTGAAAGCAGCTGCCAGCCGTTCGATGCCGTGTCGTCGAGGGTTCGCGCCAGCAGATACCGCAGGCGGTCAAGCCGGTCACCTTCGGTAGCTCCGAAAACAGCGCGAAGGATCACTTCCAGGGTCACCGACTGCATATGGGTGTGAATCGCGAAAGGGGTACCAACCGGCCAGGTATCGATGTCCTGGTTGATCGCTTCTTCCATGACCTGCTGGTAGGAGCGCATTCTTTCGCCATGGAAGGCCGGCAACATCAGCTTGCGCCTGGCGAGATGCTCTTTCCCGTCGAGCAGAATCACTGACTTCTTGCCGAGTATTGGCTCGAGCAGGGCGATCCGGCCAGGGGGAAGGGGGTTGGCCGGGTTCGAGTAGATGGTCTTGACCAGATCCGGGTCGGAGACCATCACCATCGGATCTTTGAAACCGACGAACCTGACGCTGAATGCCTCCCCGAACTGGCGCCGCGCCTGCTGCATGAACGGGATCGGACGAACGACCCAACGCATGGTTTGAACAGCAGGCGGGGCACCAGGTCCCGGGGGGAGGCTCATGATCTAGAAAGCAGCTTCGTCCAGTTCCATGACGTCATTCTCGATGCCTTCGATGACGGCCTTCGATGCCTTCAGGTTGGGCAGCATGGTGCGGGCAAAGAACCTGGCGGCCGCAACCTTGCCTTCATAGAACGGCTTGTCCTTTTCCGACGGACCGTTCTCGAGGGCGGCAGCGGCGATCTCGGCGTGACGGATCAGCAGCCAGCCGATCATCAGGTCGCCGAAGGCCTTCAGGAACGAAACCGAACCGAGTCCGACCTTGTAGACGTTCTTCGGATCTTCCTGTCCGCTCATCAGGAATCCCATCATCGTGGCGTGCATCGACTGCACGTTCGCGAGTGCTTCCGCGAGCTCAGCCCGTTCCTTGTCCAGTCCATGGCCACTGCCGTCGATCTGGATCTGCATCTTCTCGAACAGGTGGTTCATCGACTTGGCTTCATCCCGGACGATCTTCCGGAAGAAGAAGTCCTGGGCCTGAATCGCGGTAGTGCCTTCGTAGAGGCTGTCGATCTTGGCGTCGCGGATGTACTGCTCGATCGGGTAGTCCTGCAGGAACCCGGAGCC
>JBAWHK010000158.1:0-6319 GCA_049593795.1 Solirubrobacterales bacterium
GTACTTGCCGTCCGGGGAGACCGCGGCGTGGTAGGACTGGTCCCCAGTGGCGACGGGGCTGCCGGCCGGTTCGGTCAGCTTGCCGTCCGTCGCAATCCGAAAGAAGTGCATGTTGTCGTTCGCATAGTCGGGTACGTACAAGGTGCGCGAATCGGTGCTGACCGCGACTCCGTACGGGTACGCAGAAGGACCCAGCTCGACGGGTCCCCCCGCCGCCGCCGAGAGCGATCCGTCCGCCCCGATCGCAAAAGCCTGCACGCTGCGCGTGTTGTAGAGCCCGGCGATGAGGAACTTCCCGTCGGGAGTCACCGCGCTCCCGTAGGGACCCGTGTTGCCTGGCGGGATCAGGGGCGAGCCGGGCGCATCGGTCAGCTTGCCGTCGGCGCCGACCGAGAACGACCTGATTTCGCTCGAGTTGTAGTCCATTGCGAACAAGAACCTGCCGTCCGGGGTCATCGAGATCGCATTGAAGTACCCACTGGACTCGCCAAGGTAAGTCTGAAGGGGGGCGGGTGTACCGTCGGCGCTGAGCGAGAAAGCCTGCAGTTTGGCGTTCGTGCCGTCGTCACCGCTCGCCAGGTAGAGGTTCTTCGACGCACTGGCCGGAACCGCGCCGGCAATCAGGGCCGAAACCGCAAGTACGACAAGCACGGCGAATCTGTGGCTCACGATGTTCTCCCCCAACCTTGATTTCAGGTACCCCGGGATCCTATCGGCGGCTGACGCGAGAATCAACGAAACCGCCGGGTCGGAACGGAGGGGGTGGGATTCGAACCCACGGTACGCCTGTAAGACGCACGCTGGTTTTCAAGACCAGTGCATTCAACCGCTCTGCCACCCCTCCGGGGGTGTGTTCCGGGCAACGCCCTCGACCCGACAAGTTTGACATGCGCCCGCCAGATAGGACGGGAGGCGTATCTCTGAGAGACTGAGTGGGTGCGACGTCTGCTCTTTCTTGCCTGCGCGGTCGTGTTTCTGGACGTCACGTTCTTCGCGGTCCTGACACCCCTTTTGCCCGACTACCGCAGCGACCATTCACTGACCGAGGTTGGTGCCGGAGTTCTCTCTGGCAGCTTCGCTGCGGGAACTCTGGTCATGGCTCTGCCGGCCGGCTGGTACGCGGCTCGTTTCGGATCCCGGATGGCGGTTCTGACCGGGCTCGTCGGCATCGGCATTTTCAGTCCGGTATTCGGTTTCGCGAACGAGATCTGGCTGCTCGACGCCAGCCGCTTCTTTCAGGGGGCAAGCGGCGCCTTGATGTGGGCTGGTGCGATCAGCTGGGTGATCCAGGCCGGACCCAAGGATCAGCGCGGGGCGCTGGTCGGAACCGTGATCGCTGCCGCCGTCGTCGGAGAACTGCTGGGCGCCCCGCTGGGTGCGCTCGCCCATCAGGTGGGCACCGGGATCGTCTTCGGCTCCGTGCTGATCCTGGCTGCCCTGCTTTTCGCCCTTGCCTGGTCGATCCCCTACGCCAAGGTGTTCGAACCCCAGACGATCAAAGGCGCTATCTCCGTGGCCCGGGGTTCGAAACTGACTCCCGCCATCTGGCTGCTCGCCGCCCCTTCTTTCGCGTTCGGCATGACGGTTCTCGTGGCACCACTCAAGATGGATGACCTCGGAGCTTCACCATTCCTGATCGCCGCAGCATTCGCTGTCGGTTCGGTCACCGAAGCGATAGTTGGCCCGGTGATCGGCAAGGTCAGTGACCGGGTCGGGCGCACCGGCCCGTACCTGCTGGGAGTGATAGTCGTGGCGGTCGCGGTGGCCGCGATCGGCGCGTTCTCGACCCTGCCAGCTGTTTTCGTTTCCGTTGTGTTCATCGCTTTCGGTTCGGGTATCGCTTTCACCCCGGCCAGCACCCTCGTGGCTGACGTTGCCGCGAACGCCGGGCTGAACCAGGGGTATGCGTCCGGGGCGGCGAACGTCGCCTGGGGTGGTGGGCAGATGCTGGGGGCATTCGGCGGAGGCCTTCTGGCGAGCGCCGGAGGTTTTCTCCTTCCAGCCCTCCTGACCGTGCTCGTGCTGGGGATTGCCGCCTCGGTAGCCAGGAGACTGGTTGAAGATCTTCCCGAGGAACCCGTCTCCGCGGAGGGAATCTGAAATGAACAAAAAGAAAGCCGGGACCTGGACCAACTGGGCCGGAGCCCAGTCCTGCGCACCCCGTGACCTGATCCAACCCCGGTCCCGGGCCGAACTTTCCGAAGTTGTGGGTGAAGCAGCCTCCGCCGGCCGCCAGATCACGGTCTGCGGCTCGGGTCACTCCTTCAGCGGTGCGGCACTCACGAACGACCTGATGCTTGATGTCTCGGCGATCTCCGGCGTGATCGAAGCCGACCTGTCGAGCGGCCTGGTCAAGGTCGGGGGTGGCACCGTGCTCGCCGACCTGAACCGGGAACTTGACCGGCTCGGCCTCGCGATGCCCAACCTCGGTGACATCGACGTGCAGACCATCGCCGGAGCGATCTCCACCGGCACTCACGGAACCGGGGCGAACCTGCCGAACATCAGCGCCCAGGTCGAAGCGATTGATCTGGTAACCGCCGACGGAAAGATCCTTGAACTGACCAAGGCCGATACCGCGGATGAACTGCGGGCCGCCCGCGTCGGAATTGGTGCCCTGGGTGCGATCGCGGCAGTCACCCTGCGGACCGTGCCCGCCTTCGACCTCCACCGGATCGACACGCCGATGCCGCTCGACGTAGTGCTGGCTGACTTCGACGATCTGGTCGCCAGAAACCAGCATTTCGAGTTCTTCACTTTCCCCTTCACCGGCAAGGCCGCCACGATCCGACGCAACCGGACCGACCTGCCACGCCAGCCGCGAAACGAGGTGGAGCGTTACCTCAATGATGTGGTGATCGAAAACACCCTTGGCGACCTGATGCTTCGTGCAACCGGAAAGGTGCCGAAGATGATCCCCAGGGTCGCCCGGTTCTCGACTGCGTTCATGAATCAGGCCGAAAGGATCGACAGCTCCCACTCGGTTTTCGCGAACTACCGGACACTCAGGTTCAACGAAATGGAATACGCCCTGCCGCGTGAAGTCGGGCCGAAAGCCCTGCGCCAGGTGCTCGACCTGATCGAGGGCGAAGGCCTTCCGATGGGAATGCCGATCGAGTGCCGGACCGTCGCCGGCGACGACGCCCTGATCAGCCCGGCGTACGAACGGCCGAGCGTTTACATCGCGATCCACCAGCACCACACGATGGAGTGGCAGCCGTACTTCGACGCAATCGAAGAGATATTCATCTCGTTTGATGGCAGGCCCCATTGGGGCAAACGGCACTCGCGGGATGCCGGAGCCCTGGCCGGGCTCTATCCCGAATGGGAAAAGTTCCAGGCTGTCAGGGATCAGCTCGACCCGAACCGGACCTTCAGCAACGAATACGCCCTGATGGTCCTCGGCGCCTGAGCTGTCCGGGCTTCGCCCGGGGAAGTCACTCGGATAAGTGCTTCCGTCAGGCACCGATGCCTGTCACTTTCGTACGGGTGGCTCTATGTGACTGATCGCACGGTCAAAACGGACTCATAAGTCCGCTTAGCTGTTAGTATCCGGACCCATGAGTCCACTTATCGACGCCCGCCCCAAGCCGATGCGCACCCTCGCCATCCTCGGACTTGCCGCGCTTTCATTCGCCCTCGCTCAGACCACCCTGATCCCGGCTCTCGCCGAACTCGCGGTCGAGTTCAACACCAACGCCAGCGGTGTCGCCTGGATCCTCACCGGATACCTGATCGCCGCGGCCGTCTTCACCCCGGTATTCGGCCGGCTCGGCGACATGTTCGGCAAACGCCGCATGCTGGTGATCGCCCTCTCGATCTTCGCTGCCGGTTCAATCGTGTCAGCACTCGGAAGTTCGGTCCAGACCATCGTCATCGGCCGGATCCTGCAGGGCGTCGGCGGCGGAATTTTCCCGCTCTGCTTCGGCATCATCCGGGATGAGTTCCCGCGCGAAAGGGTCGCCGCATCGATCGGCCTGATCTCCGCCACGGCCGGCATCGGCGGCGGGCTCGGCCTGATCCTCGGCGGTTTGATCCTCGACAACGCCTCTTACCACTGGATCTTCTGGATGGGTGCCGGCATGGCAGTCATCGCCGCGATCTCGGCCCACCTCCTCGTGCCGGAATCACCGAATCGCACCCCCGCCAAAGTTGACTACCGGGGCGCCGTGGTGCTGGCGGTTGGCCTCACCCTGCCGATGTACGCGATCGCCGAAGCGAACAACTGGGGATGGGGCAGCCCCCGCACGATCGGGCTTTCGCTGATCGGTGTCGCCATCCTCGCTTTCTGGGTCTGGCTCGAACGCCGGACCAAAGATCCGCTCGCCGAGGTCAGCCTGATGGCGCACCCGCCGGTACTGATGACCAACATCGCGACACTGTTCATCGGCTTCGGCATGTTCGGTTCTTTCGTCTTGATCCCGCAACTGGTCGAAGCCCCGGTCTCATCCGGGTACGGCTTTGGTTACTCGGCCACCCAGGCTGGCCTGGTCATGCTGCCTGCCGCCCTGATGATGCTGGTTGCCGGTCCGCTGTCCGGACGCATGGGCACCAAGGTCGGCAACAAGGTTCCCCTGGCCCTCGGTGGGGCCCTGGCCGGGATCGGTCTGCTCGGCATGGGCTTCATGCACGACACCGTGCTGCCGATCATCCTCTGGAACGTGGTCTCATCGATGGGCGTTGGCCTCGCTTTTGCTGCCATGCCCAACCTGATCATGGAGTCGGTTCCGCTCAGCCGTACCGGTGAAGCAACCGGGTTCAACGCGCTGATCAGGTCGGTCGGTTCTTCCCTTGGCTCCCAGGTGGTCGCATCGATCCTCACCGCGAGCATCGTTGCCGGTGCTGTCCTGCCGACCGGCGATTCCTACACCACGGCCTTCATGGTCGCGGCCGGGATGTCTATTCTGGCCGGACTGATGGCCCTGCTGATCCCTTCCACAAGCCATGCCCATGTGTCCGTGGCCGAAGAGATCGGCGCGGCATCACCGCTTGGCGAACCAGCTTTGTCGAGTGAGTGATGGCTACCGAAGCCGCGAAATCCGCAGTGGAGATTGCCGAGAACGACGCCCCGCGCCGGGCCGATGCGGTGCGCAATCGCGAACGGGTGATCGAAGCCGCCGCCGAGGTTTTCGCCGAGCAGGGGATCGACGCCGGGATACCTGAGGTAGCCGAGCGGGCGGGGGTCGGCAAAGGCACCGTCTACCGGAACTTCGAAACCAAGGATGATCTGGTTGCCGCCGTCCTCGCGATGCGCCAGGCCTATTTCACCGCTGCCGCGGAGCGGGCCCTCGAGGCAGACGATGCCTGGGAGGCGTTCCGTGAACTGCTCCTCGAAACCGTTCGCGGCAAAATGCGAAACAGCAAGTTCGTGCTTGGCCTGCGTGCGTATGACCAGCACGAGCCGTTGAAAGCAGAGCGGGCGAAATCACTCGGGTATCTGGGCCAGCTGATGCAGAAGGCGATCGAGCAAGGCACGATGCGGGAAGACGCGAAGCCCGAAGATGTATCGGTCCTTTTCGGCGGGGTCTGCCGGCTTTTGAACGAACGCGGTGAGCAGGACCCGAAGGTGTGGCGACGCCACACCGACCAGGTGGTTGACGCGTTTCGGGTTCAGCCGTCCTGAACGGGGCCTGAAGTCATTCTCAGCTAAATCACAGCAAATGCTTATGCCAGGCTGAGGTGCCGGGCGCAGGATGGGCTCATGAACAGTCCTCTTGATCCCAAGCAGGCAGCGGCGCGACACCGGCAGAAACGGGCGCGCCGAATCAGGACGATCCGCCGGGGCGTGGCGACTCTCGGCACCACAATGGTCATTGCGTTCAGCGTTTCGGTGGCGCATCGTCCGGCCGACACCAGCGAAACGGTCACCGTCGTTTCGAGTTCGACAACCTCCGGTTCGACCAGCACCGGTGCTTCCACGATCGAGGCGCCATCCACGGAAACGACGCAGCCGACTGACAGCAGCATCAGTCAGCCCGAACAGCTGGTCACGGCTCAGTCATGAACTGCACCAGCGACACACCGGTGCTCGAAACCCGCGACTTCGGAGCGCTTGGCGGAAGGGTCAGGATTTCGATCGTTGATCCGGCCGCTTCCCGGTTGCTTTCCGAGGCGGAAGCGATCGTCAGGCAGGTCCATAACGACCTGTCCCGCTTCGAAACGCTTTCCGAGTTGAGCCGCCTGAACGCAAACCCGCGTTCGGAGGTGCCAGTCAGTCCGTTGATGGCCCGCTTCCTCGAAGACGTTGTTTCGGCCGCCCGGATCAGTGGCGGACTGGTTGACGCGACCTGCCTTGATGCGGTTGAACGGGCCGGATACC
>JBAWHK010000159.1:0-3473 GCA_049593795.1 Solirubrobacterales bacterium
CGGCGAGCAGTGGTAGGTCGCCGGCCAGGGTAATTGCACCTGAAAGTCCCGACTGGAAGAGGATGCGGTCGCCCGTAGCCGGGGTCAGGCTGGCCGTATTGATCGCCTCACGAAGTGACCCGGCACCACTGTCGGCCGTACTGGTCACCGTTAGATCGGCGGCCTGTGCCGACGGGACCATCGCCACCGTGGCCCCGATTCCTGCAGCGGTACCTACAACCGTAAGGCGGCCTCGAGCGTATCGAGACATATGTTCCCTGACTTCCTTTAGGGGGACGTTCCCCGGTGTAAAGCGATCCTACTCTCTAACCGTCAAACTGGAGAAATCTTCGCATCTGTGCAACCAGAAATCAACACCGGACCACCGATCTTTGTAGTCGGACCACCCGGCTCTGGAGCAAATGCGCTCATTACCGGACTACGACTCAGCCCTGGAACGGTCAGTTCCGGGGCCACTGATTTCGCTCTGGCCGCTGGAATACAGGCAGATGGAACCGGACCGGACGGCGATGAGATCAACCCCGATCAGCTTGACGATGGACAAATCAAGGATGTCCAGAACTGGACACATGAGCAACTCGTCCAGGCAGCCGAAACGGTCGGCGGTGAGCCGCTGGACCCCTTTCGCATAGTCGGCGGCATCCCCAGAGACTCGCTGCGAATCGGCATGCTCAACGCGATCTTCCCCGATTCCCGTTTCGTGTTCGTGAGCCGCGACCCGGCTCAGGCGATCAGCCGCATGGCAGCAATCTGGCAGGCCGGCACGATGGTGACGCGGGAAGAGCTTCCCGGCTGGGATGGCCTGCCCTGGTCGATGCCGCTTGTCCCCGGCTGGCTGGATCTGTCCGGCAGCACCCTGGAGGAAACCGTGACGGCCCAGTGGCTGGCACTCTCCCGCAGCGCACTTGACGAACTTGAGCAATTGGAGCCGGAGCGCTGGTGTGTCAGTGACTTCCAGCAACTTGCCGGCAACCCGGAAGACGAAACCCAGCGAATCTGTCGTTTCCTCGATCTGGGATGGCATGGGCGGATCTCCGAAGCGGTCGCTGGATCGATCAACGTCGCCGAGCGGGAATTCTCCCAGCTGAACCTGCCGACGGTTGAGACGGGCGAGGCGGTAAACGAATTGGCCAGCCGCGCCGAAGACCTGATCGCTGACAACACTCCCCGCAGGAACCCGGGCGCGCCCGAGGCGGGCCTCGAGCCGCTGCGAAGCGTCTACACCCAAGGCGTGCCAGAAATATTCGACCGCATGTCAAGCTCGCTGCTGATCAGCACCTACCAGACCGGTCGACTGATCTGCGCCCGATACGACAACGGTCACCTGAATACGCATTTCCGCGGATTCGACCGACCGATGGGTATCGCCGTAAAAGATGACTGGCTGGCGATTGGCACCAGATCCGAGGTCCAGGAGTACCGGGACATGCCCGAGATAGCTCCAAAGCTGGAGCCCGAAGGCACCCATGACGCCTGCTTCTTGCCACGCAAACGTCATTTCACGGGCGACGTCGCCATTCACGACGTCGACTTCGTCGGTGAAGAGATCTGGCTGGTCGCAACCGGGCTCTCCTGTCTGGCCACCCTCGACTCGAAACACAATCTGGTGCCGCGCTGGACCCCGCCGTTCATCACCGAGATCGCCCTCGGCGACCGCTGCCACCTGAATGGCCTCGCCCTGCGGGACGGGGTGCCGCGATACGTGACCATGCTCGGGACGACGAACGAACCCGGCGGCTGGCGCAAACACAAAAGTACCGGGGGGGTGCTTTTCGACATCCAGAAAAACGAACCGGTGACGGAAAATATCTCGATGCCCCATTCACCCTGCTGGTACCGGGACGACCTCTGGGTGCTTCAGTCAGGCACCGGCGGACTCTGCAAGGTGAACCGGCACGGCTACCTCGACACAGTTGCGGAGCTACCCGGATTTACCCGAGGCCTGGCATTCGCTGACAACCTCGCCTTCATCGGCCTTTCGCAAATCCGCGAGACCGCGACCTTCAGCGATCTGCCGATCCAGGCGAAGGGCCAAGATCTGGAATGTGGCGTCTGGATCGTCGACATCGACACCGGCAGCACAGTCGGGTTCATCCGATTCGAAGAACAGGTTCAGGAGATTTACGACGTCGCCCTGATGCAGGGCAAGAGGTACCCCGAGATCGCCGAGCCTGGAAGCACCGCGGCCCTGAATTCCGTCCAGCTACCGACCTGAAGTCAGTTACTCAGCGCGACAGCAGGCGACGGATCATCACCGCTAGATGGAGCGCAAGGGCGGTGTCACCGTCCTTCAGCTCAACGCCAAGGATCGATTCGATCCGGACCAGCCGGTGGTACAGGGACTGCCGTTCGATCTCCAATGCCTGCGCCGCTTCAGTCTTTCGACCACCACTGTGGAGATAAACCTCCAGCGTTTCGAGAAGGTCACGTCCGCGATCTCCACCGACTTCAAGCAAGGGGCCGAGCCGCTCGTCGCTGAAAGCCAGCAGCTCCGGCGTTCCGCGCATCGAAAGCAGTAGCTGGCCGACTTCGGTGCGGCTCGCGTCATGCCAGGTGCGGGCCGGTCCAACTGCGCCCGCTTCGGCCGCCAGTCGGGCCCGGTTGAGAGCCCCGGAGATTTCATCCCAGGATTCCGCCACGCCACCGATCGCCAGGACCACCTGTTCGGGATCGACTTCATGCAGGCCGAGCGCCGCCCGGAAACGGGTGGCGAGCCGCTCCCTGGTCGCAGAGTCATCCGGCTCCGACCCTTTGGTGCCCCGGTCGAGCACCCCGAGAACACAGTTGCCGCGCGAGCCGATCAGGGCCGGCCGGTCAGGTTCAGACAGCGCACCCCGCATCGGGGCGAGCAATGGGCCCCACGCCTCATCGAAGGTGACCCCGTCACCCAGGGCTTCCCGGCGCCAGACCGCCGCCACCGGAAGCAGCTGCCCATGACGGCGGGGGAAGCCGAGCGTCGATGCCCGGCGGGCTGCTGCCAGCGGGTCCACCAGCCCGGCAGCCAGCTCAAAAAGCAGGTTGCCACGGGAACGTGCCCGCAGCTCATCCTCTTCACCTCCACGCATCAAACCAAGGCCAACAGCGACCGCCGCCCTTTCCATCGCGATCGGGGTGAAACGGTCGAATTCGTTATCTGACTGGATCACGATCACCCTGCCCCAGGTGCGCCCCCTGACCGTGACCGGAAGGGCGAGCGCCCCTTCTGCCTGGCCGGTTCCCTGCCCGTCCCATTTAAGTCCGCTCCACGAATCGACCACGGAAGCCTCGGTCTGGGTAGTCGAGCTGTAAGCAACCAGTTCGCCACGTGCGTCCTCCAGCACCACCGGGTTGCCGACCAGCCGTGCGACTTCAGCCAGGACGTTCTCGGCCCCGGATCCATCGAGAACCAGCGCATCGAGGTTGCGGTGGAGCTCTTCGCCCCGGCGGGCGATCGCATGTCCGCTGTTCAGGAGGCTGCCGTTGACTTCCTCGGA
>JBAWHK010000160.1:0-3245 GCA_049593795.1 Solirubrobacterales bacterium
ATCACCGACTGGCCCCGCGGAGGAATCGTCGGCCTTCACGGCACAAGCGACCCGTGGACGGTGGGGAAACGTTCAAGTCACGGGTGCCTCCGGGTTTACAACAAAGTAATTCGGGCTCTGCGGAAACGAGTTGGTCCCGGCACACCCATCCGCATCAGGGCGTAGGCCAGCCCACGTCTACTTTCAGCCTCTACCTGCTGTCGGCGGCCAATGGCTGAGTTTCCCTGATCTGCAAAAACCAGCTCGATTGCGCATAGGGTGGAGGTACGCAGGCAAACGGCACAGGAGGTATGAAATGTACGTTGTGGTCCGCAGCTATTCCGGTGAAGGAGCCCCTGAAATCTTCGAGGTGATCGAAGAGAAGACCGAGGAGATCAGGTCATTGATCAGCGAGGTTCCCGGGTTCGTCAGTTACACGGCGTTTCGAATCGAAGGCGGGGGTACGGCGGTGACCGTATGCCGGGACAAAGAAGGGACCGACAAGTCGATCAGCGTGGCGGCGAAGTGGGTCCTGGAGAACGTCCACGGGACACCGCCATTGCCAGTGATTATCGAAGGGAGTTCGGTCGCTCACTTCTCGGAGGAATGAACTGACGGGGAGGGGGTCAGACCCCGGTAGCTTCGGGGATCCGTAATCCGTCGTGTAGAATTGGCATCAGTGATGAGACTCGCCTCGTGGCTGATTGCGATTTTCCTGGTGGTGCTGATTGGCGCTGCCGGCATGCTGGATAGCGCAGCAGGACTGCTGATGCTGGCCCCTTTCGTGACCGTTTTTGCGGTCCTTCTGATCGGGTTGTATCCGGGCGAGACAGCGATCGCTGCCCTGGCAGAGATCATCCATCGCTCAGCTCGAACCAAACGGGAGTCGTGGCAGGCACTGGTGTCAGTCACGGCAGATCTGCCGGTACCAGCGATGGTGCCCGGCACACTCGGTTCGCGCGCACCTCCTTTCGGCGTCTGATTCCAAGACAGTCCGGACGTCAGTCCGGCATTGACGCCTACCGAAAGGAGTCTCGATGGAGGCCAACGCCATCCAACGGGACAGGCCTTCCGGAAGCTGGACTCGATTCAGCGTGCTGCTTGCGACTTTCGCTCTCATCGGAGCGGTGTTGCTGGCGGGTTGCGGATCGGATGACCAGACCGAAGGTCTGAACGGCATTACCAGGACACCACCGACTGAGGTCGGAAACGTCCAACTGCCGAACGAGAACCCCAAAACCAATAACCGGATTGCCCAGTTGAAAGGCGGGGACGACGGTTTGATGCTCATCTACTTCGGCTACACCGGATGTCCGGATGTTTGCCCGACCACTCTTGCCGACACCCGTCTGGCCCTGGCTGAACTGAGTCCGGAACAGCAGCAACAGGTTGAGGTGGGGATGGTCACTGTGGACCCGGAACGGGATACCGCAAGGGTTCTGAACGGGTATCTCGGACATTTCTTCGATCGTGATGCGTTCGCGTCCTTCATTCCGGAAACAGCGGCACAGCTATCGAAGGCCGAATCGGTTTTCGGTGCCTCCCACAAACTGGGAGAGCCGGATGAGGATGGCGCATACGACGTGGATCACACCGCGCAGCTTTTCGCGGTCGATTCGAACGGTGAAGTCAAGGTCGAATGGGCCTTTGGCACTCCAGCGGACGAAATGGCTGCGGATTTAAAGACATTGCTGAACGAAACAAGCCCGGCTCAGGACGCCTGACCGGGTCTGAAAACTCAAAGGAGAACCATGAAGAAACTGATTCTTATTCCGATAATGATGTTTGTCCTCGCTGGAACCGTAGTTGCCTGCGGTGGCTCGGACGACGATCTCGAAGTCACCGATGTGTGGTCCCGGGTCACCACACCCACCCAGGATTCGGGTGCTGTCTACATGACGATCGAGAGCCCCGAGGACGACAAACTGCTGAAGGCCTCAGTGCCCGCATCGATCGCCGGTAAAACCGAGGTCCACGAAACCGTCAGTTCCGATGCCGAGACCGAAGGTTCGATGGATGAAGACGCCATGAGCGACGATTCGATGTCCGAAGATGCGATGGATGAAGACGCCATGGGCGACGATTCGATGCACGGTGATGACCACGACATGCTGATGGGTATGCGTCCGGTCTCCTCAATCGATTTGCCGGCTGGCGAAGAAGTGATCCTCGAGCCCGGCGGTTACCACATCATGATGATGGATCTCGCCGATCCGATCACTGACGGTGAGACGTTTCAGGTCACCTTGACTTTCGAGAAGGCTGGCGAGGTCGAGGTCAATGCGACCGCGAGAGAAAGCTAAACCGGCCAAGCAACGGTTGGCGTCCATGGTGGAAGGCCATGGACGCCATCTGGTGCTGCTCGCAATCCTGATTGTGGCGGGAGCAGGCACGTTCGCTTACATCCAGGAATCCGGCGACCGGCCCAGTGCCAACACGGTCACGATCAAGATTCCGAAGGGTGCTTCGGATCTAGTGGCGCAAGGTAAAACTGTGCCCGGAATTCCTGACCGGATAGAAGGAAAGGTCGGGGATACGCTGCTGGTCGACAACCGCGATGATTCAACCCAGTTCGTGGCAGGTTTTGCGGTCTCTCCGCATCAGGTTCTGAAGATCCCTCTGAACCGTGAGGGAGAGTTCGAAACGACCTGCTCGGTACATCGGGACCAGAGCATCAAGATGGTTGTCACCTCATGAAAACCGTTCCGTTTTCAGCGACCCGGAACCGGTTCAGGATGGCGTTGGCGCCGCTTGCCCTTCTCGTGTCAGTTGCCCTTCTGGCCGGATGCGGCGGTTCGTCCGATTCCGCTGACTCCGCCGACTCGATCGACGGCAAAGAGATCTTTCAGTCGGGGGGATGCGCTGGCTGTCACGTGCTCAGCGCGGCTGATGCCCAAGGCCCACTCGGACCGTCCCTCGATGGTCTGAATCTCTCGGCAGCGTCGGTCGCTCGCCAGGTGCGGCAGGGCGGAGAGCAGATGCCGGCTTTCGATGAACGTCTGAGCGGCGCTGAAATCGACGCTGTCTCTGATTTCGTTGCCGAGTCAAGTCGATGAGCCGTAGTTCAGGCAGCTATTAAGTCAGGAACTCATGAAATGTCTGAAGCTTCGGCTTCGTTCAAGTCGGCTGCGAGGGTCGCAAGCTCGGTCGGATCGAGTTCGTTTTCGATCCGTGGGAAGAGTTCCCGTTCCTCGAAACGCACATGGCTGTACAGCAGCGCCCCGAGTTCCTTGATCTCGGAAAGTGAAGCTTCGCCTTTGACAACC
>JBAWHK010000161.1:0-3891 GCA_049593795.1 Solirubrobacterales bacterium
GTTCACGGCCAGCTCCCGTGCGGCCAGCATTCCGAGCACACCCGCAAGGGCACCGAAAACGAGCGGGACCGCGGGCAGCCCGGCCATCAGTCCGGGATCCGGTAAATCGACACCACCCGCCGGCTGCCGTCGTCCTGGCGTTCGATGTGGACGACCAGATCGATTCCCCGGCGCAGTTGATGACCAATCACGTCGAGGGGCAACCCGACCCCGGCCATCAGGGTCAGTACTTCTAGCCGGCTCATCGCATCCTCCGCTGAGCTGGCATGAACAGTGGAAAGTGCACCGTCATGGCCTGTGTTGAGGGCGGTCAGCAGATCCAGGGCTTCCGGCCCACGGACTTCGCCGATCAGAATGCGATCGGGTCGCATTCGCAATGCGTTCCGTAAGAGGTCACGGATCGTCACTTCTCCACGGCCTTCGATGCTTGGCGGGCGGGATTCCAGCCGGACAACATGAGGCTGCCCCAGGTTGAGCTCGGCGGCATCTTCGATGGTGATTATCCTTTCGGCCGGGTCGATGAACCGGGCGAGGGCGTTCAGCAGCGTTGTCTTTCCTGAACCGGTGCCGCCGCTGATCAGCACACTCCGGTGGCTGGCGATCGCAACTCGCAGGGTTTCCGCCTGGTCTTCGCTCAGCGTCCCTAGTTCGATCAGGCGATCCGGTCCCGGACGTTCGATCGAAAACCGACGGATCGAAACAGCCGGACCATCCACCGCCAGGGGTGGGATCACGACATTCACCCGGGACCCGTCCGGCAGGCGGGCGTCGGCCATCGGACTCAGTTCATCGACCCGTCGCCCCAGTGGGGCGAGGATCCTCTCGATCGTGTTCCGGAGTTGGTCATCATCGGCAAAGCTCACCCCGGCCGGTTCCATTTGTCCGTCTCGTTCGACGTACACCCGACCGTGTCCGTTGACCATCACTTCTTCGACCCGGGAGTCGTCCAGCAGTTCTTCGAGCGGTCCCAGGCCGGTTGCTTCCCGCCGCACCCTTTCCACCAGATCTGCCCGCAGGTCGGGGGAGAGAACCGCGGCGGTTTCGTCCACTGCGCCGACGATCGCCTGTTCGATCGTTTCGTCCTTTCGGGCTGAGCCACCTCCGGCGCGACGGCGATCCACCAGTGAAGCGTGGATCGACCTCGCGAGGGCATCTACGGCAGCGGCATGTCCCGGTTGACCGGTCATGTCTTTCCCGGGAGGATGGTCACTTTGCGGGCAAAGCTTTCGGCTTCGATCAGGTCGATGGCCTGGCGCCGCGTGAGGCCCAGTGTGACCTGGGTCAAACCGATGCCCGCATCGCTCGCCCCGGTCTGGCCTATTCCGAGCAACGGCACGTGGCTGGCCGCAATGTAGGTCCTTCCGGAACCGCCGGCACCGGGTTCGGTTGTTACCAGGACATCCACCTGCCCGGTTGTCCCGGCGAGCGCGCCGGCGCCGGTGACCGCGATTTCGACAGCATGCCTGCCCCGGCCGGGTTCTGGCCTCTTGCGTTTCCCGGTGTCAGCATTCTTCAGCATGTTGGTCGTCAGGTAGCTGCCTTCGAAAAGTGGGCCCGTGGTCTTCAGGCCGATCGCCGATCCGGCCCCGGGAACGATCCCGGCCGGGGCGAATCGCGCTGGAACCTGCCTTACTTCGAATCCCGACCGGGCTATCTCAGGGGTGATTTCGCGGCCCCCCGGAATCTCTCTGGTCACGACCGTGACTGGCCGCATCGTGCCGTAGCTGTCCACTACCGATGCCGAATATCCCCTGACCAGCGAGACCGCAAGCAGGGCCGCGCCGATCGCCATCCCGCTGAACATGATTGCCCGGTTGCGCCTGTTCACCAGTTGACCCGCACCGGCACCGAGCGGGAGGCGCCTGCCTGATTGACCGGCAGGATCAATGTCGCTTTGGCACCACCGTCATCGACTGCGAGGTCGAACCGGCCGCCATGACCGGCCGCCGCCCTCTCCACCACCGACAATCCATGTCCGTGGCGGGCACGTCCGATCGAACGGATGATCCGTCTGCGTCCTTCCGAGCTGCAGGGCGGCGAATCACGTCCCGTATCAATCACTTCGATCCGCAGCCTCTTCGCGACGATCAGCGCGTTGACCGTGATCACCGGGCCACCGTGTTCGATCGCGTTCACCAGAAGGTTCTCCAGCGCCGCAGCGAGGATTACCCCGTCGCCCCGGACCAGGGCGTCGGGTCCGGTCCAGCGCACCCTGATTTCGGCGCCATCAAGCCTTGCCCTCCTTTGCCATCGCCGCACACAGGCATCGACCATCAACCGGCAGGCCACCAGTTCGCGTGAATCGCAATGGCTGCCGCCGTTGAGTTGGCGGTCAAGGTCGCCTACCGCACGGATCGCCTGCCAGAGTACGCCCGCCGGGGGTCCGGTCGGCGCCAGAGCCCGGCTCGGGAAAGCGAAGGTTTGAGCTCCGGGGCGTCTTTCCGCGGTAGAACCGAGAGCCAGGGCCTGGAGTGGACGACGGATCTCGTGCAGCGCCTGGTTTATCGCCAGCCTCATGCGCGCCACCCGCTGCAAATGGACGAAACAGAAAATCAGAATCATCGCCAGGAACAAAGTGCCGGTTCCAAGAACTGACCCGGACATCTCACGGTCCCACGAGCCGGTAACCGACCCCCCAGCAGTTCACGATGAACTTTCCTTCTTCGGGATCGAGCTTGCGGCGCAGCCGGCTGGCGTGGGCCTCAAGTGTCCTGGTGTGGCCCAGCGAACGGTATCCCCAGACGTCCCGCAACAGTTCTTCTTTTGAATAGACCCGGGTTGGCTCGACCGCAAGGGCACCAAGCAGTGCGAATTCCTTGCTGGAAAGCTCGATCAGACGTTCACCCACCTTCACCGTACGTTCGGCGCGGTTGATCGATATTTCACCAACCCTGACCAGTGATTCGCGGCCGCCAAGCCGACGCCTCAGCACCGCACTGATTCGGGCCAGTAGCTCGCCGTAGGCGTAAGGCTTCACTACGTAATCGTCCGCACCCTGTTCGAGGCCGCGGACCCGGTCTCGTTCGGTGCCGCGTCCGCTGAGCACGATCACCCCCATACGCGGATCGAAGCGACCGGTGGAACTGTCCGGATCCCGGACCTCCCGGAGGACGTCAAGGCCGGATGCGTCCGGAAGTCCCAGATCCAGCAGCAGGAGTTCAGGCCGGGAGTACTGGCAGTGGTGAAGGGCATCGGCCGCGGTAGGTGCTGCCAGCACCTCGAAGCGATCAGCAGTCAGGTGGTCGCAAAGCAGGTCGAGCGTGGCACGATCGTCCTCGCAGATCACAAGTTTCGCGATTGATTTCGTTTCGGGCAACATGCTCAGCTAAGACCCGGCAACCGGAGTCTCTCCCCCCGCTCCGGCGAAACCAGTTCGAGGACGTCTCGGGCTCCGGCGCAACCGAGCACCCGTCCGGGCGGGATGCCTTTGCAGGCACGCAGGAGGCGGTCGTCGTCACCGAGGAAATAGACGTCGATCGGAAACCGCATGCCGAAGGTATGGACAGAATGGCAATGGGGAATCAGCAGCCCTCGGCCCGCCCGTTCCCGGTCGAGCCACGAAAGGCCCAGCAGCCGGGCCAACAGACCATCCGCGACAGGCACTTCGAACCCGGCAAGGTTCTGTACCGGCAGCGACCTGAATCGCCTCGTCTGCCCCTGCCTCGATCCCGCAATGGTCTCCATGCCACCTTCAGGCGCCGGGGGCTTCGTTTCTCCCCCCTTGCCGATCGGGTCCTTCGACGCTTTCCGGTTCGTGGCTCTGCAACGGGTTTTTCAGGTGCAACCCCTCGTTCAGTGCACCCCGGAAAACAACGCTCGGAGGCGAGTAACGGCATGATTCCAACTGCGCCCCGGACCCGATGTCCAGGGGAGCAATGGGCTTCAACGTGG
>JBAWHK010000162.1:0-8000 GCA_049593795.1 Solirubrobacterales bacterium
GTGGTTTCGGGGGAGGCAGCCTGATTGCCCCGACCGAGAGGGCTATCCGGGCTGCTTCAAGTTTTTCCCGTGCGGTGAAATCGAAGCCGTAAAGCTTCGACCCGGCCATCATTACCCGCTCGAGATCCCCTTCGAGTTCGATGTCACCGGACACCCACCCACGGGCGATTCCAACCTGGTCGGGACGCATCACGGCGTAAGACAGACCACGCTTGTTGCGGACCACGATCGTGTCGGCGACCGACCCCTGTTGCCCCGGCCCGATTTCGCTTCCGTCCCAGAATCTGACCGCCGCCGGCAAGGGTCCGCTGAGACGCGGTTCGAGCTTCGCGAGAAGCGGGGCAAAACGGTCTGCGATACCACCCGTGCTGTACATGGTTACCGATAGTAACCCAGCCGCGGGCGGGAATCGAGTCTTCCGTCAAAACATCGTGGGCTGTTAGCTGGTAACTTGCCGCGCGTTCGGCCGGGAGGAGAGAACCGGCGACGTTTCTGCATGGAGGAATCAATGCCGACTGGCACAGTTAAGTGGTTCAGTGATGAAAAAGGCTTCGGCTTCATTACGCCTGACGATGGATCCAAAGATGTTTTTGTCCATCACACAGCAATTCAGTCCGATGGCTTCCGGACCCTCGCCGAGGGCGCGAAAGTCAGCTTCGAATCCGAGGAAGGCCCGAAAGGACCGTCCGCGGCATCAGTCGAAGCGATCTAGCTTCGTAACTCCGAAGGCATTTCATTCGACCTGGCCGTGCGCGGCCAGGTCGACGCCTTTGGTCAAACCGCAGCACCCGTAGCCCCCCGCGGCCGACCGGCAAGCGAGAAGCGCAGCCAGCGCCGTCTCTGGCCCCTCGCGAGGGCCTGCTGCCGATAGTGGTCCGGACCGAGGCCCGGTCAGGCGTCTTCGGCCGCGTACTCCGAAAGCATGGCTTCTTCCCGCTGTCGTTTCGGAAACAGGAAGAAGACCAGGGTTGCACCGATCACGATCGCGATGATGCCTGCCAGATAAGCCTCATCGGCACCGTTGAGGAAAGCAACCTTGGCTGCGGAAATGATCTGGTCGGCGTACTGGGGGTGTTGCGACGCGGTATCGGCCGCGCTGCCGAAGGATTTCTGGAGTTCAGCTTCGACCTGATTGGACACCTTGTCGGCATCGGGCGAGGAACCGATCTGGCTGGCGAAGGAACTGGCATAACCCGCGGTGAGCAACACCCCGAGGATCGACTGCATTATCGCGCCGCCGAGATCACGCTGAAGGTCGGCCGTTCCCGAAGCCATGCCGGCTCGTTGGACTGGCACCGCGCTGGTCAGGGAGTGTGACGCTGGCGTACCGGCGAAACCGACCCCGAGGCCGACCATGGCGTAACCAAGGCCAACCCGCCAGTAGGCGGCACCGTCGTCCCAGAGCAGCAGCATGGCAACGAAGCCGAGCAGGCAGAAGGCATAGCCGAGCAGCAGCGTAAACCGGGATCCTCTGGACTCCACCAGCTTGGCTGACCGTGGTGCCGCGATCACCATCATCACTACGGCCGGCAGGATCGCCGCCCCTGATTCGAGCGGTGAATAGCCGAGCACGTTCTGCAGGTACTGCTGGCCGATGAACATCGCCCCCATCAAGGAGCCGAAAACGATCAGCCCGGCCAGAGCGGCCACCCAGAAGGTGCGCCTGCTGGCAACCCCCAGGTCGTAAAGGGGATTTCCCGCCCGGCGCTGCCTGATCACGAAGGCAGCGATGCCTGCGAGTCCGATCAGGCCGAGTCCGATCGCAGCCGTGCCGGCGTTCGGGACCGCCGCGAAGTTGATCGCCAGGATGACGCCTGCGACCATGACAACCGAGAGGATGCCGCCGAGGTTGTCGACGGGCCTGGTTGCCTCGTTTACGTGCGAGGGCACGAATTTGACCGCCATCACCAGCGCCACCAGAGCGAGCGGAATCGTGATCAGGAATACCGAACCCCAGTCGAACTTCTCGAGTAGCGCGCCTGATGCCAGTGGGCCGAGGGCCGAAAAGGCACCCCCGATAGCCGACCAGAGAGCGATCGACCGGGTTCGTCCTGCCCCGGACCACAACGCAGTGATCAGGGCCAGGGTTGTCGGATAGGCCATGCCGGCAGCGATGCCGCCGGCCAGTCGCGCGATGAACAGCACCTCGACGCTCGGAGCAAACGCTGCGAATACGGAAATTGGAATGGCGAGGCCGGTACCAAGCACCAGCATCATCTTGCGCCCGTAACGGTCACCGAGCGCACCCATGTACAGAACTGAGGTGGCAAGACCGAGGGAGTAACCAACCGCGATCAGGTTGAGGCCGGTCTGGCTGGCGTCAAGCCCCTTGCCGATGTCCGGAAGGGCGACGTTGGCCACGGCCAGGTTCAGGTTGGCGACCGCGGCAACAAGGATCAGCGTCGCCAGAACGACAGCGGCGTTCTTCGGACTGATCGAACTGCCTGGTTTGGCCATGGAGCCTGTCTTGGTCGAAGCTACGTTTGCGTCAGTCATCTCTCTCCCATACGAGTTGGCTGATCATAGGCCGTCACCCGGTTCATGGTTCGTCGGCGCCGTAAACCTCGGCCTTGATCAGCGAAATCGACCTGGTGAGCGAGTCGAGGAAGGGCCTGATTTCTTCGACCAGCCGGGAGTACTCGGCTTCTCCCTCGGGGGTTATCGAGTAGAAACGGCGGGTCCGTTTGTCGGGGTGCTCCCAGTCGCCTTTGATCATGCCCTTGGATTCAAGGCCTCGCAGCAGCGGATACATCGTGTTCGGGTTGACTGACACCACGCCCTGGGTCAGCGATTCGATCGCTTCGATCAAGTGGTTGCCGTAGGTCTTCTCGGTTCTGATCAGATGGAGAACCAGCATCGGAAGCAGGTCACGCCGGCGCATCTCGCTGCCGAAGGCATCGGCTGACCGCCCGGCGCTCTTGCGGCGGGCCGGGGCTGAGGTCTTCGCGGCCCGGGTGGCCTCGGCAACGGCGTCTTCGAGGGGTTTGCGATCTGAATCTGGCACAGACCGAGTTTATGGGAGGGCCTGAACCATCGAGCCACGCTCCACCCCCGGGTGGGCTTCCGACCTCTGGTTTACCCTGAACCAGTGACAACGCTTTCCGAGCCACTTTTTGATGACGAGAACGGTTTTGACGGACCGGTCGAAGTCAGCCGGATCATCTTCACCGCTGAAGATGATGGCTTCGCGATCATCGAGGTCCGTGATGACTCCGGTGAAGAATTCGTGGTGACCGGGAGCGTCGCCCACATGAAGCCGGGCGAACGTTCGCGGCTGGTCGGTGAATGGACCCAGCACCCGAAGTTCGGCCCTCAGCTCAAGGCGCTTACGGCATATCCGCTCGATCCGGGTGACCGGGCCGGGCAGGTCGCTTACCTCAGCACCTTGCGGCACATCGGTCCGGTCAGGGCAGAAACCCTGGTCGAGCTCTACGGGCCCGAAGTCATGGAGAAGATCGCTGCCGATCCGTCCGGGGTTTTCTCATCGTTGCCCAAGCTCGGGGCGAAACAGGCCGAGGCGGCCACCGAGAGCTGGTATGCGACCCGTGCGGTGCGGGACCTCCACGTTGAACTGGCCCCGCACGGACTGGCCCACCTGGCCAGCCGCATCCATGAACGTTTCGGTGACCTGGCGATGAAAACGATCCGGGAGGACCCGTACCGCCTGACCGAGATCGACGGGGTCGGCTTTGTCCGGGCCGACAAGATCGCGTTGGCTTCCGACGTACCGGTCGAATCCGACCGGCGGGCCCAGGCCGCCGCCTACTACCTCCTGGGCGAGGCGGAGCGTCGTGGCCACACCCACCTGCCGGTCGAGGAACTTCAGAAGAACGCCGCGAAGCTGCTCGGCAGCACGCCCGATCCGGGGGTGATCGCCGCTGCTTACGGCCTGGTCGAAGAGGACGGACGGATCTACCGTGAACGCACGCTCAACCGTGAGCTCTGGGTTGCCGGGGACCTGCGTGACCGGGCGATAATGGAGCCGGAACTGGAATACGTGCCGGATGAACCAGATGATGAAAGCCTGACCAACGAGCAGTGGCAGGCAGTGCTGGGGGCCTTCAGCGCCCAGGTCTCAATCGTTACCGGTGGCCCCGGTGTCGGTAAAACCGTCTGCACGAAGGCGATCGTCACCGAGGCACGCAAAGCCAACATGCGGATCGGCCTCTGTGCCCCCACCGGGCGGGCGGCACGACGGCTGACCGAAGCGACCGGAGTCGGCGCCCACACGATCCACCGGCTGCTCGAATGGCGGCCGGGGACAGAACCTCTTTTCAAGCCCGGGCACCCGCTGCCGGTTGACCTGCTGATCGTCGATGAAGCATCGATGATCAACCTCCACATGGCCGAAGTCCTGCTCGGCGGGCTGGGGCTCGGCACGCACATCGTGCTGGTTGGCGATGCCGACCAGTTGCCCCCGGTCGGGGCCGGCAAACCTTTCGCTGACCTGATCGAGTCCGGGCTGGTTCCGGTCACGAGGCTGAACCACATTTTCCGGCAGGCAGCCCGGTCGATGATCACGACTGCCGCCCACGAAGTGAATGAAGGTCGTCCGCCCCACCTTTCGCCGCAGGAAGACCAGGTCCAGGATTTCTATTTCGTGGAACGGGCGACGCCTGAACGCACCCGGGATGCGGTGGTCGAAATGGTCGGTGACCGGGTGTCGGCCGGACTGGGCCTTGATCCGATCCGTGACGTGCAGGTGCTGGCCCCGATCTATCGCGGCGAGGTCGGGATCGACTCGCTGAACAAACGGCTTCAACAGACCCTCAACCCGGATGGCCGCAAAGCCATGACCGACCGCTTCCGGATCGGCGACCGCCTGATCCAGACCCGGAACGCTTATGAACTGGGCCTGATGAACGGAACGATCTGCTTTCTGCTCGAAGACGATCCCGATGAAGAAATGGCTGTCCTGGTCACCGACGACGGCCAGGAGATAGTCCTGCCCTATGCCGAATCAACCGATCTGCGGCTGGCGTATGCGATCTCGGTACACAAAGCCCAGGGCAGCGAAATCCCGGTCGTGATTTTTGTGTGTCACCGTTCCCACGCGGGCATGCTGACCCGACCGCTTATTTACACGGCGATCACCCGGGCCCGCAAGATGTGTGTGCTGGTCGGCGACCGCCCGGCACTCGAGATGGGCGTCAAGCGCGACGAAGGCGGCGGCCGATACTCATCGCTGGCTGAACGCATCGCTTCCGCCCCGCTCTGATCGCTGCGACTGCTCTAGGCTTTCGGCATGGGAACTGTGGGAACGGGGAGACTGTCCGGATCATTGCTGCTGGCCGTACTGGCGGCTGCAGCCTGCCTTTCCTTCGGTGTCTCCGAAGCCACGGCCGACCAGAAACTGGAAACCATAGATGTGCCCAGCACAGTGGTGGACCCTGCGATCCAGGACTTTGCCGGGCCGGTCTCTTCAACCATGGGACCCCATCCGGGCGCACTCAAGGCGAACGTGCTGCTGCCGGATGGCTACACGGACAAGAAGCGCTACCCGCTGCTACTTCTGCTCCACGGAGCAGGCGAGCGTTACGACTCCTGGTCCGACGCCGAACTCGGTGACATCAGGAATACGGCGAAGGACCTCAACGCTGTGATCGTGATGCCGGAAGGGGCGCACAGCTTCTACGCCAACTGGTTCAACGACGGCACCAATGTTGGCGGTGCCGGCAACGGCTGGGAGGATTACTTCCGCGACGAGTTGCTGCCCGGGATCCACAAGCGGTACAGCATCCGTCCCGAACGGCGCTACCACGCGGTAGCCGGATTCTCGATGGGTGGTTACGGCACCTACCTCACCGGCTCCCTGCTGAACGGTTACTTCGGCACGGTCGTGCCGCTCTCGGCCTTCGCTTCGATCCGTACCCCGGAAACCCAGCTCGCTTTCTCGGTCGCCAGTGGCGGCGTTCCTTTCGAAACGATCTACGGCCCACCTTCAGGTTCTTACGCGGAAGGACACGACCCGCTCGAGTGGGGCCCGAACTTCCGTTATTCCAACCTGGATGTCTACACCGGTGATGGCCTGCCCGACCCGGCCCTGCGCCCCGAGAACTCCACGCCGACCGACACGGTCAGCCTGCTGCTCGAATCGTTCCTGAAACGTCAGAACGATTCAACCGTTCAGGCAATCAGGGACGCCGGGAACACCACGACCGATTACACGGTCCATCCCGGGAGCCACCATTTCGAGTTCTGGCGTCCCGACCTGAAAAGCGCGATCAGCAAGGGCCTTTTCAGGCAGGTCGAAGAACAGCCGTCAAGCTGGAAATACGTGACTTCTTCCCGCAGCGGCCAGGCCTGGGACGTGCACTTCCAGTTCTCCTCCGCCCCGTCCCAGGTGACCACGTTCACCCGTGAGGGCCGGACCTTGAGCGCTACCGGAGACGGAGAGCTGACCATCGTCGATGGCAACGGCTGCTCATTCCAGACGACGATCCCGTTCAGCCGGAAACTTTCCGGCAAACCCTGCCGGAAACTCAAGCTCAAAACATCCGGCAAACCGAAAGCCGGCAAGAAACGGGCAATCAGGGTCAAGGTGACTGGAGCCGGAGCCCCCGGACCGGTCGCCGCAGTGGACTACGCCAAAGTGAAGATCGGTGGCAAGACCGCTTTCACCAACAGTTCGGGCAAAGCCTCGATCAAGGTGAAAGTGAAAAAGGCGAAGAAGCTCAAGCCATTGAAGGTAGTCGTGAAGAAATCCGGTTTCTCCCCGATCCGGAAGAAACTGACAGTTCGCCGGTAGTCTCACGGGATCAGTCCCGTGAACGACATCCCGGTCTGGCCAGCCGGTGAACCATCGGCTGCCGACCGGCAGGCATATGCCGATGCCGAACGCAAGCCGTACTGGCTGTCGAGGCCCAGGCCAGCGGCACGTCCTGCCGTCGAAGGCACACTCGACGTTGACCTCGCGGTCGTCGGTGGCGGCCTGACCGGCCTCTGGGCCGCCATCCTCGCCAAGCAACGCGATCCGGAACGCTCGGTCGCTCTGATCGAACGTGAACGGATCGCGATCGGGGCCAGCGGCCGGAACGGCGGTTTCATGTCGGCCTCGCTGGTTCACGGAATCGGCAACGGACTGGCCCGTTTTCCGGATGACATAAAAACCCTGGAGCGACTCGGCCTCGAGAATCTCGAACAGATCAAAACGACAATCGCCGATGCCGGAATCGAATGTGATCTGACCTCCCCCGGCGCGATCGAGGCCGCGTTCACCCCGGCCCAGGCGGCCGAGTTCGAAGGCGCGGTCGAAGAACTTCAGGAATACGGATATGAAGCGGAACTTCTCGACGCTGACGCGATGCGGTCCGAAGTCAACTCCCCGCTGTTCACAGCCGGGCTCTGGCAAAAAACCGGCGAATGCCTGATCGATCCGGTCAAGCTTTGCGACGGCCTGGTCCTGCTCGCCGAAAAGCTCGGTGTCAGCATCCATGAGAACACCGAGATGACCGCCATCGACAGGGCTGGTGCCGGGGTCGCACTGAAGACAGCGAACGGCACGGTACGCGCCGCAAAGGTCCTGCTGGCAACCGCCGCTTTCCGCAGCCCGGTGAGGGCAATCCGGGCCCGGGTAGTGCCGGTTTACGACTACGTCCTCATGACTGAACCGCTGAGCCCGGCCCAGTGGGAATCGGTCGGGTGGAAGAACCGCCAGGGACTCTCTGATTCCGCGAACCAGTTCCATTACTACCGGGTCACAGCTGACGGTCGAATCCTCTGGGGTGGCTATGACGCGATCTACAACTACGGCGGCAAGGTGGAAGACAGCCTTTACCAGCGGGACGAAAGTTTCGCCGGGCTTTCGCAGCGTTTCTTCACTGCTTTCCCGCAGCTGGAGGGCTTGCGTTTCTCACACCGCTGGGGTGGCGCTATCGACACCTGTTCACGCTTCTTTGCGTTCTACGGCACTTCACATGGCGGCAAGGTTGCCTACGCGGTCGGCCACACCGGCCTCGGGGTCGGGGCCAGCCGGTTCTCGGCCGGGGCCGGCCTGGACC
>JBAWHK010000163.1:0-13193 GCA_049593795.1 Solirubrobacterales bacterium
CGTCGTCTGACCAGCCCGGCACTACTTCTCCTTCTCCCCTTCGGGGGAAATGATCGCCGGGCGGCGCGTTAGCCGCGAGCAGACTTTTTTCAGTTTCGATTCAGAAGGAGAAGTCCCATGACCAACACCACGGGCACCGCATCAGACGCCAACCGCGTCCACATCTTCGACACAACCCTGAGAGACGGCGAGCAGTCGCCAGGCATCTCGCTGAACATGGCCGAGAAGCTGGAGATTGCCCAGCAGCTGGCGAAACTCGGCGTCGATGTAATCGAAGCCGGCTTCCCCATCGCTTCACCCGGTGACTTCGAGGCGGTCGAAAAGATCGCCCGTGAGGTTCAGGGTCCGACGATCTGCGGGCTGGCGAGGGCGCAGAAGGGCGATATCGAAGCGGCCTGGAATGCGATTCGTGATTCCGAACGGCCGCGGATCCATACCTTCATTTCCACTTCCGACATCCACATCGAACATCAGATGCGGAACACGAGGGATGACGTGAAGGCCGGGGCCAAGGCGGCCGTCGCGCATGCCAGGTCTTATTGCGAAGACATTGAGTTTTCACCGATGGATGCGACCCGGGCCGACGTTGAATTCACGGCCGAGGTCTGCGCGATCGCGGTCGCCGAAGGCGCGACCGTGGTCAACATCCCTGACACCGTCGGTTACACGACTCCGGCCGAGTACTCGGACTACTTCGCGAAACTCTACGAATACGCCCCGTCGCTGCATGACGTAGTGCTCTCCGTCCATTGCCATGACGATCTGGGGCTGGCCGTTGCCAACTCCTACGCGGGAGTTCTGGCTGGTGCCCGCCAGGTCGAGTGTGCGATCAACGGAATCGGCGAGCGGGCCGGTAACTGCTCGCTGGAGGAAATCGCGATGCTGATCAAGGTGCGCGAGGACGTTCATGGGCTGAGCACCGGAATCAACACCCGGGAGATAGCTCGCAGCAGCCGGCTGGTTTCACGGATGACCGGATATGTCGTCCAGCCGAACAAGGCCGTGGTTGGCCGCAATGCTTTCGCCCACGAGTCCGGCATCCATCAGGACGGAGTGCTCAAGGAGCGCTCAACCTTCGAGATCATGGACGCAACCGAGGTCGGCCTCGACTCGAACCAGATAGTCCTGGGCAAGCATTCCGGCCGTCACGCGCTGAAGGACGCACTGGAACAGCTGGGCTTTGCTATCGACGGCAACGCCCTGAACCAGGCTTTCAAGCGTTTCAAGGCGATTGCCGACAAGAAGAAGCAGGTGACTGCCCTCGACCTGGAAGCGATCGTTTCGGACGAAATGCGCGAACGGGTTGAGTCTCACGAACTGGCCTGGTTCGAATCCGAAGCGGGCTCTGAACGTGAAGCTCACGCCCGGGTCGGAGTAAAGATGCCGTCCGGCGATGAGCAGGTGGGCGAATCGGGCGGGGATGGTCCGGTCGATTCGATATTCGGAGCGATCCAGGCGGCCACCGGAACTGATGCCGATCTGCGGGAATATCACGTCGGTGCGGTAACCGGAGGCGATGACGCTCTCGGTGAAGTGACCGTGGTTCTGCGTGAAGAGGGCGCGGACGGCAAGTTCCGTTCGGCTTCAGGTCAGGGAGTGGCGACTGACATCCTCGAGGCTTCTGCCCGGGCGTACGTGCGGGCGCTCTCGAATCTGCTGGATGGCGCTGCGCTCCAGGAAGCGGATAATTCCGCCGATGGCGCCGGTTCCGACCTGACTGGTCCCTGAGTCCCTGTTTCATGGGGTTTGCGGCGTTTCTGTTACGTGATCGATATCACTTGCATAAACGTTTATTCACGCTACTCTGTTGATGGTGGAACTGCACCAACACACGACCAAGAGAAGTGAGATGTGAGAACCATGATGGGCAAAGCACTATTCAGCTTGATTTCCCTGAATCACCCCGCCGGACAGAATGGCAACAATGGTCAGAACGGCCAGGGCGACAAGCCCAAGCGCATCTGATCCGAAGCAACTTTCCGCAGCGAAAGTTCAAGCGCCCCGCACAGTCGGGGCGCTTTCTTTTGCAGGATCGAAGCCCGGTTGATCCGACCGGACGTCGCGGCTCCTTCGCTGGCAAAATACAACTGTGCGTGATAACGTACAGACATGGCTGTCGCGACATCCACAACCAGCGTCGACCCCGGGAACCGCTCGTCCAGTGAGCCGGTCACCGAGAGCACCGCGGTAGGGGTACGGGTCAAGGCCCTGCGCGAAGCGATGAGCCTCTCCCTGCGCGACCTGGCCGAACGGAGTGGAGTCAGCGCAACGATGCTCTCGCAGGTCGAAAGGGGGGCGACCAGCCCGACCCTGGCAGTCGCTTCGAAGATCGCCGCCGGACTTGACCTCAGCCTGTCGCAGTTGCTGCGGCTCGATGAGACGCCGCATGTGGTGGTCAGCCGGGCCAAGGAGCATCGCCGGCACCGCCGGGGCGGCCATCAGATCGAAGAGCTCACACCGCCACTGCCTGGGCTGCGGGCAGACGTTTCATCACATGTACTTGAATCCGGCAGCAGCACCGGCGGCAGTAACGATGCGCCAATGCACGAACCCGGCAGTCGTGAAACCGCAGTCGTGCTCGAAGGAGAACTGGTGCTCGTATTCGAACAGGACAGACACCGGCTCCGTGAAGGCGACAGCGTCACCTTCGATGCCGACCTGCCACATCATTTTGAGAACGAAAGCAACGATCCAACCAGGTTCGTTGCCGTAATCGCCGCCGGTTTGCGCCGCGGCTAGGAGAGGAAAGAACGACATGCCCAAGACAATGTTCGAAAAAATCTGGGAGGCCCACGAGGTCCGTGAGGAACTGATCTACATCGATCTGCACCTCGTGCATGAAGTTACGTCTCCCCAGGCCTTCGAGGGCCTGCGCATGGCCGGCCGCAAGCTGCGTCGCCCGGACAAGACAGTCGCCACCGCCGACCACAACGTGCCGACTGACGGCACCCCGACAGCCAGCATGATCAAGGACCAGCTCTCGCGCAAGCAGGTCGAGACCCTGGAACAGAACGCCGCCGACTTCGGCGTGCCGGTCTACAGCCTCGGGTCCGAGACCCAGGGAATCGTCCACGTGATCGGCCCGGAGCTCGGCCTGACCCAGCCCGGCATGACCATCGTCTGCGGCGATTCACACACCTCCACGCACGGAGCTTTCGGTGCACTCGCTTTCGGCATCGGAACCTCCGAGGTCGAACACGTAATGGCGACACAGACCCTGGTCCAGCGCCGCCCGAAGACAATGCGGATCAACTACACCGGCAAACTCAGCCCGAACGTCTCGTCCAAGGACCTGATCCTGGCGACGATCGGACGCCTCGGCACCGGTGGCATGACCGGCTATGTAGTCGAATACGCCGGCGAAGCGATCCGCGACCTGGCCATGGAACAGCGCATGACCGTCTGCAACATGACGATCGAAGGAGGCGGCAAGGCCGGCATGATCGCCCCTGATGAAGTCACCTACGAATACATGCGTGGCAAAGCCGCCGTTCCGGAAGATTTCGACGCGGCCATTGAACGCTGGGAACAGCTGCCGACCGAAGAGGGTGCAACTTTCGACGAGGAAGTCACGATCGACGCCTCCGAGATCTCACCGATGGTCACCTGGGGCACAACCCCGGGCATGGTCATCGAAGTAACGGACCGCGTGCCAGACCCGGCACAGATGAGTTCCGCCGGCGAGCGTGAATCGGCCGAACGCGCCCTGCAGTACATGGGGCTCGAAGCCGGAACACCGATGGAGGAAGTGAAGCCCGAACGGGTATTCATCGGTTCCTGCACAAACTCGCGGATCTCCGACCTGCGTGAAGCCGCGGGCGCGATCAAGGGCCGCAAAGTTGCCGACACAATCCGGGCGATGGTCGTGCCGGGATCAGCACTGGTCAAAGCCCAGGCTGAAGAAGAGGGCCTTGACCGCATCTTCGAGGACGCCGGATTCGAGTGGCGAGGTGCCGGTTGCTCGATGTGCCTTGGCATGAACCCGGACACGCTCTTCGAAGGAGAGCGTTGCGCATCAACATCCAACCGCAACTTCGAAGGTCGCCAGGGCAAAGGCGGACGCACCCATCTGGTCAGCCCGACCATGGCAACTGCCGCCGCAATCGAAGGTCACTTCGTCGACATCAGGAACTGGAGCTAAGAAAAATGGAAGCAATCAACATCATCGAAGGCCCGATCTCCTTTCTCGACAGGAGCGACGTCGATACCGACCAGATCATCCCCAAGCAGTTCCTGAAGAGGGTGGAGCGCACCGGTTTCGGTGAGTTCCTCTTCTACGACTGGATCCGTGATGGCGAGATCGAACTGGCCCCACATCCGATCCTGGTCTCCGGAAAGAACTTCGGATCCGGATCGTCACGGGAGCATGCGGTCTGGGCACTCGCCCAGTTCGGTTTCAAAGCCGTGATCGCCCCGTCGTACTCGGACATTTTCTATTCCAACTGCACCAAGAACGGCTTCCTGCCGGTAGAACTGCCCGAAGATGCCTGCCAGGCGATAGCCGCAACAGGCAGCTGCCGGATCGACCTCGAAAACCAGACAGTGAGCTGGGATGGGGGAGAAGGCCGCTTCGAGATCGATGGTGAGATCAAACGCCGCCTGCTGGGCGGTCTCGACGACATCGCGCTGACCCTGCTGGACGAACATCTCGTCGAGGAGTTCGAAGCCGGTTCCGGCGGATCCTACGGGCCCGTCACCACCTCGCTGCCATGAGTTCGGCAGGGGGCGGTCCGTCGGACTGGGACGCAACCAAATATGCCCGCGTCGCCACTCCCCAGAGGGAGTGGTCCGACGCGGTTCTTTCCCGCCTGAACCTCGAAGGGACCGAGACGGTGATGGATGCCGGCTGCGGCAGCGGCGAAGTCACTGCGCACCTGCTCGAGCGCCTGCCCCTGGGCAAAGTGGTGGCGGTCGACGGTTCACCATCGATGCTTGAAAAGGCACGGAAGCACCTGGCATCCGACCGGGTCGAGTTCGTCTGCCAGGACCTCGACAGCCTGATGCTCGAAAAGCGCGTCGACCATGTGTTCTCGAACGCCACCTTCCACTGGATCAGCGATCACGACACCCTGTTTTCCCGTATCCGCCAGGCGATCAGTCCCGGCGGAACCCTGGTCGCGCAATGCGGTGGTCGGGGCAACGTCGCCGAAATCGTCGCTGCCCTCGAACAGGTGACCAGAGAAGAACCGTACGTCGAGTACGTCGGCTCAGTTGGCAACCCCTGGAACTTCGCAAGTCCCGACGAAACCGAGATCCGTCTGATCGGGGCCGGATTCGAAGACGCAAACTGCTGGCTCGAGGAACGCATCGCCCACCCGGACGAACCCCAGGCATTCCTCGAAGCATCAACCCTCGCCCCGGTCCGGGACCTGCTCCCGGAGGAGGCCTTTCAGCCTTTCAGCGACCGCATGATGGAAGTCATGGGTCAGCCCGAAAGTTTCAATTACGTTCGCCTCAACATCGAGGCGCGGCGGGCCTGACGGCCGCCCGACAATCAGGAGATCACGCATGAGCGAAAGCAAGAAAATCGTTGTACTGGCCGGAGACGGAATCGGACCGGAAATTGTCGGTGCCACCCGCCAGGTGCTGGATGCGGTCGGCAGCTTCGAGTACACCGAGCATCTGATCGGTGGCGCCGCCATCGACGAGCACGGCGTTGCCCTGACCGATGACGTAGTCGACGCCTGCCGGGCATCCGACGCCGTGCTGCTCGGTGCGGTTGGCGGCCCCAAGTGGGACGAAGCCGTTGCCAACGACCCAACCGCGCCGCGGCCCGAACAGGGACTGCTCGGCATCCGCAAGGAACTCGGGCTCTTCGCCAACCTTCGTCCGGTGAAGCCCTCTCCGGCGCTGATCGATTCCAGCCCGCTGAAGGAAGAGCGGATCAAAGGAACCGACCTGCTGGTGGTCCGTGAACTTACCGGTGGCATCTACTTCGGCGACAGCGGACGCCGCGATGACAACGGTGGAACCGCCTACGACGAATGCGCCTACTCGGTGCCGGAAATCGAACGCATCACAAGGGCCGCGTTCGACGCCGCCCGCCAGCGCGCCGTTGGCCGTGATTCAGGCCCCCGGGTCACCTCGGTCGACAAGGCCAACGTGCTCGAAAGTTCACGACTCTGGCGGGAAACCGTGAAGATCGTCGCCAACGACTACAGCGACGTCGAACTTGACCACATGCTGGTTGACAACACCGCCATGCAGCTCGTTTCCCGTCCGACCGACTTCGACGTGATCGTCACCGAGAACCTTTTCGGCGACATCCTCAGTGACGAAGCCGCGATGCTGACCGGTTCGCTCGGCATGCTGCCGTCAGCCTCAATGGGTGCCGAAGGTGAACCCGGACTGTTCGAGCCGGTCCACGGATCGGCCCCCGACATTGCCGGCACCGGCAGCGCAAACCCGCTGGCAACCATGCTTTCAGCGGCAATGATGCTTCGGTACGGGCTCGGCATGGCTGATGCCGCCGACGCGATCGAAGCCGCCGTTGACGGGGTCCTCGAATCCGGCCTGCGCACCCCTGACCTCTTCAGCGGAGCCGAAGGCGAGAGCAAGGTCGGGACCGAAGAAGTGACTGCCGCAGTCCTCGCAACCCTTACGAAGTAGCGTTACCATTCGTCATTCACCGAAAGCAGAAGGAGTTCCAAGTGGAAAAGGCTGAGTTCATATGGCACAGCGGCAAGTTCGTCCCGTGGGACGAGGCGCAGGTGCACGTACTGACTCATGGCCTCCATTACGGAACCGGCGTCTTTGAGGGCGTGCGTTGCTACGACGGGGAGAAGGGCCCGGCGATCTTTCGTCATGCGGACCATCTCAAACGGCTCGATCAATCGGCCCGGATGTACTACCTCGACATTCCGTTCAGCGCTGAAGAGATCGGTGAAGCTACCCGTGAACTGATCCGCAGGAATGGTCTGCGTGACTGTTACATCCGTCCGCTCGCTTTCCGTGGATACGGCGAGATGGGCCTGTACGCGAAGTCGGCTCCGGTCGAACTGATCATCGCTGCGTGGCCCTGGGGCGCTTACCTCGGTGAGGATGGCAAGAAGCACGGGATCCGCGCCAAGGTTTCATCCTGGCGGAGGGTTTCGGGCGCGGGACTGATCCCGCACGCCAAAGCATCCGGCCAGTACCTGAACTCGATCCTCGCGAAAACTGAATCGGCCAACGCCGGTTATGAAGAAGCGATCCTGCTTGACGACCGTGGTTTCGTCTGTGAAGGCTCGGGCGAAAACATTTTCGTGGTCAAGGACGGCAAAGTGGCGACACCGCCGCAGGTCGCATCGATCCTCGACGGCATCACCCGCAAGTCAGTCATGCAGATCCTCGAGGACCGTGGTTTCCCGGTCGTGGAGCGGGATATCGCACGCTCTGAGCTCTACACATGCGATGAGGTCTTCATGTGTGGCACCGCCGCCGAGATCGTGCCTGTCCGCGAGATCGACGATCACCCGCTCGGTGAGCCCGGAGAGGTAACCCAGATGGTCCAGGCCAAATTCGAAGATGCGATCTATGGCCGCGCCCCCGAGTACCTGGAGTGGCTCGATCTGGTTGGTGAGCCGGAAACGGTTGACGAACCGAGTAAAGTCACCAGTTAGATGCGTCGCCTCTTTCACGAAATCAACCGGATCTCCCGAATTACGGGTGCTGCGAGCTGACAGCTCGCGGCAGCGTGGCGATGGCCACGTCCGGACCCTCGGATCCTCAGTATCCGGTTTTGATTGTTTGAAAGGAATTGTTCGATGGAAAAGGTGAAGCTTTACGACACGACTCTGCGGGATGGAATGCAGGGGCACGGAATGTCGCTCTCGGCGGCCGAAAAGGTGCGGGTAGTACACGCCCTTGACCGGCTCGGGGTGCAGTACATCGAGGCCGGATTCCCGTCCTCGAACCCGAAAGAAGCAGAGCTCTTTTCGCTGCTTGCCGATGAAGAACTCCAGCAGGCACAGATCTGCGGATTCGGCATGACCCGTCG
This sequence comes from Solirubrobacterales bacterium, assembly GCA_049593795.1. Taxonomy (GTDB): domain Bacteria; phylum Actinomycetota; class Thermoleophilia; order Solirubrobacterales; family 70-9; genus 67-14. Next base: position 7,979 of record JBAWHK010000163.1, read on the forward strand.
GCGGGGCGTGCCGGTCGAAGAAGACGAATCGCTGAGACTGCTCGCCGACACATTCGCTCCGGTAATCACCCTGGTTGGCAAAACATGGTCGCTTCACCTGGAGAAGGTGACCAAGGTGTCGCCGGAAGAGAACCTGGCCATGATCAGTGAATCAATCGCTTTCCTGATCTCGCAGGGCAAAGAAGTCATCTATGACGCCGAGCACTTTTTCGATGCCTGGCGCGACGATTCCGGGTATTCACTCGAATGCCTGCGGGCCGCTGTTGATGCCGGGGCCTCGAACCTCAGCCTTTGTGACACCAACGGTTCGAGCCTGCCGGACCAGATCGCTTCTGCCACCCGGGAAGTCAGAGCCGCCTTCGGAGATTCAATCGAGCTCGGATGTCACGTTCATAACGACGCCGAGTGCGGTGTCGCCAACTCCCTGGCCGCGGTAAACGAAGGCGTGCGACTGGTGCAGGGCACGATGAACGGCTACGGCGAGCGTTGCGGCAACGCCAACCTCGTTTCGATCCTGCCGGCGCTGCAGCTGAAAATGGGTTTCGATGTGGTCACCCCGGATCAACTGGCCCAGCTTTCGACAACCTCGCATTTCCTGGCGGAACTGCTGAACGTGCCGTTGAACCCGGACCAGGCCTACGTCGGCCGCAACGCTTTCGCGCACAAAGGCGGCATGCACGTGGCCGGGATCGCCGCTGACTCCCGTACCTTCGAGCATCTCGAACCAGCTCTCGTCGGCAACCAGACCTCGGTCCTGCCGTCGGAGCTTTCCGGCAAGGCAACCGTGCTCCAGCGGGCCGAATCAATCGGTCTCGAAATGGATGACAGCCAGGCCCGGGAAGCGATCGACCTGCTCAAGGTCCGTGAACACAACGGCTACCACTACGAAGCCGCTGAAGCGTCATTCGACCTGTTGCTGCGCAAGCTCACCGGTGATTACGAGCCCCTGTTCAAGCTGGAAGGCTTCCGGGTCACCACCGAGATGCGTGAAAGCGGCAACGTCGAGACCGAAGCGACACTGAAGATCCTGGTCCAGGGCGAACGTCAACTGACCGTGGCCGAAGGCAATGGTCCAGTCAACGCGCTCGACAAGGCACTGAGGCTCGCGATCACCAAGTACTACCCGCATCTCGCCGAAGTCGAACTGACCGGCTACCGGGTCCGCATTCTTGATTCCGATCACGGCACCGGGGCCGGAACCAGGGTCCTTCTGGATTCAACCAACGGTGATGAATCCTGGGGATCGATCGGAGTCTCGGAGAACATCATCGAAGCTTCGTGGGAAGCCCTGGTCGACTCACTCGAATATGCCTTCCCGAGGTCTGGCTCCGCTGACAATGGTGCGGCAGGCAAATGAATGAAGAGCCGCTTCCCCTGGCGAAACCGGTAATCGGAGAAGAGGAGGAGCGGCTCGTCCTCGAAGTGCTGCGATCCGGGCACCTTTCGCTGGGGCCGATGGGGCGGCGTTTCGAAGAGGAATTCGCCGCCTGGCTCGGAGTCGAGGATGCGGTATCGACCAACAGTGGCACCACCGCCCTTCACCTCGGAGTGAGAGCCAGCGGCTGGGGGCAGGGGGATGAAGTGATCCTTACCCCGTTCACGTTCGTGGCCAGCGGCAACTGCCTGCTCTACGAAGGTGTCAAACCGGTGTTCGCCGACATTGATCCGGTTACCCTGAACCTCGATCCGGCCGCGGCTGAAGCCGCTATCGGCGAGAAAACGGCGGGCATCCTGCCGGTCGACATCTTTGGTTACCCGGCCGCGTGGCCCGAGTTCGAGCGTATCGCTGACGAACGCGGACTCGGGCTGCTTCAGGATTCCGCGCAGGCACTGGGTGCGATCGACGATGAAGGCCGCAAAGCGGGCACCCGCGGGCACCTCGCGGTTTTCGCGTTCTACGCGAACAAACAGATGACCACCGGCGAGGGCGGCATGATAATTCCGCGCGATGCCGCCGAGGCCGAAACGCTGCGATCCGAACGCAACCAGGGACGGGCGGTCGACATGAACTGGCTCGATCACGACCGGCTCGGATTCAACTATCGCCTGTCCGACGTCGCGGCCGCCATCGGCGTGGCCCAGGTGGCGAAACTCGACCGGATCCTGGCTGACCGGGCTGCCGCCGCCGATCTGTATTCCAGCCATCTTGGCGAGATCGAAGGTCTCGAACTGCCATCCCCGGATCGGGGTCAGGCGCGACGCAGCTGGTTCGTATACCCGGTGCGTTTGCCCGCAGGTTCCGACCGGGACCAGATAATTCGCGACCTTGCCGACGCCGGCATTCCGGCCAAGGCATACCTGCCATCCATCCATCTGTTCCCGCAGTTCCGTGAACTTGGATACAGCGAAGGGCAGTTCCCCGTGGCAGAAGAGATCGCGGCCCGCTCGATGGCCCTTCCGTTCTACGGTGATCTGAGCGAAGCCGATGCATCACGGGTGGCCGCCGCTCTTCAAACCGCGCTGAAGGCATAATCAGTCACGTGTCCCGCTCCCACGAAAAAAGCACTTCCCGATTCCGCGACGAACCCGACCCGCGCTTCTGGCGCCTGAATCGGTCGATCGATTTCGACTGTCACCTGGCCCCATATGACGTGGTCCAGTCACGGGCTCATGCCAGGGCACTGAACCGTATTGGCGTGATCGCCGACGACGAGATCGTGCAGATCGACGAAGCCCTGGCCTCGATCGGTGACGAAATCGACCGCGGTGAATTCGAATACCTGCCGGGTGACGAGGACATCCACATGGCCATCGAACGGCACCTCGGTGACCTGATCGGGGCACTCGCCGGCAAGCTGCACACCGGCCGTTCGCGAAACGACCAGGTTGCGACCGATATCTGCATGGCTGTCATGAATCACGCCACTCGTGCACAGGAACGGCTCGCTGCCGTGATGAACGAGCTGCTGCGGCTGGCAAAGACCCATGATGCCTGGGCGATGCCCGGATACACCCATCTGCAGCGGGCCCAGCCGGTCTATCTGGGCCATCACCTGCTGGCATATTTCTGGATGCTTTCGCGTGACTGGGAACGCTTCGCCGCCGCCCGGAAAGCGGCAGCCGTGATGCCACTCGGTTCCGGAGCACTTGCTGGCGTCAACTGGAAGATCGACCGTCGTGCGGTCGCGGCCGACCTCGGCTTCGATGACATCACGCCGAACTCGCTGGACGGCACCTCGAACCGGGATTTCGTGCTCGACTATCTGTCGGCAGCGTCGATCTGTGCGACCCACCTGTCGCGGCTCGGGTCAGAACTGGTCATCTGGTCGAGTACCGAATTTTCATTCGTGACGATCGCGGAGCCGTTCACATCGGGGTCAAGCATCATGCCGCAGAAGCAGAACCCCGATTCGGCGGAACTCCTGCGGGCGAAAGCCCCTCGGGTAATCGGTGATTTCACCACGCTGCTCGGGGTGATGCACGCATTGCCGCTTACTTATGGCAAGGACATGCAGGAAGACAAGGAACCGTTCTACGACGCGGTCGAAACGATCGAAGCCAGCCTTGAGATGACCACGGGGATCCTCGAAGAGATCGAGTTCGACCAGGAACGACTGCTCGAAGCTTCCGCCGACGAAATGCTTGCCGCGACCGAAGTGGCCGACCTGCTGGTACGCCGCGGGGTCACCTTCCGCGAAGCCCACGGAATCGTCGGCGATCTCGTGAGGCTCTGTGTGGCCGAGAACCGCAACCTGTCCGACCTGACCCTCGAAGAGCTGTCCGAACGCTCTGACGAGCTCGATGACGAGTACTACGGGGTGCTCAAGCAGGGAAGCTGGCTTGAATCCAAGCTCAGCGAAGGCGGAACCTCAAGCGAAAGCCTGGCGATCCAGATCGGGTTCGCCACCGACCGCCTGAACGCTTTCTAACCGGTTGATGCTCCGCCGCTGGGGGCTCCGCCGCTCGGCGGGGTCGCCGGGGTCGTGGGTGCGGTCGGAGGTGGCGTTGCGGGCGTGGCCGGAACTTCGGGGGTCGGGGTAACCGGTTCCGGCTCGGGGGCCGGGGTGGTGGTCTCCGGCTCCGTGGTCGCCGGCGGAACGTAAGTCTCGGTTGATGGCGGAGCTACATACGGCTCGACGGTGGTGCCCTCGGAAGATGAGCTGTCGGCTTCTTCGTCCGCGGCCTTGGCGGCTTCTTCTGCTTCCCGTTCGGCAGCCCGGCCTTCTTCGATCGCCTGCCATGCCTCGACCACGCGGGCCCAGATCAGTGCCGGGTAGGTGCCGCCATCTACCGGGCTTCCGCCATATTCGGTAAGCATCTGCTGGTAGCCCTCGGCGTATCCGACCCAGACGCAGGCGGTGATTTCGGTGATCGCACCACAGAACCAGGCATTGGTGTTGTCGGTGGTGGTGCCGGTCTTGCCCCACTGGGACTCGTCGCCGACGTTGGCGTTCTTGCCGGTACCGTCGGTAACGACCGTATGAAGGATGCCTTTGGCCGTCGTCGCGACGTCCGGGTCGATCACACCGGTGCTGAGGACCTCGTTGTTGCCGCCCTTGATCGTCTTGCCTGAATCATCGGTGACCTTGGTGTAAGCGACCGGTGTGTCCCCTGGATCCGGGGCGAGCGTGCCACTGACCCGGCGACCATCGTTGGCCAGCGTGGTGAAAGCGTAGGTCCACTGGAGCGGGGTCACTTCGGAAGTGCCGAGCACCATTGCCGGGTTGGTGTCGACTTTGTCCGTGACGCCTGCCTTGTGAATTGTCCTGGCGATCGCTTTCGGGCCACCCTTGATGCCCTCGATTCCGACCTGGGCATAAACCGCATTGTCGGAGAGGGTGGTGGCGTTAGCCAGCGTGATCGGTCCGTTGTAGTAGTCGCCGTAGTTCTTGACTTCGAAGAGTTCTTTGTTCTTCTTGCCGAAGTAGAAGTTCTGGATAGATGAATCCCAGATCGAATCCGGTGAGATTCCCTGCTGCAGGGCCGTGGTCAGCACGAACGGCTTGACGGTTGAGCCCGGCTGCCTGTAACCCTGGGTAGCGAGGTTGAATGGCCGGTTCTTGAAATCGAAGCCACCGACCATCGCGTCGACCGTTGCGTCGGCGTTGTTGATTATGACCACCGAAGCGTCGGGCCCAACCCCGCCAATCGTGCTGGTAATCGCATCTTCGGTCGCCGCCTGGACCTCGAGGTCAAGCGATGTCTTGACTTTGAGTCCGCCGAAGAAGGTCCGGCCTGCCCCGTAACGGTCCACCAGCTGCTGGCGGATCCATTC
>JBAWHK010000164.1:0-3812 GCA_049593795.1 Solirubrobacterales bacterium
GCAAGGCTCCGCGCTGTTGCTTCACCGATGCCACTGCTGGCACCGGTGACCAGAGCGACCGTGCCTTTCAACCTGTCCGACATTTCGAAACCTTTCGTTGCTTTCGGGGAAATCTACCGGCCCCGGACCTCCGGACGGCCGGAACGGAATAACCTTGTCCCTTGGCCCCGTTCCCTCCCAGACCTGCCGGCAGCCGCCGGGTTGCGGTGATCGACATCGGCACCAATTCAACCCGTCTGCTCGTCGCTGACGTTGCTGATGGCCGCGTTTCCGAAGTCGAGCGTCGTACCCGGGTAACCAGGCTTGGCCGCGGAGTCGATTACTCGATGCAGCTGGCCGCAGAGGCAATGGAAGAGGTCTGCGAAACGATCGGTGAATACGTCACCGTGATGAAGGAACTCGAAAGTGAAAGCGAGCTGGTCATCGCCACGAGTGCCGTACGGGACGCCCGGAACGGTGGGGCATTCATCGCCGAGCTGCGGGAACGGTTCGCGCTCGAGGCCCAGGTGATCGATGGCAATGAAGAAGCCCGTCTCACCTATCTGGGCTGCGTATCGGAACGATCCGGTGAGGAGTCCCTGCTGGTGGTCGACATCGGCGGCGGTTCCACCGAGATTGTCGTAGGCCGTGGAACCGCACCTTCATTTCACACTTCGCTTCAGGCCGGAGTGGTGCGACACACGGAGCGCCTGCTGCCCAGCGATCCGCCGGTACCGGTCGAGCTCGAGAAGCTTTCGCGTGACATCAACAAGCTGCTGGCCGATTCGCTGGAGGGCCAGCCCCTGGAGATCGATGCTGCCGTCGGGGTTGCCGGCACTCCCTCTTCGCTCGCAGCGATGGACCTCGAACTTGATCCCTACGACCCGAGCCAGGTTGAAGGCCATGAGCTTTCGCTCAAAACGATCCAGTGGTGGCTGTCGCGCCTGTCTTCGGTTCCCCTGGAGGACCGCAAGAAAGTAGTCGGACTCCATCCGGACCGGGCCCGGGCGATCGTCGCCGGAATCGTGATTCTGGTTGAGGTCATGCGAGCATTCGACCTTGAAAAGATCGAATGCTCGGAGCACGACATCCTTTACGGCGGCGCAATCAGGGCCGCCGCTTCGCTCAGTCCTGCCCGCCCCTGATCCGCTTCTTCTCCTCGGCGAATTCCTCGTCGGTCAGAACGCCCTTCTCGTGCATCGAGGCAAGGCGCTCCAGCCTGTCCAGGCGGGTGTCCTCCGGGTCCGAAGCAACCGGCAGCACGGCGGTAGCCGAATCGGATTCCGACTTTCCGGACTCCTTGTTCCCGCCACCACCGATCTTCGGCAGGTTCTTGGAGATGTTCCGTGGACGTCCCTCCCAGGCACCCTTCACCTTCTGCTTTGAGCGGTCGAAGAAATCGTTGACACCCGAAAAATCAGCGTCGGGGTTCTCCAGCATCACTTGACGGCGGAAGAAGAAGGTTCCGGCGAAAGCCATGAGCACGATCATCAGCCTGATCAGGAAGCCGCGCTGATCGCCAGCCGCGGTGATCAGGAAAATGAAGGCAATCAGGCCCAACACCGCATATACGGCTCCCGGGTAGCGCCCGAAAGGCACGGCCAGGAACTTACGGGTTGAACCTGCGGCTTTGTTCGGTGAAATCAGCCAGGAAAGGATGATCAGCGCGAACGAGGCCCAGATCACGGTCCAGGCAATCGATTTCAGCAGTTCGGTTGCGATGTCATAGGCCGCCTGCGCCGCTGGTTGAACATCCGGCGTGGCAAGCTCGGGCACCAGGATGTCTCCGGCGACGGAGCGGATTATCAGGACCAGGATCGAAGCGATGACCAGGGTCACGGCAATCCACAGAATCGAAAGCCAGCGATATCCAGCCGACAGGTAAACCGCGAGAGCGATCAGCAGGAGCGTGGCCAGGGCTGTGACCAGGGCGGTGCCGTGGATCAGGCTGGAAACCCGCTGTGCTGTCTTGAGTTCGCTCGAATCCACGATCTCGATCTGGCCAACGCTTGCGGGAATGTTGTCCCGCGCCTGGTCACCGAGCCCGACCTGGCTGGCAACCTCAATGATCAAAGGCTGGAGCTCAAGGGTGACCTGGCCCCCCGAGGTGCTCAGCACATCGGACTTGTCCTCGAGCACGGCAATCAGGGTTTCATGGGCTTTGATGTTGGCTGCCCGCCAGAGATCCTGAATCCGCGGGTTGCTCAAGGCCCGCTGGGCCCCCTGGTCAGCTACCTGACGGAGGGCTCCGGCAGCGATCCCGGAAAGGTCTTTGGTGTCACCCGGCAGAACCTCTTTCAGTTCCGCGTCGACATCGACGTTGTCGTAAAGCGTTTCGACCGCATAGTCGGCTACCGCCTGCTGAATCTCGGGGTTCTGGAGCATTTCCAGCGACGTATCGCCCCACTGCTCCGAATCGAAAACCTGGCGATCGACCCAGGTCGAAAGGATGGCGATGACCGCAAAGAAACCGATCAGAATCGTGATGAAACGCACCCAGCCACGGTGCGGTCGTTCAGCGGCCATTGTTTCCTCCATTTATCAAGCGGTCAGGGCGAAGTGGGACGGATAATCGCAAAGTTATACCCGGAGCGGGATTCGAACCCGCACGCCCCATATGGAGCAGCGGCTTTTAAGGCCGATGCGTCTACCATTCCGCCATCCGGGCCCGCCCAGCTTAAGGTTTTTCCCTGCAGGTGGCCGGAATGCGGAAAAATCCTCTTTAGAAACCGCTACATATGCGTTGGTACGGTGTTCGTGTAGTTAGCTGTCCCAGTCTACGAGGAGATACTTGGAAGCATCAACTCTCAGTCACGCAGCACGACGCGGTCTTCTGACACGTAAATCCCCCCTGCTCAAGCTCAAGGGTGACGAGCAGCTGGTTGCGCTTGTGCGCAGCGGAAATTCCGGTGCCTTCGACATTATCGTCGACCGGTACCAGGCCCGCCTGCTCGGGTTCTGCCGCCAGATGATCGGTTCAACCGAAGACGCCGAAGACGTCCTTCAGGAAGTTTTCGTCAACGCCTACAAGGCGATGATTGCCGACAACCGCGAAATCAATCTGCGGCCCTGGCTTTACCGGATTGCCCGTAACCGCTCACTGAACCATTTGCGCAAGCCCAAGGCTGACGCCCAGGAATCGATGGACATGGTCCCGATGGTCGCCGAAGGCGGCACCGCGGAAAAGGTCCACAACCGCGAAGAGTTCCGTCAGCTGCTCAAAGACGTCACCAAACTTCCCGAAACCCAGCGGGCCGCCCTGCTGCTCAGGGAGATCGACGCCCTTTCTTATGAAGAGATCGCTGAAGCGATGGACACAACCGTCCCTTCGGTCAAGTCCCTGCTGGTCCGGGCTCGCATTTCGCTGGCTGAAGCCAGCCAGGCCCGCATGCTCACCTGCGGAGAAGTCCGGGTTGAACTGGCCGAAGCAGCTGAAGGCCTGACCAAGGCTTCCGGCCCGGTTCGCCGTCACGTTCGTGACTGCGAAGAGTGCGCTGGTTTCCGCAAGCAGCTTCGTTCCGACACCAAAGTCCTCGCGATGATGTTCCCGGTCGGTGGCCTGATCGCCCTCAAGGCCGCTATCGCCGCCAAGATCGGGTTCGGTGGAGCCAGCGCCGGGGCTGGCGCTGGAGCCGGAACCGCCGCTGGAACGGCAGCCGGAACTGCCGCTGGAACCGCCGCCGTCGGTACGGCCGCCGGAACCGGCGCCGCCGCGACCGCCACCGCAATCGGTGCCGGCAGCGCAGCTTCAGGCCTTGGTGCGGTTGGCAGCGCAGTCGGTGTCAAAGCCCTCGCTGGTGTCGTTACCGCCGCCGTGATCACCGCCGGTGCCG
>JBAWHK010000165.1:0-10074 GCA_049593795.1 Solirubrobacterales bacterium
GTCGATCTTGGCGTCGCGGATGTACTGCTCGATCGGGTAGTCCTGCAGGAACCCGGAGCCGCCGTAAGTCTGGAGCGACTCGGTCAGGATCTCGTAAGCCCTTTCCGACCCGACGCCCTTGACCAGCGGGAGCAGGAAGTCATTGATCCGCATCGCAAGCTGCGGGTCGGCACCGTCGACCACTTCGGCAGCGGTCTTGTCCTGATGGACAGCGGTGTACAGGTAAAGCGCCCGGAGACCTTCGGCGTATGCCTTCTGTGTCATCAGTGAGCGACGGACATCCGGATGGTGGATTACCGTGACCCGCGGAGCTGTCTTGTCCATGATCTGGGTCAGGTCAGCGCCCTGTACCCGTTCTTTGGCGTACTCGAGTGCGTTCAGGTAGCCGGTGGAGAGCGTCGCGATCGCTTTGGTGCCCACCATCATGCGGGCAAACTCGATCACGTCGAACATCTGGCGGATTCCCTGGTGGACGTCGCCGACGAGGTAACCGACGGCCGGGGTGTCGCCGCCACCGAAAGCCATGTCACAGGTAGCTGACGCCTTGATTCCCATCTTGTGCTCGATGCTGGTTACGTAAGCACCGTTGCGTTCGCCGATCTCGCCGGTTTCGGGGTCGAAGTGGAACTTCGGGATGAGGAACAGGCTGAGGCCCTTGGTACCGGGTCCGGCACCTTCAGGGCGGGCCAGTGTGTAGTGGAAGATGTTCTCGAAGAGATCGTCCGAATCACCGGAGGTGATGAAACGTTTCTCGCCCTCGATGTGCCAGGTGCCGTCAGGCTGCTCGGTCGCCTTGGTGCGTCCGGCACCGACGTCGGAACCGGCCTCGGGTTCGGTCAGCACCATGGTGGCGCCCCAGTTGCGATCGACTGCCATCTTGGCCCACTGCTTCTGGAGGTCGTTGCCGTTTTCGTACAGCAGGTGAGCGAAAGCGGGTCCGGCGAGGTAGAAGAAGCCAGCCGGCAGGGCACCGACCATGAACTCGTTGATGGCCCAGGACACGCTTGAAGGTGCGGGGATGCCGCCGACTTCTTCACCGAGGCCGAGCTTGGTCCATTCGGCGTCGGTCCAGGCGTTGACCGAGTCCTTGAGTGCCTGAGGCAGCGTCACGACATGAGTGTCGGGATCGAAAGTGGGGGGGTTGCGGTCGGTGTCGACGAAAGCGTCGGCGACAGGACCTTCGGCCAGACGGGATGCTTCATCAAGCATGATCCGGACGGTTTCCGAGTCAAGATCGCCGAAAACTCCGGTCTTCAGGACTTCATCGGTGCCGAGAACCTCGAAAAGGTTGAATTCGATATCCCTGACATTGCTCTTGTAATGACCCATGGGTTCTCCAGTTAGAGGTGCTTGTGGACAGTAATTCCGTTCACCAGCATCCCAGTTATGCGGCTTTCGTGCGTTCCAACGCGCCTGTTCCTGCACCATCAGTCAGACTGCCCGGAACCCCCAAGGAGACCAATGACCGACATTCTGTCGCGGCGCGACCTTCAGTTCCTGCTCTACGAATGGCTCGAGACCGAGCGCCTTACCGATCGTCCCCGATTCGTGGACCAGTCCCGAGACGATTACGACGACATTCTGGAACTGGCTGAAAGGGTCGCTACCGACCGTTTCGCCCCTCACAACAGCAAAGCTGACGCAAACGAGCCCCATCTGGATGAAGACGGCAAAGTCGTATTGATTCCCGAGGTCGCCGAAGCGCTGGGCGTTTTCGGTGAATCCGGATTGCTGGCGGCAAGCATGCCGGAGGAGGTCGGCGGCATGAACCTTCCGTACACGATCACCAGCGCGATCTTTTCCTGGCTTCACGCATCCAACGTCGGCACAGCCGCGTATCCGATGCTGACCGCGGGTGCTACCAACCTGCTTATCGCCAACGGCTCTCAGGAACAGATTGATTCCTGGGTCGAACCGATGATCGAAGGACGTTTCTTCGGAACCATGTGCCTGTCGGAGACGCAGGCCGGCAGTTCACTTTCCGACGTTTCAACCAAAGCGCGACCCCAGGACGATGGCACCTATCGGATCACCGGAAACAAGATGTGGATCAGCGGTGGTGAGCATGACCTCAGCGAGAACATCGTTCACCTTGTCCTCGCAAAGCTGCCCGACGCCCCTCCCGGAGTCAAAGGGATCAGCCTCTTCATCGTGCCGAAATTCCTTTTGAATGAGGACGGTTCGATCGGTGAACGGAACGACGTCGTCCTGGCCGGCCTCAACCACAAGATGGGTTTTCGTGGAACTGTGAACACCGTTCTCGGTTTCGGCGAAGGCGAGTTCGAACCGGGTGGTGAAGCGGGAGCGGTCGGCTACCTGATCGGCGAACCGAACAAAGGCCTGAGCTACATGTTCCACATGATGAATGAAGCCCGGATCAGCGTCGGGCTGGGAGCGACAGGTCTTGGTTACACCGGCTATCTGAAGTCGGTGGCCTACGCCCGGGAACGTCCGCAGGGCCGCCCGCTGGCTTCGAAGAACCCGGTTGATTCCCAGGTCCCGATCGTCGAGCACACTGACGTGAAGCGCATGCTTCTCGCCCAGAAGAGTTATGTCGAAGGATCACTCGGGCTCAACCTGTTCTGCGCATCCCTGGTTGATGAGCAGGAAACGGCTGAAAGTGATGCCGACCGGCAACGGGCCGCCCTGTTGCTCGAGATCCTCACCCCGATTGCCAAGAGCTGGCCCGCGCAGTGGTGCCTCGAAGCGAACTCGCTTGCGATCCAGGTTCATGGGGGTTACGGCTATGCCCGCGAATATGGCGTTGAGCAGCTCTATCGCGACAACCGCCTTAATGCGATTCACGAAGGTACCCATGGCATTCAGGCACTTGACCTGCTCGGACGCAAGGTGACGATGAAGGGCGGCGCCGCTTTCGGTGCCCTCTACGAATTGATCAGCGGCACCGCCGGGCGGGCGAGTGACAAGGGCGGGGAGGCAGCTGAGCTCGGGGAGTTGCTGCTCGCCTCGCTTAACCGTCTCGGTGAAGTCACCGCGAAGCTCTGGGAGGGACGTGATCCGGAGGTTGCCCTCGCCAACGCCAGCGTGTATCTCGAAGCGGCCGGCCATATCGTGATCGCCTGGTCCTGGCTGGAGCAGTATCTGGCCGCCGGTGATTCTGGCGAAGATTTCTATCAGGGCAAACGCCAGGCCGCCCGGTACTTCTTCCGGTTCGAATTGCCGAAGACCGCTCCGCAGCTTGATTTGCTGGCCAGTCTGGACCGTACGACCCTGGATATGAAGGACGCCTGGTTCTGATGCGCCGGAGGGTCACGGCAGGTCGATGGCAAGGTGCCACCGTAAGGTGATGCTGGGTGCCTTCAACTGAACTGAGCGAATTGCTGGCGAACATGCGTCCGGAGTTGCTTGCCGGCAGCTACGTCTACGTGGAGGTGCCCGATCATGGTCTCGGCGACACGGAGTTGCTGGCGTCTGTTCGTGAACGTGAAGGGATGAGCGCGGTGATTCGTCAATCAGACGCAGATCGCCTGGGTCTCGCGTACGACTTCGTAGCGGGTTGGATCACGCTGCGGGTCGATTCTTCGCTTTCGGCGGTGGGTCTGACCGCCGCGGTCAGCACGTGCCTGACCGGCCACGAAATCAGCTGCAACGTGATTGCTGGCCTCCGACACGACCATCTCCTGGTGCCGATCGAGCGCAGCGAGCAGGCCAAGCAAGTGCTCGAGGAGCTGTCTGCTGCCTCCGCTCGCTAGAACGTCGCGGTGTCGATCACGAACCGGTAGCGCACGTCCGACGCCAGAACTCTTTCCCAGGCGTCGTTGATCTGGTCAGACGAGATCGTTTCGATTTCGGCCCCGATTCCATGTTCGGCGCAGAAGTCGAGCATTTCCTGGGTTTCCCTGATTCCACCGATCGCCGATCCGGCAAAGGAGCGGCGCTTCAGGAGGAGTGAAAATACGCTGACGGGAAGCGGTTCTGGCGGCGCGCCCACATTGACCATGGTGCCGTCAACGGCCAGGAGGTTGAGGAACTCGTTGGGGTCGATTCCGGCGCTCACGGTGTTGATGATCAGGTCAAAAGAGCTACGCAGCTGCTTGAAAGTTTCGCGGTCTGATGTCGCGTGGTAATGCTCAGCCCCGAGTTTCAGGCCGTCTTCCTGCTTGGCGAGGGTTCGGGAAAGAACTGTCACTTCGGCGCCCATCGCGTGGGCGATCTTGACCGCCATGTGTCCCAGTCCGCCGAAGCCGACCACGGCCACTGATTTGCCTGGTCCGGCGTTCCAGTGGCGCAAGGGTGAGTAGGTAGTGATGCCGGCGCAGAGCAGGGGGGCTGCCTCATCAAGCTCGATCCCGTCCGGAATGCGCACGACGAAGTCTTCAGTGACGACGATGTGGGTTGAGTAGCCACCCTGGGTGATGGTTCCGTCGCGGTCCTTGCTGCCATAGGTCTGGGTGTTGCCTTTTACGCAGTACTGCTCTTCGCCCTTGAGGCAGTATTCGCATTCGCGGCAGGAATTGACCATGCAGCCGACGCCTACGCGGTCCCCGACTTCGTGCCTGCTGACTTCGTCTCCGACTTCAGCGACAACGCCAGCGATTTCGTGTCCTGGGACCAGTGGGTATGTGGTCGGTCCCCAGTCGCCCCGGCAGAGATGGATATCCGAATGGCAGATGCCGGCGAACTTGATCTCGATCAGGATGTCCTGCGGTCCCAGATCCCGCCGTTCGATCGTGGTCGGGTTCAGCGGTTCGGTGGCGGAGGGGGCGGCGTACGCATTGACGGTTTTCATTGGTCTAGCTAAGCAGGTCACCGTGGTGGCCTGGTAAAGGTTGGTTGCACTTTTGTGATCCTTCGGTTCTTATACCGTTGCTGTTGTGCGCCTAATCGTTGCCCGATGCGAGGCCCGTTACACCGGTCGCCTTGACACCTTTCTCCCCGAAGCCCTGCGACTTCTGATGATCAAATCGGATGGTTCCGTGATGATTCAGGCCGACACCGGGGGCTACAAGCCGCAGAACTGGATGACCCCTCCGACGGTGATCGAAGAAGAGGAAGGTCTGATCACCGTGCGCAAGCGGAACGGATCGACCGAAGACCGGCTGGAAATCAAGCTGTCCGAAATCCTCTCCGACGTTGATCACGACATGGGAGAGGCTGCCGCGCTCGAACGTGACGGGGTGGAAGCCCACCTTCAGGAACTGCTCGCGGAACAGCCGCACTGGTGTGGTGACGGGCTACAGCTGATCCGTCGGGAATGGCCCACCGACATCGGGCCGGTCGACCTGATGTGTAAAGACGAAGAAGGCCGCTGGGTGGCGGTCGAAATCAAACGGGTTGGATCCATCGATGCGGTCGAGCAGATCACCAGATACCTCGAGCGGATCCACCTACAGCCATCCATGGAAGGCTGCCGGGGGGTCCTCGCGGCCCAGTCCCTCAAACCTCAGGCCGTCACCCTCGCTGAAGGCCGGGGCATCGTCTGCGTCGAGGTCGACCTTGCGGTTCTGCGCGGAGAGCGCGAACCTGATCTGACCCTGTTCGTTTAGCCAAGGAGATGAACACCGTGGACAAGAATCCCTCTGAACTGATCGATCAGCGCATCGAAGAACTCGGTGACTGGCGGGGAGAAACTCTCGCCCGGATTCGTGCTCTCGTGAAACAGGCTGATCCCGACGTGGTCGAGGAATGGAAATGGCGTGGCGTGCCGGTCTGGTACCACGCAGGGATGATCTGCACCGGCGAGACGTACAAGAAAGCTGTGAAAGTCACCTTTGCGAAAGGGGCTTCGCTTCAGGATCCGTCGAAGCTGTTCAACTCAAGCCTGGAAGGCAACACCCGGCGGGCGATCGACTTCCACGAAGGTGACCAGATCGACGAAGTTGCTTTCGAAGCACTGATTCACGCGGCGATCGCCCTGAATACAGCCTGAGCGCACCGGCAGTCTCCGAGATTGTCAGCTCTTCTTTTTCACCTTGAAACGTTCCAGCCTGATTTTCGTCTTGCGTCCCCGGATCAGGCTTGACTGAAGGCTTCTGACCAGATCTTCGGCTGATTCCTCCGGCACCGCCACCAGAGAGAAGTTCTGCTTGATCTTGATCAGCCCGATCCGGTCGGCTTCAAGGCGGCCGTCGTTCACGATCGCGCCGGACAGGTCTCGTGGCGTGACCCCGGCGTTCCGGCCGATACCGAAGTAAATGTTGACTGTCCTTGTATTCGGTTTCTCAGGGGCCGCAACTGATGCCAGATCCTGGGGCTCCAGCCCGATCAGTTCCGGATCCCGAAGGACCTTTCGGGCCATCGACAGGACCCGGGAGGGCATCGTCGGGGAAAAGAGGACCGACTGACGGGTCTTTGGCGTTACCTCGACGATCTCACTGATTTCGCGCAAAAGGCCGAGTCTCAGCATTTCGTCTGCCTGGGCCAGGACAAGGATTTTCAGCTGTTCGATGCGCAGGGTGCGCCGCTCGACGTGCTCCATTACGCGTCCGGGCGTTCCGACCACGATGTCAACGCCATGTTTCAGCGGCCCGATCTGGCTGGTGAGGGGTTTGCCTTCATACACCCCGAGGACGCTGGCGGCGGTGCCACGCGCTGAGAGCTGGAACACCGTCTCGTGAACACGAATCGCAGCCTCACGGGACGGCACGAGGATGAGGGCCGTCGGGTTGTAGGCGGGACCATCAGCCAGGACCCGTGCGATCAAGGGAAGCGCCAGAGCTGCTTGATGGCCATCCCCGGCGGCGATCCGGGCGAGAACGTCCAGCCGGGCGAGCTGTGGGGGAATCGAGGCGCGCTGGAAAGGGGTCGGTTCGAGGTAATTGAGTCCGGTGAGGGTCTCGACCGTCGATGCGGACAGGCCGAGATTGTTGAAACCGGATGCGGCAGCAGAAGTCATTGTGGGAGCGAGCATGTCATGTCTGCGGACAAACGGTTCAGGCTCCGCATCTCCGGACGCGGTGCTGCCGTGACGGCCGGTGGGCGCCCGGCCAAACGTCAATCACGAAAACTGATTCACGACATGAATATCATGAATCTGGTAGCATGTTGTGCTTCGGGAGCTTGTTGACGAGGTTCCTCTTCAACCGGGGCCTACGCCCCCCGAAGGGCCACATGAACAAGAGTCTCAAAGTTTCACGCAGATCTTTGGCATTGGTTGCGGCCGGTATCGCAATCATGCTCGGCGGGTCCGGGGTTTCATCCGTCCACGCCGCACCGACGACGACGGTTGATCTTGGACAGGCATCAACGTATGCGGTGCTGAGCGGCGCATCGGTGGCCAATACCGTGAGTGCCGCCGGCGCTCCACACACCACGCTCCGCGGCGACCTCGGGGTGAAGGCCAACACCGCGCCGACCGGCTTTCCGCCGGGCGTAGTCACCGGAACGACACGCTTCGGCAGCACAGCTGATCAGGCTCATGCCGACGTCGTTACCGCCTACGCCGAAATCGCAGCCCGCCCGGGTGGATCGACGCTGGCTGGCGCGCTGGCCGGCGCTACCGTTCTTCCGGGCCTTCATACGATCGCGGGAGCTGCTTCGAACACCGGCACCCTGACGCTCGATGGCGGGGGAGACCCGTCTGCCGTGTTCGTCTTTCAGGTAGACGGTGCCCTGGCCTTTGCTGCGGCGAGTCACGTGGTCCTGACCAATGGTGCCCAGGCGTCACGGGTCTTCTGGCAGGTGAACGGCGCCGGAAGCGTCGGAGCGGGATCTGATTTCGCCGGGACGTTGATCACCACGGGAGCAATCGCCATGGGTAACGGAACGTTAGTCAACGGCCGGGCGCTCGCCCGCACCGGGGCGGTGACGCTCGACAACAATCAGTTCTACAGCGCACCACCGAAGGTCACCATTGCTGGGGGAGCAACGGCATATACGACTGATACCACTCCGACGATCTCCGGCACGACTGATCTCGAAGAGCCGGGTACGGTCAGCGTGAGTGTTGCCGGACAGATTCTCTCCGCGGCTCCGGAGCAGGGGAACTGGTCAGTCACTTCGGGACTGATCCCGAACGACACCTATTCCGTAGTGGCTACTGTCAACGACGCTGCGGGCAACGGAGGAACTTTCAGCCAGCAACTCACGGTCGACACTGTTCCGCCGGGAATCACCATCGATCACGGGGATGTCCGCACCACGAACGAGCCCAGTCCGACAATCGGTGGCAGCAGTGATGCCGAACCAGGCACAGTCGTGCGGGTTTCGGTCAGCTCACAGGTTCTGTCCGGCCTCGTCCAGGCGAACGGCAGCTGGAGCGTCAAGGTGGCATCGCTCACCGAGGGACTCCATGTGGTGACCGCCTCAGTCAGCGATCCGGCCGGCAACGAAAGCTCGAAAGTTCAGAATCTGACTGTTGATACCGTCGCGCCGGTCCTGACGGTCTCGGGTGGCCCCGATGCGCTGACCAAAGATTCGACCCCAACCATCGTCGGCGCTTCGGACCTCCCGGTGGGCTCTACCGTTTCAGTCGGCGTAGCCAACGAATCGCTCGACTCATCGGTAAGCGCCGATGGGGCATGGTCCGTGACAACAGCGCTGCTGCCGGACGGGCCACATCGGGTCAGGGTTTCAGCTTCCGATCCCGCAGGAAATCAGGGCATTGCCAGCCAGTTGCTGAGCGTGGATACGGTGGCACCCATTGTCACGATCGACGGCGGTGCCAATGCGAGCACCAGCCGGATTGACCCGACCATCACCGGCACCTCCAACGCGGAGCCAGGAACCAGGGTGGTCGTGTCAATCGCGGGTCAGACGTTGACAACACTTCTTCAGAAGAACAAGCGCTGGAACATAAGTGCGGGCAACATTGGCGACGGTAAGTGGTCGGTGATCGCCTGGGTCCCGGATCCCGCGGGAAATCTGGGGACCTTCTTCCAGACCCTCACGATCGGAGCAGACCAGTATCGCCCGCCCGAGTGTTCATCAGGGACAATCGAGATCCGTGGACTTCACCGGAACCGGAACAAGGGCATCGCAACATTCGGGATCACGGCGGGCGGGCCCGGCCGAATCATTTTGCGGCGCTCAAAGAACGTTCGGCGCTCATCGAAAAAGGTGTTTTCGAGCGGCAAAGGACGGCTCAAGGTCAGGTCCAGGCGCAAAGCCGCCCGGAAACTGAACAGACGAGGCAAAGTCAGTTTCAAGGTGAAAATGGTCTACAAGCCGGCATTCGACTGCCCGACAGTCACCAGGTCAGCCCGGGTCAAGCTGGTGAAGAAGAGTCGGGGTTAGCGGTTCACTCGGCCGTCTGCGGGTGAATCCCGCGGACGGCGAATGCCTCGATATCGCCGCTCTTTGTCAATATGGTTCAGTTGAGAAAGTTTGCAGTCGGGAAGATGCCGGCCGGTGGCCTGTCGGCACCTTTCACGAAGACGAGGGGAGCGACGTGCCAAAAACTTCAATCGCTACCGGGGTGGTCCACCGGGTGCCGAAAGATCTCCGCGAGACGCTCGATTCGGAAGCCGCGGTTCGTGATGCCTGGAACGACCTCACGCCATTGGCCCGAAACGAATGGATCTGCTGGACGATTTCGGTGAAGAAAGAAGAAACCCGGGTCCGGCACATCGAACGTCTGCGGGAGGATTTGCTCAATGGCAAACGCCGCCCCTGCTGCTGGCCAGGATGTCCCCACCGCTAGGTTCCGCGATTCCCTGCAGTCAGGGGAAACCACTCAGGTTGAGGGAAGCAGGCCGGTCGGGATCAGGACAACCCCTGAGTCCTCAACCGGATCAAGCTGTGGCAGGTCCTGCCATTCGCTGACCGGAAGGATCGCGATCTGGCCGCTCGTGAGGGCGCCGTAGACCTGACCGGCGTCCTGGTCGACGGGCGTGATGTCGGTTTTGGCAATCGCCGAATCGATCCTCGCCGCGAGAGCGTTGGAAGCGTCATGGTCGGAACGGGCGATCACCACATCAGACTTCGGGATCGGCTTGTCGATCGTTCCCTGAACGATGGCGACTGGTGATGGGGCGGACAGTGACACCAGGTCCCGCCATGGCTCATCATTCATGTCGCCGACCGCGAGTACCAGTGAGGAATCAAAGCCGTTCGCTTCGAGGATTGTCGAACGTGAAGGGTGATCGGTCACCGCGATCTCCGGGTCGGCATCGA
>JBAWHK010000166.1:0-1568 GCA_049593795.1 Solirubrobacterales bacterium
GGTCACCAGCACTCGCGGATCAAGGGCCCCGTCATCGGCGACGTAGACGGCACCGGTGAGGCTCGGGGTGATTCCGGGTTCCATCTCACGCGCAGCGCCCGGGCCTACCCATTCAGCCTGCAGGCCCATCCCGAGCTGGAGTTCATGGACCCGCTTCAGCTCGGCCGCTTCATCGCGGTCGAGCGCCACGTGAATGCCACCGGTCCGCCGGTAACCAAGGGTGCCACCGCAGACCCGCTCGATCGATGCCACGAACTCGGGGTAAAGACCGGCCGAAACCATGTTCATTTCGAGCAGGGCCGGCTCCCCGAAATCAAGTTCACCAACCGGTGCCAGCATGCCGGCCGCGACGCTGGTTGTCCCGGAGCCTGGCCGGTCCCGGTCGACCACAAGGACATTGATGCCGAGGGTATTGAGCTCCCAGGCGATTGCGAGACCGATGACCCCGGCGCCAATAACGACGGCGTCATAGTTCTTCGTTCCGGTCTGTTCGGTTTCGATCGAGTCCATAGCTACCCGCGTTTCGAACCGTCCACTTCCTCGCGCCGGAATTGTCCGGATCAGGTTCAGACGGTCGATGGCCACTTCGCCACCCTCTCAGCCCTCAATGAACGGGCTCCCGCAGGTCTCGTCGATCCTACCGTTACCGCCGCCCGCCGCACGCTGGGATACTTGCACCATGAGCTTTTCTCCTTCAGATGGAATCGGTGCCCTGCGCCGTGAGCGCCTGCGAACCGCCCGGCTCTACTTCGTCTGTGATGCGCGGCCGGATGGCAACGATCCCGAGCCGCTGCTGAAAGCCGCGCTCGATGGTGGAGTTGACATCGTCCAGTTGCGCGAGAAAAGTGGCAATCTGCGAACCATCGAACGCGCCGCCCAGACCTTCCGCCGGGTCTGCGACACCTACGGGGTGCCATTCATCATCAACGACGACCCTGAGCTGGCCGTATCGGTCCGTGCCGACGGTGTCCATGTCGGACAGGACGACATCAGCCTCGAAGAAGCCCGGCGAATCGTTGGCAGCGACGGCCTGATCGGATTGTCCACCCATTCGGAGGAACAGATCTCTGACGCTGCCCGTGGCGACGCGCTGCCGGATCACATCAGTGTCGGACCGATCTGGGAAACACCGACCAAGGCCGGTCGCGCGGCAGTCGGCCTGGACCTGGTCAACCATGCCGCCCGGACAACCACCCTGCCTTTCTTCGCTATCGGCGGCATCGACAGCTCGAACGTGGGCGAAGTCCTCGCGGCGGGTGCCCGCCGGATCTGTGTGGTCAGGGCCCTGCGAAATGCGGCCGACCCAACCGCGGTCGCCGAGCATTTGCGCAGCGCCTTCGCTGCGGTTGGAGAGGAGATCGCGCCCGGTGGCTGATTCATCCGATTCTCCACGCCGTTCAGGCCGCCGGAAAAGCCGGCCGGGCACCGAACGGCCCTCCCTCAACGGCAACACCCCGGGGGAAGCCGATCAGCCCGCTGACGGCACCGACCGGATGAAAGCCGGCTACGCCAAAGCGGAAGTCAAGAACCAGAAAGTGCGTGAATCGCTCGAACCCCTGGCCGAAGGA
>JBAWHK010000167.1:0-23853 GCA_049593795.1 Solirubrobacterales bacterium
TCGGTCCGCACCGCAAAAGACTTCTCGATGTCGTTGGCCAGTCCGGTGGCGGTCCCTTGATCCATCAGTCCGCGAACCAGCAGGCAACCGCTGTCGAGGATCGCTGCCCGCAGGATCTCCGGGGTCAATTCTTCCGGGGTGATCTCGGGCAGGCCCGATTCCGGATTGCGGGCCGGGGCGACCGGTGACGGCTCCGGGAAAGGCGGGTTGACCACAGGTGCCTGGACCAGGGCGATTCCGGCGAGGTGACGCAGACGTCGCAACTCCCGCTCTTTGGCGGGGTCACGTTCAGCCCGGTTGGATTCAGTCAGCTTGTCGATCTGCGCAAAGAGTTCGGCCGGGTCAACGGCCGTGGCACTGCCACCCTCACGCTTCTTCTTGCCCCGGAAAAACACTGCTCAGAAAGCGATCGGGACGTAGTTCTCCGGGTAAGACGATGGTCCGAAGAACCAGCTTTCGATCGCGTAACGGTTGTTCGGCATGCTCGGATCGGAACCGGTCTGATGCAGGAACATGTGGTCGAACAGCAGCGCGTCTCCCGGATTGAAAATCGGTCGGACAACACCTACGTCACCGGCGAGTTTCTCGGCGGTCTGGTCAGAGATCTGGAAGTCGAGATAGGTGCCGGGGCCGCCCAGCTCTGCGAACTCTTCCAGGCGAACCGGGACCACATCCATGCTCGGGGCGACGTCGCCACAACGGGAAAGTGACATCCAGACGTTGACCGAGCGAATGTCCTCGCCCATGAACTGGCCGTCCTGGTGCCAGCCACCAGCGACGTCCGGGGTGGACTTGCGAAGTGTGCATTTCTGGGCGGAGACGGCTGCTTTCTCACCGAGATAGGCCTCGATGATCTGGCGCAGGTTGGCCTTCTCGAAGGCGTCGAGCATGTCAAAAAGCATCTTCGGGGAGTCAGCCGCAAGCACGCCGCCGCCTTCTTCGACCCATTCACGCTCGAGGATCCGGAAGGGATCTTCCGGCTGCATCTCGTCGTAAAAGCCGTCGGGATCAGGGTTGTCACCGCCAAGCTTCTTGCGGACTTCGAAGGAATGGTCGATGTCGGCGGCAAGCTGAAGGGCCTTGTCGTCATCCATCACGTCACGAACCAGCAGGCAGCCAGCCTCGAGGAAGGAGGCACGCAGAAGCTCAGGGGTCAGCTGGTCCGGGGTTGCTTCCGGGCAGCGGGACTGTTCACCACGGGCCGGAACTTCCGCGTTCGGCTCCGGGAACTGGGGGTTCTCGGGAGCGTTTTCGATCAGTTCGATACCGGCGAGGTGACGCACCCGACGGAGCTCACGCTCGACGTTCGGATCGCGCTGTGTCCGGTTGATCGCGGTCATGGCATCGATCGCCTCAAAGAGCTTGCCTTCGGCTTCGAGGGCTTCGATCTCGGGTGACACCGGCTGGCGTTCGATTACGGCTGCGCCGGACTGGCGGTTCTTGCGTGAGAAAAGGCCCATTCGTTACCTACCTTGATGAATTTGGATTCCCTAAGTCTTGAAAACTCAGGTTACGCTAGCACTACCTAGTTATTTCCGACCGGTTTGGCGGGAATACCGACAACCATTGTCTCTTCCGGCACATCCCGGGTAACCACGGCCCCGGATCCAACGATCGCCCCGGAACCCACGGTGAAGGGCCCGAGCAGCGATGAACCGGTGCCAATGAAGCATTTCTCGCCAATCGTCGGACCCCGGAAATCGCCGGCAACCAGGCCGATCGAAACCCAGGGGGCGATCACCGTTCCGGACTGGATTTCGACCAGGCCATCGAGCACCACCTGGCCGTGCGGGAAGTAGATCCCGGGATGAAGGTGGACCGGATCGCCGATCGACATCTGGGAGGTCATCATCGAAATCTTGTGGAGGATGCGCGGCAGGATCGGCACCCCGCGCGCCAGCAGACGCATCCTCAGGCGGTAACAGATGTGGGCGAAGAAAGCATCACTTACCCAGGCCAGACGGGCAGCCCGATAGATGGTGTACCAGCCCGATTTTTCCTCGAACTGTTCCCCCCGATGCATCGAGGTAACTTTGACGTCTTCGGTAACGGCGATACGAAAGCCGGGATGGCACTTGTGAAACTCGCGCCAAAAGGCTTTCATCTCTGATCTTGATCGTTGAGTCATTTGAGCGACGCAGCCTATAGCCTCCCCGCCGATCAACGTGGCCGAGAAAGAACAACAGACCGAGCAGGTGACCGAGGCGCTTCAGTGGGGGTATTCCCTGGCCAACGTCAGTGAAATCATGACGCCGTGTCTGGATGCGGCCGGAATCAGGACCCTGATGGAAATCGGTTCCTTCCGCGGTGAGCTCACCGAAGAACTCCTGAAATGGGCCGACGACTCCGGTTGCAACATCGCCACCGTCGAACCGTTGCCGCCCGCCGATCTGCTCGCCCTGAAGAAGCGGCGCCCGGAACTTGAACTGATCGAAGACACCGGAACCGGCGCCCTCGAAGGCCTCGAATCACTGCCCGACGCGATAATCATCGACGGCGACCACAACTACTTCACGCTGACCCAGGAACTGAACAAGATCGCGGAAAAGGCCGGCGACAAACCGCTGCCTTTCCTGCTTTTCCACGATGTCGGCTGGCCACATGAACGGCGTGACACCTACTACGCGCCGGATCGCATTCCGGAAGAAGAACGCATGCCGCTCGGTCACAACTGCACGATCGAACCGGGCAACTCCGGGTTGAGCGAAGGCGGACTGCCATACGAATGGGCTTCCGATCACGAAGGTGGCCCGAAGAACGGCGTTGTCACCGCGATCGAAGATTTCATGGCTGGCCGTGACGGCCTTCAGTTCGCCGCGGTGCCCGTTTTCTTCGGTTTCGGCCTGCTTTGGGAAACCGGCGCACCCTGGGCCGACGAAGTCAGCCGTCTGATCGCTCCTTATGACGCGAACCCGGTGCTGAAGCGTGTCGAAGCGAACCGCGTGGCCCACCTCGTGAATGGCCACAAGGACGCCGCAACGATCCGTGACCTCACCGCCCAGATCCGCCGGCAGGACGAACTGCTCGCCCGGATGCTCCAGTCAAGCGCTCTCGGCCTCGCCGAAAAGCTGAGCAACCTGAAACAGCGGGGAAACCCGATCTTCACCCGGCAGGAAATCCAGGATCTGCTCGACCGGAAGTCCGACTAGCTTCCGATCAGTGGTCGGAAGGTGATTCACCGGCGCGAATGGCGTGGTGAAGCTTCTCTTCCTTCTTCGCTTTGCGTTTCTTGAAGATGCGCGAGAAATCACGCATCGGCTTGGTGATTTTCCAGCTCTTGCTGTTCTGAAGTTCCTGGAGTTCCCGTTCCATCGATTCGTTGATCAAATGGCCGGCTCCGGCAAGGGTTCTGGCCGCTGAAGCTTCCGCTTCCGCGCGGCGGGCCCGGTCCTCCCAGGCGCTGTCGCCTGAACCTTCCGGGGAGGGCAGCATGTGCTCCCACTTCTTCGAGAAGGTGATGTGGGCGTTGACCCAGGTATCAAGATCGCTGATCAGTTCGATCGAATGGTGGTGAATCACCTTGAGATCGGCGGTAACGACCTTCTTGCCCTTGTCGCGGGCCTGATGGCAGATGTCGAAGTCGTAACCGTGGAGGGCGCCACCATTGATCTCGTCGAAACGCAGGTTCTTGATCGCCCATGGGGTGAAACCGAGGACGAAGCCGTCGACCATGTCGACTTCCCCGAGCTTGGCGTAAGAAGGTGTGTCCTGGGCGAGCCACGTAAGTGCCGGAATTTCGCCGCCACCGAGTTCGTCATAGATGTGGGTGAAAGAAGCCCAGGTGACGGCCCCTTCCCACCAGGCGATGCTGCGCACGCCGACTGATCCGGCGCAGCCAACCAGGCCAACGTCAGGATCTTCCATCTCCTTGCGGATCTTCGCGATGAAATCCGGGTCGATGATTTCCGCGTCCTGGTGAATCAGCACCAGAAACTCAAGGTCCTCTATCTGCGACGCCTGATCGAGGATCAGGTTGTAGCTCCGGAACAGGGTTCCGGAGCTCGCGAAGGAGAAAACCTTGGTGTCAGGTTCTGACGCGAGTTCGATTCCCGGGAGCGCGTACTTCTCGTACTTGTCCGGGGAAGTAATTGCACTTCCGATGGCTACCACGACGGAGGAAGATAGTCGTTCTGTGCGTTGCTTCGCGTTGCCGGAGGCAACCGGGGTCATTCCCGGTTAACGGCGACGGGCAACGATCACGTTGTGGGCGCACAGCCGGCGGAGCCCCGGAGTGCGCTCAACGGTGGACTCGAGACGCTGGGTGAGGCCAAGCAGCGAGGGCGGAACGAAGTCCGGCACGAAACCGAGCTGGTCGGTCGAAACCAGGGCCGCTCCCCCCTGCACCAGTCCGCTGACGATCTCCACCTCCGGGATCAACCGTTCCGAACCATCATCCTGCGGCACTCTCGCCATCAGGTTCTTCCAGTAGGGGTTACGCGGATTGTGATCCCAGACCAGGATCAGGCCGCCATGCCGGGTGACCCGCACCATCTCGATCAGCGACTCATTCACCGCAGCCGGTTCGGCGATGTGGTGCATCACGGCAACGCACATGGTCAGGTCGAAAGTGTCGTCATCGAACGGCAGGTCGGTCGCGGACCCCTGCGCCGCCGTTACCCGCGGATCACTCGATCGCAGGTGTTCCAGCATCCCGTCCGACGGATCAACGCCGGTCACCTCATACCCCTGATCGGCCAGTTTCGAAGCGACGACCCCGGTGCCGCAGCCGACATCGAGAATCGAACCTTCCGGCATCAGTGACTTGACGAACTCGATTCGTTTCTGCAGGTAGTGCTCAACCACATGTGGCGGCAGGGATTCGTCATATTCAGCGGCAATTTCGTCGAAGTGCGCTTCGACCTCATTCAGCTTTTCGGCGTCGGTGCTCAACTGCCACTTCCTTTGCGTTCGTAGATTGAGACGACGACGGAGTATGTGCCGGGGAAGGTCTCCTCGGATTCCGTGGTGAAACCGGCGGGCAGGCCTTCACCGTCAGGACCACCGATCGGTTCCTGATTGTCGAGGCTCACCAGGATCACCCGTTTGCCATCAGTAAACGCCTGGTTGAACATGGCCGTGGGGTCCGGGGTGATCGTGTCGCCGGTTCCCCAGGGCGGATCGCTGACCGGAAGCCCGATCTGAAGCTCATTCCTGGCCAGGTCAGGATCCAGATAGGCGTCAAGCGGAGTCAGTGGCACCGGGGTCAGGTGGGCCCGGTTCAGAATGATGTCCCCCGGCTGCGATTCCTCCTCGATGTAGCTGGCGGCATCCTCGAAGGGAACCCCGGACCTGGACGGATCGGCAACCGCGACCGAGCCGATCGACAGTCCGGCGACCACAAGCAGGGTCGCGATCGTTCCCCAGACCCGTCCAGCCGCTGTCAGCAAAGCGCCGAGAGCGAGCGGGATCCCGATCCAGGAAACAGCCAGGTTCCGGGTGCCGAAAACATCCGTGCTGAAGGTCGCGAACAGAAGTGCGCCGACCGGGGTGGCCAGGATCAGCGCGACCACCAGCACTACGTTGCGATCGAGGTTCCTGAGCCAGGTCAACAAACCGGTGCGGCGCTGGACCATCCAGGCGGCGGCCATCAGAGCGAGCAGGGACCCGAGCGTGATCAACCACGCATCAGGGCGGTTGCTGGTCCACGGATCGACGCTCACTTTCCAGAAAAGAACCTGCTCGACCGCCAGGCGTTTGGCTTCGAACCCGTAACCCTGAAGGGCTTCCAGGATCGTCGTCGTGGGCGAACTGGCGTCAGCCAGATAGCCCGGGATCCAGGGAAGGAAAAGGAGGGCCGCGCCGGCATTGGCGAGCACGGCCTTGGCCCGGTCCGCCTTTGAATAGGCAAGCAGCCAGACAAGCTGGACGATCAGAACGAAGGCGCCGGTGTAATGGGAATACATGACCCCCGCGCTGGCCACCGCGTAAACCACCCACCACCGGTTACGACCGCCTTCCATTGCGTAAAGGAGCGCCAGGGTCGACAGGGCGAGGAAGAAGAACATCACCGAATAGGAACGTCCGTAACCGGCGAGGTAAACCAGCATCGGACTGAGCGCGGCTATCGTCGTGGCCAGAATTCCGGTCTGGCGGCTGAAAAGTCGCTTGCCCAGCAGGTAGTAGAGCGGCAGGCTGGCCAGGCCAAAGACAATCGAAGGCAGACGGATCAACTCGGGGGCGGACCCCAGTTGCGTGGCAAGCCAGGCAAGGATGAAATAGAGCGGCGGGCTGATCTCGCCGTCCCCTGAGACGTAGCTGACGGTGCCTCCGAGCCCGCGTTCCCAGACGATCCAGAGAGTCGACATTTCGTCGGCGACCACTGACATCCCGTAGGCCGAAATCCGTGCCCAGATGCCAACCCCGACCGCGACAACCATCAGGACCCAGGGCGCCCACCGGATCAGTCCCGAAGCAGAGGTCGACGCCTTCCCGGCTGGAACTTGCTCATTCACTGGTTAAACGAATACAGGAAAAGGAACGACTGGAAACCCGTTCAATGGTCACGGCCCACCGCAACCCTGTAGAAATGGCCCGGATGCGAGCCCTGCCAAGTTCAGACCGTGCCGAGAAATCGGGAACCGGACCTCGATGAAGGTCACCGGGGAACGGGTGGTCACACCCGAAGGCGGATTCAATCCGACCTGGCAGCGACATGTCGCTGCCTACCAGCTGGCTGAGCCGGTTTTCGGACCGGAACCAGTGCTGGATCTGGGATGCGGCATCGGTCACAGCTACCACCTGCTCGAACCGCGCACAACGATCGGGGTCGACATCGACCCCGGGGCGCTCGAAGGGCAGGAGCGCGAAACGGTGGTCGCCGACATGCGCGAACTGCCCTTCGATGACCACAGCTTCACCTCCCTGCTTTCGGTCCACTCGCTGGAACACGTGCCGGACCCGGAACGGGTCCTGACCCAGGCAGCCCGGATTCTGACCGCAGAAGGCACCGCCGTCTTCGTAACTCCAAA
Source organism: Solirubrobacterales bacterium (assembly GCA_049593795.1). Classification (GTDB taxonomy): domain Bacteria; phylum Actinomycetota; class Thermoleophilia; order Solirubrobacterales; family 70-9; genus 67-14. The sequence goes on from JBAWHK010000167.1 coordinate 6,969, forward strand.
CCGGCTCACCTTCGGGCGCCCCGACGAAATCATCGATCCTTTCCATTACGTCGAATTTGACCCGGCGGACCTGAAGGAACTCTGTGAAGTCTCATTTGCCGAGGTCGAGATTCACGGCATTTTCGGCTCGCCCCGCTACATGGAAATTTTTGACGAAGAGCGGAAAACGCTTGATCGGCTGCTGAAAATGGACCCGGCCAGGTTGCGCCGTGCAGTACCGATGAAAACGAAACAGCGCCTCTACGACACCCTGCTCGGTCGTTTCCGCAAAGACAATGACCCGCGCGCCGCGAAGATCACGCCGGACGACTTTCATCTCGGAACCGAGAACCTGGACGAGTCGCTCGATCTGGTCGCAACCTGCCGTTCCCCGCGCCACTGATGGCCCAGCCGGACTGGCAGGGGGCAGTGGTTGACGTTTGCGCATGGTGTGGTGACACCCCGCTTCCGGATTCGGGTCGACGTTACGGTCGCGCGGAATGTGCCCGCTGCGGAACAGCCACCACCGACCCGGCCCCGAGCCCGGAAGCGCTCGATGCCGCATACGGAGACTGGTACTGGCCAACGGCCGGCAACCGGTTCAGCCTGATCGGAGATGCATTGCTGCGCCGGTCACGCGCCGCGATGGCGAAACGGATCAACCAGATAGCCCCGCCCGGCGCGGTCCTCGATGTCGGGGCAGGCGAAGGAACCCTGATTGACGCGCTGGAATCAGCCGGACGTGAAGCCAAAGGGCTGGAACGTGAATCCGACCATCCGCGGATCGAAAACATGACCATCAACGAAGTCGAGGACCAGTTCTCGGCGGTGGTCTTCTGGCATTCACTCGAACATTTCGGCAACCCGCGGGAGATGGTCAGGGAAGCTGCCCGGATCCTGACCAGGGGAGGCGTGATCGTTATCGCCGTGCCAAATTACGGAAGTCGCCAGGCACGTTTCTTCGGCGATGACTGGCTCCACCTCGACCTGCCCAGGCACCTAGTCCACCTCACTGACAAGTCCCTTGCCGAAGGTCTTGAACGTTCCGGTTTCGTTGTAACGGAAGTCTCCGCGACCCGGGCCGGCCAGGTCGTGATCGGCTGGCTCGACGGACTGGTTTCACGCCTGCCCGGTGACCTCGACCTTTACCAGTCACTGCGTCGCAAACAGGCCCGTCGCATCCAGATTTCACCGGCCCGGCGAGTCGCCGCGATCGCCGCCGGAGTCGTCCTGTTCCCGGTGGCGCTAGTCTGCGCCGCGGTCGAGATTGCTTCAAAGCGATCCGGCACCGTCTACGTGGAGGCTCACCTTGCCTGAGGAGAAATCAAAGAAAGTAATCGTCGTCATGCCGGCCCGGCAGGCCGCCGCGACGCTCGAACGAACCTTCGCGGAGATCCCCCAGGACGCTGTCGATGAAATCATCCTGGTCGACGATTCTTCCACCGACCGCACGGTGGAAATCGCCGGCGGCCTGCCGATCACCGTCATCTGGCATCCCCATCAGGTCGGATACGGCGGCAACCAGAAGACCTGTTATCTCGAAGCCCTGCGGCGCGGCGCCGACGTTGTCGTGATGCTGCACCCCGATGGCCAGTACGAGCCCGGATTGATCCCGAGCATGGTCAAGCCGATCGCCGACGGCGACGCCGACCTGGTGCTTGGTTCACGCCTTCTGGTTCCCGGCTGGGCAATTGAGGCCGGCATGCCCAAGTGGAAGTTTTTCGCCAACAGGTTCCTCACCGAAATCGAGAACCGGGTGATGGGCACGAACCTTTCGGAGGCCCACACCGGTTACCGCGCCTACTCCCGCGAACTGCTGCTGGAAGTGCCGTTCCTGCGCAACTCCCTCGACTTCGTTTTCGACTCGGAAGTTCTTATGCAGGCTTCACACATGGGTTTCCGCATCGAAGAAGTCCCGGCCCGCTGCCGCTACTTCGAAGACATGTCCTCGGTTGGATTCAACACCGGTGTCGTTTATGGCCTCAAAACGCTTTGGGCGGGTTTCCGGCTGGTGCTGCATCGCAACCGCATCCTGCCTTCGCGCAAATACAGGCGCTGACGATCTCTCAGCCGCGTGGTTCGAGGCGGTAGACGGTCAGTCCGTACTTGCCACGTTCAACCGTTTCCAGCCGGTAGGTGGAGGCGATCCGGGCCAACACCCGGCGCTGTACCGCTTCCATCGTTGACGTGAGCTCGCTGAGTTCAGCGTCGGCCTCGGGATTTGCCTCCGCGTAGCGGAATGCTTCCCTGGCCGATTTGTCGAGCAGGATCAGATCGTCGGCCTCAAGCTGGTCGACGGCGGCATCAACCTCTGGTGAGTGGGGGCCGGAAACCCAGCTCATCTCCTTGGCGTCAGTGATTGCCAACGCGTTCGCTTTGTCCGATCGCACGAGGATGTCGACATCGAGGTCAGGCACGGTGACCACCGCCGCTTTGTCCTGGGCACCCATGTGCTTCTCGACCAGTCGCTGACCCTCATCGGAACCGGCCGCCACCGGGGGCATGTTCCAGAGCCGGTCGAAACCTTCCGACAGCGAAGTGTTGCCACCGGGGATCGCATAAGCGAGCAATGAATCTGAATACCGGGTGCCAGCCGCCGGCCAGGCGACAGCAACCATGAGCACAGCTGCGGCGGCAGCCAGTCCCACCGCGTACCGACGCAGAACCGGACGGACCCCGGTGCGGGCGTCAATCAGGAAAGAGAGCCAGATCGTCGCGACCAGCAGGGCCGGCAGCGAAATGTAAGGAACCACATGATCAAGCGAACGGTTGTCGTAATAGCTGAACAGCGCGATGCCGTAGGCGGTCAGCCCGGCAATTGCCACCATCGCTGGACGCCGGGCATTCACGAAAGCTGCGTTGCGGGTCGCCAGGGTCCAGAGAGCCACAACTGAAGATACGTAGATCAGGGCGACGAAGAAAGCCCGGGACCAAGGGGTGAAGTCGTAGGTGAGGTCACCGACGTCACCAGCGAGGAAGTCCCTCAGGTACGTCAGGTAGAGACCCCAGTCGGGCAGGGCCCCGCCAAAAATCAGGGTCAGGATCGCAAAGATGACCTGTACCGCGACCCAGGCCGCGACCATCTCGCCGATCCGGCGCAGGGCGGCCCGCAGCCGGGTGCCGGGCTCGTCCCAGGCGAGCAGCATCAACGAGAGTCCGAGGTACGAGAAAGTGACGTAAAGAAAAGCCTCAAGCGCCCAGATCGACGAAATACCAACCACCAGCAGGGCGATGAACTTCGCCGGCCGGGCGAACTTCGGCCAGCGCAGACCAGCCACCACCGGAGCGATCAGCAGCATCGGCAACCCGAACCGCAGGGCACCGTGCTGAAGCAGTCCGCCCAACGGATAGGTGAGGTCGTAAACCAGGGCGACCACCGCGATCGCCATTGCTGCGAACGCCAGCAGGAAACGAACCCCGGCCATCCTGAGGAGCGCATATCCGATGCCGAAAGTCACGGCTGAAAGGAAGCCGTCGAGGAAACCCAGCGTGCCATGACCGATTGGCGCGACCGTAAAGAAACCGGCGATCACGTATATCGGGGCGATCCCGTACTGGGAAACGGTGTCGACCAGCAGGGCCGAACCGGCGAGCACCTGGCTGGCCGCACCGAGAAACAGGTTCTGGTGAAACGGAATTATGTAGGTGGCGAGACTGGCTCCGGGAACTGTCCCGGCACGTTCAACCGGAACTACGATCATGTCGGGCACGGCCAGCAGCAGGAGCAGCACCGTGGCGACGTCAAAGAATCTCCGCCATGGCTTCGAAAGGTCAGGCAGCCGGAAACGGCTGATTCCCCAGAAGACAGCACCGGCAACCGCCGCACAGACGACCAGGGCAGGCAGATCAATGTGTCCGAAGCGGACCAGCGCAAGCAGAGCTACCGGCAGTAAAGCGGCGGCCGCGAACCAGCACCATTTCGTGTGCGGAACCAGCCAGAGGATCGCTGGAGATGCCGAACGCTGGCTGGCGCGAAGCAGGAGGACACCGGCGAGGACTGCCCAGAGGATGCTGCCGGCCAGCAAGGTGCCGAGACCGCCCCGAGACGTGGTTGCCTCGAGCAGTCGGGTGCCGGCAACCAGCAGGAAAAGCAGCGTCGCCAGTGACGCGACCAGGGCCGGGAAAGCCGCCCCGTTCGGACCGGACTGGATGCGATCGGCGATCCGCGGGCCAAACCAGAGCCAGAAAGGAAGAATCCCGAAAAACGAGAGCAGATAAACCAGGGTCTCGGCGTTCTGTTTGTGCTCGGCCAGGCCTCCGGCGACCACAGTCGGATTCGCGAGGAGCACAACCATCGGCATTACCACCAGGAATGAGACCGTGATCAGAGCGAGTATCAGCGCTCCGGTAATCCCGGCAGAGGCCGGGCCGGCTACTGCTGGCGTGGTGGTCTTGGCTCCCGGCACCGGCGGATCGTAGCGAAGGCGGACTCGACCTCCGCCCGAATTACACTTGCGCGGTGGCGCAAGGAGGGGAGAAACCTGTCGAAAGCGAGTTCCGCGAGGAGCTCGAAGTCGAAGCGAGCGCGGTGCTGCCCCCACCACCCGGCCATCCCCGATTCCCGCTGCTCGACTCGATCCGGGCACTGGCGGCAATGTCGGTGCTGCTCGTTCATGTCGGCCTGTTCACCGGTGGCTTCGGCCCCTGGTACAAGCAGGTCTTTGCCCACGCCGACATCGGGGTTCCGGTGTTTTTCCTGCTTTCCGGCTTTCTGCTCTACCGGCCGATGCTGGCCGCCCGGGTCCTCGGACTTCCCCGGCAGAAGCTCGGTACGTACGCGACCAACCGGTTCGTAAGGATCATGCCTGCCTACTGGGCGGTGCTGGTGATAACCGCTGTGGCCCTGGGGTTCAACGGGGTCTTTACCGAGAACTGGTGGGTGTACTTCGGCCTGCTCCAGAACCTGCCGGTTTATACCCCGGACGCAGCCTGTGCCAGCAACCCGTTCGAATGTGGTGTGCCGGTCGCCTGGAGCCTCAGCATCGAGCTGCTCTTCTACGTGACGCTGCCGCTTCTCGCCCTGCTGATCGCCCGTATCTCAAAGCTGTTCAGGGAATCTCGCTGGTTCATGGCCGACGCGATCGTCCTGACCCTGATCTCGATCGTTTCTCTCTACATTCAGAGCGGCACCCCCGCCAGCGACCTGGATCTCTGGCTGTTCTTCTCGCCCCTCGGCCGTGGCTGGTGGTTCGCTCTCGGCATGGCACTCGCGGTGGCGTCGGTCTGGATTCAGCAGCGTGGAAAAGAACCGCAACCGGCCCGGTTCGTGGCCCGGCATTCCGGATTGCTCTGGACAGTCGCGGGCGCCCTCTATGCGTTCACCGCGGTCGTTGTCCTTGATCCCAGCCCGACTCTCGCTTTCCCCGTCGGAAACAACACCGCGTATCTGTTTGCCGTATTTGCGTTTGGTCTGACCGCACTGCTGATCCTGGCCCCGGCGATCTTCGGCTCGTCCGGTGGTGGAGTCGTCAGGCGACTGCTGCGGAATCCGGTTCTGATCTGGCTCGGCCTGATCTCCTACGGCATCTTTCTGTGGCACATCCCGGTGCTGAATTTCCTGCTCGATCACGGTGCCCTGGACCTGTTTCCTTCACTCCGGTTCCCGGTCGTCCTGGCCCTGACCCTCGGCCTGACCATCGTGGTCGCAGCGCTCAGTTACTACCTGATCGAACGCCCGCTGATGCTGTGGGCCCGGCGCCGGGCCGGCGCGAAACCGGCGGCCTAACGGCCGCGGAGCAGGCCGCCACGCTGACGCCAGTCATTCAACTGGCGAAAGTCAGCGACGGTTGACCCCGGACCCGGTTCGTCCGGTTTCTCCGGAAACCGCTTGACCAGATCCAGTCTGGTTTCAACGGCTTTGCCCGCTTCGGCTTCCACCTTCCAGATACCGGCGCCAGGCCGAAAGCTCATCGCTTCGACCAGTTCGCCGTCAATGAAAAGCATGGCGCTCTGGTCGTCCGCTCCGTAGCCCGCCGGCATGCCCGCGCCAACGTCAGCCAGGTATCGGGTCCGCCGCAAGGGATCCTGGTGGTAATGGACGCAGAGGCTGCCTTTCAGCAGGCCAAGCCCCGGGGCAGCCGCAGGCAGTCCGGATGAACTGGTGATCCCGTACTCGAACCAGGTCATCGCACCGGCACTCTGTCCACAGATCAGGATGCCCCGGTCAAGGCAGGCTTCAAGCAGTTCATGAATCCCGTGGGCTTTCCAGATCGCGACCAGGTTGAGCAGGCTGCCACCACCAACATAAATCGCGTCCTGATCGAGCAGATGGGCGCCCACGTCGATCGGGTTGGCCCCGAGCCGAAACAGGGATATGTCGGTGACTTCGCAGCCACGGCTACCGAAGGAGCGGCGAAAGCGGGCTATCTGATCTTCGGGATCACCGGATGCGGTTGGCAGCAGGCAGATCTTCGGTGCCGGTCTGCCGGATAGTTCGATTATGTGGTCGCAAACCGATTCGTTGCCATCGAGCCGGTCGAATTCGTGCCCTCCCATTACGAGTAGTCGCCGACTCATGCATCTACCTGTTCGCTACGCGGCGAGCGGAGAGGGCGACCAGGGCAGCGACGAATCCGCGACCAGCGGAATGTGGTCCGGGGAACCGAGATACCGGGTCGCGATCTGTGTCGTTTTCGGACGGTCACCCTTGAGATCAAGACGGTAGGCGCGGGCCTCGGGCCGGGAAGCGATCACCTGCACCATCTCGGTGTCGACGAAGTGCAATGCGGCGCCGTCAGCGGCAGCGTAACCGGGGCGCAGACCCGCCTTCATTTCCTCTTCGTAAACCTGATGGCGTTTCGATCCCGCCTCGAAATGGACCATGTTGGAGTAAGGCAGGAAGCCCAGCCCAAGCACCCTTTTGCTCTGGTCCTGATAGCCGGTCAGCCCCTCATCGAACCAGCAGAGCGAACCGGCACTCAGGCCACAAAGCACGATTCCGCGTTCCCACGCTTCCCTCAGGATTTCATCGATCCCATGTGCCCGCCAGACACCAAGCATGCTGATCACACTGCCGCCGCCCACATAGATCAGGTCCTGGGAAAGCAGGTGGTCACGGATGTTGTCCACCCCTTTTTCGCGGCGGAACAGGGAAATGTGTGACGCCTCCGATCGATCACGAAAAGCGTTGTAGTAGCGCACTATGTAGTGGTCCGCGTCGCCACTCGCCGTGGGCAGGAAACAGACCCTCGGTTTCTTCAGGCCAGTCAGGCCGGTGACAAAATCGTCGAGCAGGGGATTACCTGACTCCATCGAGAATCCACCACCACCAAAAGCAACGATCTGTCGTTTGATTCCCATGAAGGCATATTCGCCCGCAACCAGCCCCTTGATTTTGGACCAGCGTCGAAAGATCGAGTGCTTCGGATCCGACCGGTGTCCACTTGGGAATACAGTCGGCCGACAACGGAAACCGGTCCGCTCCGAAACAAACTGATCCGGTTGCTGTTTAAGTTCGTATTAGCTGCCATACCCACCGTCCCGGTGCGAAAAATTCGAAAAACGTTTGGGTTTCCGATTCATCGGGTAACCGTTCGTAACGCCTTGGGGGCAGTTCAAGCAGCCCGTCCGTCCGACTGAGAGGAGACCTCAATGCAGTTGTCACCAGATAGTCACCACTGGAACCGTTTCGGCCAGATCACCCTGTTCTTCGTGGCGATCGCCTTGACCACCGTAGGCATTGCAGGCCTGGCTACCCAGGCAAAAGCAGGCCCGGTCACCCTCAAGTTCGACAGCGGGCAGATCACCGCCGGCCTCTTCGCCAAGCAGAAGCTCCTGCCGGCCACCGACAAATTCCCTTCCGACAGCCTGCCCACGCCGCAGCGCACTGACATCGAACTCAACGGAACGGAAACCAACGGTGTCCTCGACTTCCCCGCCCTGACCAACACGGGCCTTCAGTTCCCCTACATGTTCCTGCCCCACCCCCTCGAATCCGGTGTCAAGATTCCTCTCACCATGAGGGTCAGCCCTCCCGGCCTGACCGGAACTTACGACGACGTCACCGGCAAAATGACGCTCGCGGGCAAGCTCGACATGTACATCATCACGGGCACCGGCAAGAACTTCCCGCTCCCTGACGGCATCTCCGATGTCGGGGTTCCTCCCCTGAACCTCTTCGCCCGCTGCCACTTTGTCGGCATCCCGGTCAATTTCTCTTCCGAGACCAAAGCACCATTTACGGCCAGCAACTTCACCGGGGGCTTCGGGATCAACGGGTCCATGACTTCGCCCTGGTCGGCGATACCCAAACCGATTGCCGAAAATGGCGGTGATTGCCCGCTGGTCTCAGCAACCACAGCCGGACCGGGCGGGATCTGGTTCGCGAACGGGATCCTGGCCCCGGAACCTCAGCCACCGATCCCCCCGACCTGCAAGGACGATCCGGCGGTCTGCCCGGAGCCACTCAAGGCCATCGTCGGAGTGAAGGTCTTCCCGAAAAAGAAGAAGGTCAGGGCCACCAGAAAGGTCAAGCGGGTCCCGGTGAAAGTCAAGGTCCGGAACCTCGGGCTCGGTAACGCGATCGGTCAAACGGTCAAGCTGAAGAGTTCCAACCGCAAAGTGAAGATCCAGAAGAGGGTAGTGATGGACATCGCAGCCCAGTCGACCGCAACCAAGGTCGTATTCGCCCGGATTCGTCACCGGGCCAAAGGCAAAGCGAAGATCACGGCGGCCACCGAAGGATTCGTTGCGACCAGCAAGCTGTTCGTCAAGCCGAAGAAGAAGAAAAACCGCAAGCACAAGTAGTCCCTTCCCAATCTGATGCCGGGTGGAGTCGATCCGTGGACGGATAGACTCCACCCGCTATGAGAGCTGGGGAGGTAGAGCAGGGCAGCTCGCACATCGAGGACCCCGGGAAAGAGGCGCGATCGGCGCAGGGAATCCCGGTAGTTCCAGCCTTTGACGGTTACCGGGCGATCGCAATCCTCGGAGTTCTCGCGCTTCACCTGCTCGGAGCATCCGGAATACCCGAGGATGGAAGTGACGGGTTACTGGCCCGACTGATCTGGGGAACGGTCGGTCATGCCGTCGACATCCTTTTTGTGGTCAGCGGATTCGTGGTCTTCCTGCCGACGGTCGCCAGGAACGGCAGCTTTGGCCGGGTGGTTCCCTACGCAATCCGCCGGGCCGCCCGGTTGCTGCCGGCCTACTGGCTGGCTCTCGCGTTGCTTCTGGTTCTCATCCTCACCATCAATCCACCGGATTTCGCCGCCCCCGGATTTGGCAGCATCGCCGCCCACGCCCTCGGAATCCACGAAATTGCCGATCTGATTTTCGGCGGTGTCCCTGCCGGATTCGGCGTTGATTCACCGATGTGGACTCTCTCGGTCGAGATCACCTTTTACGTTCTACTGCCCCTGGTGGCGGTCGCCTATTCCAGACATCCATTCATTGGCCTCGCGATCGCTGCCGTAACAACCCTCCTGTGGATTTACGCTTTCAAACACTCAGGAGACATCGCATCCCTGCTCGGCCTTGAACTCTCCGGAACGGAAGCTTTCCGCATGCTGATGGTCTCAACCCTGCAGTTTCCATCGTGGGCGTTCTCGTTCGGTCTCGGCATGACCGGTGCCTGGGTATATGTGCGCATCCTGCGCAGCCCGGGGTCACCCCGACGTGACCTTACGATCAAGCTGATCCAGATCCTGTCCCTGATCTCCCTGTCGATCTTCGCCTGGATGGCTGGTGGCTATTCCGACGATGCGAACGTCCGGCTGGTAGCTGAACTTGCCCGGCTTTCGCCGGAGATTGCGATCGGCTTTTCCGGGAGCCTTGCCTGCTTCATGGTCGCAACGGCTTTAGGTCCGAAGCTCTGGAGGATGCCTTTCGAGAACCGGACGATCCGAAAACTGGGTGACATCAGCTACGGGATCTACCTGGCACATCTGGTTTTCATGGTGTACCTCGGGACGCTGTTCGACCTCCCGTCAGACGGAAGCCTGACCACCCTGTTGCTCTGGATCCTTGTGGTCGTTCCGCCATCAGTTCTCTACGGCTACCTCTCGGCAAGATTCCTCGAGCAGCCAATCCGACGCTGGGCCCGACAGTTCGGAAGAACAAGACCTGACGGTTCCAATTAGACTGGCCCGTCCATGCGCCAGACGAGCCCCGAGACCCACGAAGAGAAACTTGAATACCTGCGTGACCTGCGAGAGCAGGCTCTCAACTCCGCTTCGGAAGAAGCCGTTGAGAAACATCACGCCAAAGGCAAGCTCACCGCCAGGGAGCGGATCGGTGTTTTGCTCGATCCCGGTTCCTTCGAGGAGCTCGATACTTTCGTCCGCCACCGGACCCACGATTTCGACATGGACAAGCGCCGTCCGTGGGGCGACGCGGTAGTCACCGGCCACGGCACGATCGATGGCCGCAAGGTTTTCGTCTTCTCCCAGGACTTCACCGTCTTCGGTGGATCGCTCGGTGAGGTCATGGCCGAAAAGATGTGCAAGGTCATGGACCTGGCAGCCAAGGTTGGCGCCCCGGTGATTGGCCTGAACGACTCCGGTGGAGCCCGCATCCAGGAAGGCGTCGTTTCGCTCGGTGCTTATGGCGATGTCTTCGCCCGCAACGTTTCGAGTTCCGGCGTGATCCCCCAGATCAGCGTGATCATGGGTCCCTGTGCCGGTGGCGCTGTGTACTCACCGGCCATGACCGACTTCATCTTCATGGTCAAAGAGACCTCGCACATGTTCATCACCGGTCCCGAAGTGATCAAGACTGTCACCGGCGAAGAGGTCGAGTTCGAAGAGCTCGGTGGCGCCATGACCCACAACTCCAAGTCGGGCGTCGCCCATTTCGCGGCCGAAGACGAAGAGAGCTGCCTCGAAGACGTGCGTTACCTGATGGGCTTCCTGCCACTCAACAATCTCGAGCAGCCGCCGCACCTGCCCACCAGTGACGATCCGGAACGTGAAGATCCCGAGCTCGACACTTTCGTGCCGGACGATCCGAACAAGCCTTACGACATGCGCAAGGTCGTAGCCAAGGTTGTCGATGACGAAGAGTTCTTCGAAGTCCACGAACATTTCGCCAAGAACATCGTTTGCGGTTTCTCACGCCTCGACGGCCATCCGGTCGGCATCGTCGGCAACCAGCCGGCTTTCAAGGCCGGCGTGCTCGACATCGAGTCCTCGGAAAAGGCTGCGCGTTTCGTCCGCACCTGTGACGCCTTCAACATTCCGATCATCACCTTCACCGACGTGCCCGGCTTCATGCCCGGCACCGACCAGGAGTGGAACGGCATCATCCGCCACGGCGCCAAGCTGCTTTACGCCTACACCGAGGCGACCGTGCCGAAGCTGACCGTCGTTACCCGCAAGGCTTACGGCGGCGCTTATGACGTGATGGCGTCCAAACACATGCTGGCCGACTTCAACTTCGCCTGGCCGACCGCGGAGATCGCCGTGATGGGTCCCGAAGGCGCGGTCAACATCATCTACCGCCGTGACATCGCGCAGTCACCAACCCCGGAAGACCGCCGGGCCAAGTTGATCGCCGATTACAAGGCCCACTTCGCCAATCCGTACTCGGCGGCCGAGCGGGGTTACATCGATGATGTGATCGAACCGCGCCAGACCCGGCCGAAGCTGATCAAGGCACTGCGTACCCTGCAGACCAAACGGGTAGCCCAGCCGAAACGGAAGCACGGCAACATACCGCTCTAACCGCATCGATTCCAATGTACCTTGACCCAGGAGCTACGCATGAAGCGAACTTCCTTGATTTCGATAGTCCTGCTGTCCGTGGCGTTTACCGTCACAACAACTGAAGCGCCGGCCGCGGCAGCCAAGCGCCCCACCCACCCCTCGTTTTCAGCGAGCCCCGGAATCTCTCCGGCTTTCGGGTGGAAGCGCCACGACTACGTTGTCCGCTGCGATTCCTCACCGGTCCGTTTCAACGTCAAACTTGCCGGCAAATGGGAAGGCAGGATTGATTCGCTCCCGCGACGCCGCCAGAGCTTCACAACCAAACGGCGGATGAAATCTGGCTCCAGGGTCGTGCTCCGCTTTACGGCGCCCGGCGGGCGCCACCGTGAATTCTCGGTTCGCTGCCTGCCCCATGATTTCCCCAAATACACCTTCCGCCGTCAGGCCAAGGGGGGTCCGCGACTCTTCGTCATGCAGTTCAACCGGCATTACGCGGCAATCATCAATCGTGATGGTGCGCCTGTCTGGTGGTACCGGGCTGAAGGGGTGCCCGACAATGCCCGGCTCCTGCCCAACGGGAATATCGCTTACGCGCCCGTCGCTGACTGGACCTACCAACAGGGCTCTTACGAGATTCGAACGTTGCGAGGCCGATACCTGAAGACGATCAACACCACCGATGACAATCCGGCCGATGTTCACGAAATCCTGAAGCTGAACAACGGCAATTTCCTGACTGGATCGTTCACGTACCGCACCGGCATCGACGCAACTGCTTTCGGCGGTGTCGCGAACGCCTCCGTGAGTGACGCCGAAATTCAGGAAATCAGACCCGACGGCTCACTGGCCTGGAGCTGGGATTCCGGCGACCACATCGGTCTGGAAGAAACCGGCCGGTGGTGGGACACGATCCTTCCTCAGGGCCAGCCCTACGACGTCGTCCATTGGAACTCGGTCGAACGAAACGGCAACAGCCTGCTGATGTCGTTCCGGCATCTCGACGCGGTCTACAAGATCCACCGTCCTACCGGCGAGATCATCTGGAAGCTCGGCGGCACGCCAACACCGGAAAGCCTGGAAATCACCAATGGTCCCGGCGGCCTGCCCTTTGGCGGACAGCATGATGCTCGCCTGAACAAGGACGGCACGATTTCCATATTCGCGAACAACACGGACATGTCGAAGCAGGCGGCCGGAATTCGCTACCGCGTCAACGAAAAGCTGGGAACGGCAAAGCTGGTCAGCTCGATCAAGGACCCCAAAGCCAAATGGTCGTTCTGCTGCGGGTCTTACCGGGTGCTGCCCTCCGGTTACAGCCTGGTCAGCTGGGGAGGAGTTCCGACTCTTCCGGGCAACCCTCTCGCTACCGGGGCAACCATCAACGGCGTCATCGGTGCCTACGACACAAAAGGCCGCCCGGTCTTCCGACTGAAGACCCCGGCGGGAGTCAGCTATCGTGCCAATCCGGTCGAAGGACCGAATCCCAGCTTGAAGAAGCTTAGAAACACTATGGACTGGATGAGCGAAAACTCGTGAACACATTTTCTTTCAAGGCCATTCAGACGGCTACTGACAGTGAAGCCGCTGCGATCTCAGCGGCAATCCAGCGCTTCCAGTCGGACACGGCGGTCGCGCCACCCGTGGCGGACACCGGGATGGATCCGTGGCTGAAGGCCGCACTCGTCGAAGGTGTCAGCGCCAAGGACGGTTTCGGTCCGGGCGATCCTGGCGACCTTTTCTGAGCTGAGTCTCACCCGGTTTTACCCGCGCGTAAGAATGCCTGCAATGATGAGGGTGGTTTTCACGACCGGATTCAATACGAGGAGGAGCGCATGGCAGTAGTCAAGATCATCGAACTGGTGGGAAGTTCTCGGGTTTCAACCGATGACGCTGCCCAGCAGGCACTGAAGCAGGCCCAGGATTCGCTGCGGAACATCCGGGCGGTCGACATCGTCTCCACCGGCATCCGCGGTGAACACCTCGACGAGTACCGCGCCCACGTCCGCGTTGCGTTCCTGATCGAAGGCGCCGACGTCACCTGATTCTGGCGACGGGACCCCCGGGACCACCCGGAAGGACCCGACACCATCAAGGAAACGCCCGCGCAAAAGAAAGCGCAGCGCGACCCGTCACCACTGGCAATGATTTGTCGTCATATAGACGACAAATCATTGCCAGTGTTCTTTGATGGAGGGATTGGTAGCTTTCCCTGCCCATGGAAGCTTCTGAAAACACCCCAGATATCGAACGTTCCCCGGCTGAAGTCGCCGCCCTGATCGCCGAAGGCGCCCAGCTGATCGACGTGCGGCAGGACTACGAGTTCGAAGCCGCGCGGATTTCCGGGGCTTCGCGGATCGGACTCGAGATCCTCGCCGAGAACCATGACGCGGTCGATTCCAGCCGTCCGATCGTGTTCTACTGCCGCACCGGTGCCCGGTCAGACATGGCCGCCCAGGCCTTCGCCTCCGCCGGCGTTGACGCGGTTTCACTCACCGGTGGCATCTACGCCTGGATCGAAGACGGACAGCCGATCGAACCCGAAGACGGGTACGTCGCCGAGCCCGGCCAGGCGGCGGCAATCCTGCAGGCGAAGGAACGCGCCCGCTCCTAGAGCCGCAGCATCCGCTTTTCCTGATCCGAAAACAACCTCCGGATCAAATACCTAAAATCCGGTCAGGTTTACATGCTTTGCTACTATCTTCGGGGTCGGAAGTCGCCGACCCGTTTTCCAAACTTCCCCGATATAGCCACAGCAGGAGGATCACCCCATGGAGCCCACTACGGCCCCGCCAAAAGTCAAACCCAAGATGAAGCCCGGTGACAAGGGCGTCGAGCAGGAAGACGGCAAGGTCCAGACCGGCAAAGGCAAACTCGGAACCCTGACCAACCCGGAGACCTACGACAACGTTCCCGGCCACGTCATCCCGATCCTCGAACACGAGTTCGACGACTTTGAAGGTGAAGCAACCGAGTTCCTCGACGGCAACACCCCTGAGAACGAGTTCATCGGTTTCCGGCTGAAGCAGGGTGTCTACGGGCAGCGCCAGCCCGGTGTGCAGATGGTTCGGGTCAAGCTTCCGTTCGGTGGAGTCACCCCCGAGCAGATGGACGCCTTCGCCGATTCGGTAGAGGTCTACGCGCCCCTGAACAAGGGTCACATCACGACCCGTCAGAACATCCAGATCCATCACGTCCCGCTGAACCAGATGGTCCACATGCTGCGCGACCTGGCTCCCAGCGGACTTTCTTCCCGCGAGGGTTGTGGCAACACGGTTCGTAACGTGACCGGTGACCCGTGGGCCGGAGTGGCCGACGACGAGATCTTTGATCCGACCACGTACGCCGGCGCTTTCACCCGGTACTTCGTGCGCCACCCGACAACCCAGCTGATGCCGCGGAAGATCAAAACTGCCTTCACCGGTTCCGACGCCGACCGCGCGATGACCGGTATCCACGACCTCGCTTTCATCAGCCGGATCCGTGACGGTGTCAAGGGATTCGAAGTCCGGGTCGGTGGCGGCACCTCGATCATGCCTCGTGTCGCGCCCACGATTTACGACTTCGTCGAAGCCGACAACGGTGACTTCCTGAAGGTTTCCGAAGCGATCCTGCGGGTCTACGACCGCCAGGCATGGCTTCGTCCGAACCGCGCCCGGGCCCGCATCAAGGTGCTGGTCGACAAGGTCGGGATCGATGAAGTCCGCCGCATGGTTGACGAAGAACTCAAGGGCGACTGGGTGAACGATCGGGATTACACGATCGACCACCTGCGTTTCGACATCGATGAAGAGTCCCAGCTGCCGGAAGCGAAACCGGCCACCAGCTCGCCCAACGGCGACCGGGCCGAGTTCGACCGTTTCCTCGAAGCCAACGTCCAGGCTCAGCGCCAGGAGGGCTTCCACACAGTCGAAGTCAAAGTGGTCCGCGGTGACCTCACCCCGGAACAGTTCCGGGGCCTCGGCCAGATCATGCGTGAATACACCGGCGGTTTTGCCCGGATGACAGTTCAGCAGAACATCGTCCTTCGCTGGGTTCGCGAAGAAGCGCTCTACGACGTGTGGAAACGACTCGGCGAACTCGACCTCGATGATGTCGGCCCCCGCCGGATCACCGACGTTGTCAGCTGCCCCGGAACGGACAGCTGCAAGATGGGCATCACCAGTTCGATGGGCCTCAACAAGGCGATCCAGAAGCGGGTCGAGGACATGGACATCACCGATCCGCTGACCCGTGAAATCCACATCAAGATGAGCGGCTGCCCCAACGGATGCAGCCAGCACCACATCGCCAACATCGGCTTCTACGGCGCTTCGCTCAAGGTCGGCGGTCGCACGATGCCCGCTTACATCCCGCACCTCGGTGGCAAGTACACCGATGGCGAAACCATCTATGGTGCCCGCCTCAAGTCCCGTCTGCCCGCCCGCCGGGTCCCGGACGCGGTCGAACGGTGGATCCGGCTTTACGAAACCGAACGCGAGGACGGCGAGGTCTTCAACGCTTTCGTTGAACGCGTCGGAACCGCGCGGATGGAAGCTGAAGTGAAGGAATTGACCCTGCCGGTCGATTTCAGCCTCGACACGATGCAGGAATTCATCGACTGGAACCGTTCGGATCCGTACAAGGTTGAACGCGGCGAAGGTGAGTGCGCAGTCTAGATTTCTAGTCAGCCAGCAGACCTTGGAACCGACGACCACACCCGTTAGCCCCGGCGCGAAGCAGCTCAATGAGCGCTTCGACGAAGGGGCGATCGCTGCGCAGCTTGAGTCGTTCTCTGCGCGTGAGACCCTCGAATGGGCCTTCGATCAGTTCGGACAGGACATGTACATCGCCTGCTCGTTCCAGAAAACGAGTTCGGTCGTGATGGAGATCGCAACTTCAATCAACCCGTCTGCCCGGTTCTTCTACCTGGACACGGACGTGCTTTTCCCGGAGACCTACGAGACCCGGGACCGCCTGGCCGAACGGTTCGACGTCGAGTTCGAACGCTGGCACAACATCAGTCTGGAAGAACAGGCCGAGACTTACGGCGACAAGCTGTGGAAGTCCAACCCTGACGCCTGCTGTGGCCTGCGCAAGGTCGAACCGATGCGACGGGCCCTTTCAACGGTTGATGCCTGGGTCGCCGGTGTTCGACGCGCCGACTCGGCCAGCCGGGCCGGCACACCCAAGTTCGCGTGGGACAAGAAGTTCAACATCTGGAAGTTGAACCCGCTGGCCGACTGGTCGGAACGGGACGTCTGGAACCACTTGAGCGAGCACAACGT